>VGVA01000059.1 GCA_016874115.1 Gammaproteobacteria bacterium
CAAGCCATTGATATGGGCATAGCGTTTGTGCCCTGACAACACTGAAAGCAATAGCGTCCCCAGCACATTGCGTTTTCTCGGGGCGTTGGGGCTAACCCAGCGTAAAGGGCATCGTGACACCCAATCTCCAAACAATCCGCTGATGTGCAAAAATTCTATGAAAAAGGGCAATTGCCCCATCGCCGTCACCGATGCTTGTGGATCCCATTCCACATGGATCCTGCCGCCAAATGTTTCTACCCTGACAGGTTCAGCATACGGAATTAATGCCTTCGGTTCGGGTTCACCCAAAGGGTGAATGATCTGTTCTGCCATAAGCGCCTCCTTGCCGCTTAATTTCAAACAGTTAACAATTTTTTGCAACCTTAAGATGCTCTTTTAAGGATGAAAGTTTTTTCCGACCTACGCACTAGAATTTCTTGAGCACAGCATATCGGATGATGTGAAATACCTTAACCTATTGAAAAGCTAACCTATTGGATGAGTCATGCGAACGAGTTCCATTTACATGGTTGCTCATCACTCAGGTTTGGTCGCTCAATTGTTTGGTATTATTCTGGGTGTCATGTCATGAGTCGGGGTTAAATATTTACGGGATGTCAGCGATGATCTTATTTATTTCCTACACAAAAAAGCCGTGAAAACGGTTTGTTTTCACGGCTCTAATCGCTATATTTTTATGGGGTTTTATTGACTATTCAGCCAATTTTGTATCGAGGAAAATTATGCTATTCATCATCAGAGAGCGTAATTTCGATGGTCCGATCATTGCCGCTGGCAGGGTGCTGTATATTAACCCAAGCGCGGCGTTTGTTGAACGGATCGAAATACAAACCGGTGAACTCAGAGCCGACAGTTCCGTTAGAAGCCCAGCGGCCTAAACCTTCGCCCACGTCGGTCAAATCGCCGTCTTTGTTGCGGTCTTTGGCGAACCAGATGTCGTCGTCACTGCCACCTGCGCGGTCTTCAACAACGTAAATGTTACCATTTTTGTCGAGGGCTAAGTTATCAGGACTTCTTAACGCAGTTCCTACAGCTGCGCCAGATGCCAAATCAGTTGTATTTTGGTTAGCAAAAACACTGATTGTTTTGGCGCTCAAATCCAAGCGATAGACTTCTGCAGTTGTTGTTGCAACATAAAGGTATTGCTTGCCACGTACGTTTTGGATTTGCAGGTCTTCCGGACGTTGGTAATCAGTTCCTTTAAACTCAGCAGTATCTGTGGTTGTGGTCGCGTCAACCGAAGTAATACCATTTAAATCGGTGATTGTTACCGCGCCAGGCAAGGCTGCGCCGGTTGCGTCGGTAATGGCAACCCATTCATAAGCACCGGTTGCGTTAGGAGTTAACCCGTCGCCTACACGAAGTACGTAAGTTGTTCCGGCTGCAAAATAATCGGCTTTGCCCCTTTTAACATCCAGCATATTGGCGGCAGAGGTGTATTTATAGATACAACCGCCGTTTAATTCGTCGATAAAGTACATATTACCAGTAGCATCGAATTGAATGCCTTCATGTGCGGTACGAGGAATAACATTTTGGTGGACGAAATTAGCGGCACTATTGCTTTCGCCAACTTTAATGCCAGGCGCTTTGGTTGGGTTTTTCAATTCAAAAAGACGTCCGAAGGTTTGTTGCTCAACGCTTGGGTTTGGATCCCAAGATTCTTCGGCCGTAATGAAAGTACCCCACGGTGTCCAGTAAGACGCATCAAAAGCAACGTGTGAGTTAGCTGCCGGGGCAACGCCAGGGCTTTGCCAAATAGTTTCTGTTTTGCCAGTCCGTAAATCTTGGCGTTGTACGCCCGCACTTCCTGTTTCAAAGACAGTAAACAAATATCGGCCTTTGTCTCGACCTGTTTCGTTTACGGTGATCATGTCCCAAACGCCTGTGTTTGCATAGCCTTCGCCCAGTTGGGTGGTACGTTCAGCAATCGATTTTTGGATAAAACCGGGTTGCTCAACGTTATTGGAAAAGCTTCATCTAAAGTTGGTCCTGCTGATGCAGCCAATGGTGTGAAGTCTTGAAAACGGACATCAACCGCGAGGGCTGAACCACCTACAAGTAGCATACTAATCGCAGTTGCTAGTTTAGTCAGTTGTGCATTATTCATAAATAGCTCAATCTCATAAGTTAGTGATTTTTATTAAGGCGTTACCTAAAGGATTAGAGGCAAGGTAATGTTATTGACCAACCTGTAGAATATCTTTGCGTTATCCGGCTGGACGGTCTATTTATACGTGCTCCGTGTTACGAACCGATGACAAAAAGACAGCTAAAAAATAGAACTTTGTTTTAGTAATGCTGTTCTTAGGCGCATTCAGTTCATAGAATGTGCCGAGGAAAGCAGGTGGTAAGCGGCAAAGAGAGTCCTTTCTTTTAGATGCTTTTCTTTGGAAAGCAAAGAAGAGCATCTCGCTTGTCGGTGCGAGAACCCGATTAAAATAATCTGCTTTTCGGCACAACAATCGGATTTAATATTAATGTGTTCGTACTTCGACAGGCTCAGCACGAACGGATTTTTTGTTATCTTCACTTCATCTTTGAAATGATTTTAATATTTAGATGTATTATGTAGAAAACAAAACCAAAGATAAAAACTAAAAATGACCAACGACTACAACGCTGCCGCCATCGAAGTATTAACCGGTCTGGAACCGGTCAGAAAACGTCCGGGGATGTACACCGACACGACTCGGCCAAATCACCTCGTCCAAGAGGTCGTTGATAATAGCGTGGATGAAGCCATTGCCGGTTATGCCGATACGATTGATGTCATTTTATTTAAAGACGGCGGCATTAAAGTCGTGGATAACGGGCGGGGGATGCCTGTGGATAACCATCCTACCCATAAGATTCCCGGCGTGGAAGTTATTATGACGCACCTGCATTCCGGCGGTAAGTTTTCCAACAAA
This sequence comes from Gammaproteobacteria bacterium, assembly GCA_016874115.1. Lineage (GTDB taxonomy): Bacteria > Pseudomonadota > Gammaproteobacteria > Methylococcales > Methylomonadaceae > Methyloglobulus. Next base: position 2,916 of record VGVA01000059.1, read on the forward strand.
AATTACCAGTTTTCCGGTGGCTTGCACGGCGTGGGGATTTCGGTCGTTAATGCCTTGTCGGCAAGGCTAGAGGTGGAAGTTAAGCGTAACGGAAAAGTTTATCAGATGGCTTTCGCTGACGGCGATAAGACCAGCGATCTGAAGGAAATCGGCACAGTCGGCCAGCGCAACACCGGTACTACCGTGACGTTTTGGCCGAACGAGCTTTATTTCGACTCCAACAAGGTGTCGGTAACGAAATTAAAACACGTCTTGCGCGCTAAGGCGGTGTTGTGTCCGGGTTTGAAGATAACATTAAAGGTCGAAAGCCCGCAGGAAGAAGAAGTTTGGCATTACGAGGACGGCTTAAAGCAATATTTGCTGGATTCTATCGGCGACATCGAATGCTACCCGGAACAACCGTTCATGGCGAACATGACGGGCGGGCATGAGGCGGTGGAATGGGGCATTGTGTGGGCGGTGGAGAATCCGCCGGAAGCCGTCACGGAAAGTTATGTCAACCTAGTACCCACGGTGCAGGGCGGTACGCATGTTAATGGCTTGCGGGCAGGGTTAACCGAAGCCATGCGCGAATTCTGCGAGTTCCGAAATCTACTGCCGCGCGGCGTGAAGGTTGCGCCGGAAGATGTGTGGGAAAACTGTCATTACATTTTATCGGTGAAACTGGAAGACCCGCAGTTTTCCGGCCAAACTAAAGAAAGATTAAGTTCGCGTGAGTGCGTGACCTTTGTCTCCGGCGTGGCGAAAGACAGCTTTAGCTTATGGCTAAACCAACACCCGCTGGAAGGAGAAAAGATTGCAGAAATCGTCATCGCCAGCGCCAATAAGCGGCTGAAAGCCAGTAAAGCCATCATCCGTAAGAAGATTACCGCAGGCCCAGCCTTGCCCGGCAAATTGGCTGATTGCACCGCGCAGGACATTAATCGCACGGAACTGTTTTTAGTGGAAGGCGATTCGGCGGGTGGTTCCGCCAAGCAGGCGCGCGACCGCGAATACCAAGCCATCATGCCCTTACGCGGTAAAATTTTGAATACCTGGGAAGTCGAATCCAATCAGGTTATGGCGTCACAGGAAGTCCATGACATTGCCGTGGCCTTGGGCGTCGATCCTGGTTCCAGCGACCTCGCCAATTTACGTTACGGCAAAGTCTGTATCTTGGCCGATGCCGATTCCGACGGTAGCCACATTGCCACCTTAATCTGCGCGTTGTTTTACCAGCATTTCCGTCCGTTAGTCGCCGCTGGCCATGTTTATGTCGCCATGCCGCCGCTGTACCGGATTGATGTCGGCAAAAAGGTGTTTTACCCCCTTGACAATGCTGAACGTCAAGGCGTGTACGACCGAATCAAGGCGGAAAAAATTAAAGGCGCGATCACTGAGTCTCGATTCAAAGGCTTGGGCGAGATGAATCCGCCACAACTTAGGGAAACCACCATGAACCCCGACACCCGGCGGCTGGTACAGTTGACAATGGAACAAGCCGATGGCACCAAAGACCAACTGGACTTATTGCTGGCAAAAAAGCGTGCGCCGGATAGAAAAACGTGGCTGGAAACCAAGGGCAATCTGGCGGATATTGTGTAAGCAAAGGTTGTTAATCTTCAGCATAACGAAGATACTAAATCATTAATGAATTAAATTCTTTTTAACCGATGCCATTCACGCCCAGCAATAGTCCTGAAAATTTCGCGGCAGAACCCGATTATGCTTACGAATCCTTAAAAGTGCCGCCGAATTCCGTGCAGGCCGAACAGGCCGTGCTGGGCGGATTAATGCTGGACAATCAAACCTGGGATTCGGTGGCGGATAAGATTACCGAAGCCGATTTTTACCGCAAAAGTCATCAATTAATTTTCCGTGCGATTGCCCGTCTGGCGGATGAACAAACGCCTTTTGATGTAATCACCATTGCTGATACACTGAAGACGACCTGTGAGTTGGAAACGGTGGGCGGTTTAGCCTATTTGGGTATGTTGGCCCATGATACACCCAGCGCCGCCAATATTGTCAGTTATGCACATATTGTCAGGGATCGCTCCGTACTGCGGCAATTAATCCATGCCGGTACGATGATTTCGGATTCCGCGTTCAATCCGGATGGACGCGATACGGACGTGCTGCTGGAACAGGCGGAAAGCGAGGTCTTTAAAATTGCCGAACAGCGCCAGCGCGGACAAAGCGGCTTTATGGGTATAAAACCGTTATTGGCGAAGGCGGTCGATAAAATAGAACATTTATTCGAACAGGAAGGCCATATTACCGGCGCTGCAACCGGTTTTAACGATTTGGATGACCTGACGTCAGGTCTGCAACCGTCTGATTTAATTATTGTTGCGGGTCGGCCGTCCATGGGTAAAACGACTATTGCCATGAACATGGCGGAAAACATCGCAATTAAAGGCAAACAGCCGGTTGCGATATTCAGCATGGAAATGCCCGGCGATGCGCTGGCAATGCGCATGATGTCGTCGCTGGGACGTATCGATCAGCATAAAGTACGCACCGGCAAACTGGAAGATCACGAATGGCCGCGGTTAACGTCGGCCATCAGTATTTTGGGTGAAACCAAGATGTTTATCGACGATACCCCGGCTTTAACGCCCACCGAAGTGCGCGCGCGGGCAAGACGGTTATCGCGGGAGCATGGCCAGCTTGGATTAATCGTGCTGGATTATTTGCAATTAATGCAGTCGCCAAGCAGCGGCGACAATCGTGTGCAGCAGATCAGCGATATCTCCCGCGGCTTAAAAGCGCTGGCGAAAGAATTGAATGTGCCGGTAGTGGCGTTGTCGCAGTTGAACCGCAACCTCGAATCCCGCCCCAACAAACGCCCGATGATGTCTGATTTGCGCGAATCCGGTGCCATCGAGCAGGATGCGGATTTGATTATCTTTGTGTACCGCGACGAAGTGTATAACGAAGACAGCCCGGATAAGGGTATTGCCGAAGTGATCGTCGGCAAGCAGCGGAACGGGCCATTAGGCACGGTGCGGCTGACTTTTCTCGGCCAATATACGCGTTTTGAGAATTATGCCGGGCATTATAACGACGGCGATTACGAATAGCCGCCTTTAACCATTTCTTAAAAATACACTGTTTAAATGACCGATAGCTGTAATAATTCCATTAATGGAATGTCATATACAAAACGCGTACCCAGCATCGTTCGGATTACGAGCAATGATTTGCTGAAACCTGCCACAGACTGAAACCAGACAATAGTCGTCCGCCGGTTTTGCTTGTAAACTAATCTTTATGAACACACAACTATCAACTTCATGCCGTATTATTTATAACTGCTATATTTTCATATTGATGTTTCTGTTAATGCCGGTTCTGGCTAGAGCCGAAGACGGTATGGTTGAAGACCGGATTTCCAGGGAGAAAACGATTTATTTCCCGCAGTTTCATCCGGTTCAGTCCGTTAATAACGAAACCTATATGGTCTATCAACTGCAAGGAAAATTAGCACTCAGCGACGAGTGTCTTCGTGTGGTGTCGGGAGAAAGAAGTTATTTATTAATATGGCCGGGTTGGTATACCTTCGATATTGTCAGCCGGGATATTGTGATATCCAATTTGCGCACCGGTGCAGTCGTGGCGCAACTTAAACTTGGCGATACTATCAGCATGAACGGCGGCGAGCTGGAAGACCGTCCATTTAATTTAAAGTACGGCATTCCAGGAGCCTGTAAAGGCCCGTACTGGGCGGTTGGCGATATTGAATCGGTTAAAGCGGAAGTCCAGACTAAACCTGCAGAAACATCTGCGGAGCAACCGCGCGAACAGGCAATAATACCGCAAAAACAAACGATTAAGAAAGAGCGCAGCAAGCGGGGCGCTGCTCAAAAAGCGTCGCCGCAAGAGCGTGAAAAAGCGGGGTCAACTGCAAAAAAATCTTATAAGTCTGAGCGAAGCAATGAGTCAGCGTCGCCAAAAAAATCTGCCCAATACGAGCCGGAAGCCCAAAAAGCGAAGCCAACTTTCAAAGCGCCGTCAGAGCCGTCCGATTCGGAACTTGAAAAATCCATAGACCGGTGAATCAGCATTAATTCCTCTATGCGCCGCCGAGAATTCCTGCATTGTCTTGGTTTGCTGGGATTATCGTCACTGTTGGCGTCTTGTTCGTCATCCATTCCCGCCACGCTGTACCCGGCAGAAGATTTCGGTAATGCGACATTACTGCATTTCACCGATTGCCATGCTCAGTTATTGCCCATTTATTATCGGGAGCCGGATCGAGATAGCAGTATTAATGGCTTGCACAAGCAGACGCCGGATATGGCAGACCTTGAGTTCCTTCGCTTTGTTGGCATTCAACCGCACAGCAAGGAAGCCTATGCGCTTACCCAACTCGATTTTGTCAAGGCAGCGCGGCTGTTCGGCAAAATGGGCGGTTTTGCCGAATTGGCGGCATTAATCAAGCAAATTAAAACTAATTCGCAGCATGAAAATATAGTGCTGCTGGATGGCGGCGATAGCTGGCAAGGCTCGGCCACGGCCTTATGGACTCAGGGTAAGGATATGGTCGAAGCCTGCAATCTGCTGGGTGTGGATGTGATGACCGGACATTGGGAATTCACTTACGGCAGCGGTCAGGTTAATGCCAATCTCAAGGCATTTCGGGGTGAGTTTGTCGCACAGAATATCAGCTTAACGGAAGAAGCGCAGTTTGCGGCGGATTCGGCAAGCGATACCGTTTTTAAGCCCTATGTCATTAAAGAGTTCGGCGCTATCCGTCTTGCCGTTATCGGGCAGGCGTATCCCTATACACCGATTGCCAATCCTCAGCAGTTGATTCCTGACTGGCAGTTCGGCATTCAGGAACAGCGATTACAGAAGATCATTAATCACGTGAGGCAGCAGGAAAACGCCAGTGCCGTCGTCCTGCTATCGCATAACGGTTTGCCGATCGATCTGAAACTGGCTTCCAGAGTGACCGGATTGGATGTAATTTTAGGCGGTCACACGCACGACGCTATGCCCAAACCGGTGTGGATTAATAATCCGGGCGGCAAAACCTGCGTAACCAATGCCGGCAGCCACGGCAAATTTTTAGCTGTGCTGGATATGGACATCGGTGACCGGCAGGTTAAAAACATCCGCTACCGCTTATTGCCGGTGTTTGCGGATCTGCTGGAGCCGGATGCCGCCATGCAGGCGCTCATTAATCGGTGGCGTCAACCGTATGAACAACAATTACGCCAGTCTTTAAAAGTTGCGGATAAGTTGTTGTACCGGCGCGATACCTGGAAAGGCACGTTTGATGAATTGTTGCTGGACGCATTAATCACAACACAAGATGCGCAAATAGCCTTGTCGCCGGGATTTCGCTGGGGTACAAGCGTATTGCCGGGGCAAACTATTACCTACGAAGATGTTATGAGCCATACGGCCATTACATATCCAAACACGCAACGGCGCAGTCTGACTGGCCGAGAGATTAAAGCCATCCTGGAGGACGCGGCGGATAACGTGTTTAATTCGGATCCTTATTATCGGCAAGGCGGGGATATGGTCAGGGTAGGCGGTATGACGTTTCAATGCAACCTTAACGCCGCCTTCGGGCAGCGGATCGGCGGTATGCGCTTAAATAACGGAGATGTTGTTGTCGCAGATAAAACCTACAGTGTCGCCAGTTGGGCGTCTGTAAGCGGACAAGCTTCGGGGTCGCCCATGGGCGCTGTGTTGGCGGAGTATTTAAGACGGGGCTGACAGACTAGTATATAACTGCTGTGTTGCCGAAGCTGCGAAAAATTAACTTACCTGATGCCGTCGGATGCTTTGTTACGATAATTAATGCAGAGTTATTAATAACTTGCCGGGCAGAAAATTTTCATGACATTCACTTTTAAGTCTTTTCAAATAAGACCTCAGCCGATATAATGGTCAGTTCTGAAATTAATCGGAATCCTTGCTTCACCATCCTGATTTATCGTGATGGGAGGCTTTTATTAATAACCATAAGGAAATTTATGCGACATTACGAAATCGTATTTTTGGCGCACCCTGATCAAAGTGCGCAAGTTCCGGCAATGATCGATCGTTACAAGACGATTATTGAAAGCGCCTCCGGCCATATTCATCGTTTAGAAGATTGGGGTCGCCGCCATTTGGCATATCCCATCAAAAAAATTCACAAAGCGCACTATGTTCTGATGAACATCGAGTGCGATCAAGCCACTCTTGCCGAGCTGGAAAGCGGTTTCCGTTTCAACGACGCCGTTTTGCGCAGCATGACCATCCTGCAAAAATCCGCGGTTAGCGAAGCTTCGGCAATTTCGATTGCGGCAGTAGAAGAAAGCAAGGCCGCTGAAGCAAGGGCAAAAAGCCTGCAAGCTAAAGAAGCGGCCCTGGGCGAAGCCGAAGCGGGCGACGACGTTGATCTGGATTCGATTGATCTGGATGAATTAATTGAAGATGATCTTGAAGCGGATGAGACCAATGCAGAAGAAGACAAAGGCGTATAAACAAGACCGAACGGAGACATTTATGGCACGTAACAGCAGACGTAAAAAAATCAGCCGTTCTGGCGATGCAGGGACTGAAATCGACTACAAAGACCTGGACTTGCTAAAAGAATATATTACTGAAACCGGCAAGATCGTACCTGGCCGTATTACCGGTGTCAGCGCCAAGCAACAGCGGGAATTATGCATCGCGATCAAACGTGCGCGCATGATTGCGTTACTGCCGTACTGCGACGCGCATAAATAAACCAGAGCACGTAGTGAAATTCCTGGCGTCATACATTATGCGCGGCCGCTTGGAAGCCATGTTAACGGCTTCTACGCTCGCCATATTGTCTTTATTAATGACGCCGTTGAGTATTTTCAGCTCGGCAGCCATAGCTTTGGTAACGCTTAGAAAAGGCGCTTACGAAGGCTTGATTGTACTGGGATGTTCGGCAATATCGGCGGCAGTCATAGCGTCGGTCATTAACATACCGTTTTTGGTGATTGTTATAATCGCCTTGGTTTTGTGGCTGCCAATTTGGCTTATTGCCATCGTGTTAAGGGAAGGGCGGCATCTCTCCCCGGCGATTGAGATAGCGGTTTTACTCGGTATTGCAGTGGTCATCGGCTATTATCTGTACAACGCCGATCCTGCCTCGATGTGGGAACAAGTGTTGCCGCGTATGATGCCGAGTAATGCGCCGGTAGAGAATAAAGAAGAGATTATTCAACAACTTGCGCCATTCATGACAGGCATTGCCGCCTCAGCAGGCGTGTTCAGTATGTTACTGAGTTTGTTTTTAGGCCGCTGGTGGCAATCGCTTCTGTATAATCCGGGCGGTTTTAGACAGGAATTTTTAAGCTTAAAGGTACAACGCAAGTTGCCATTAATTACACTGGCAATTGCCGGTATCGCTTTGGTGAGTTCGGGAGCGCTTTCGCAGATCGCCTGGAATGCCGCCATCGTAATGTCGGTTATGTATACCTTTATCGGGATTGCTGTGATGCATGCCTTATTCGCCAAAATGAGTATCGGCAATCTGGCGGTGCCCATGTTTTACATTACCCTGGTATTAATTCCCCATAGTCTGCTGCCGGTAGCGCTGGTAGGCTTCGGCGATACTTGGATGGATTTACGTAATCGAAATTTTTAATAAACTTTAGCGCCAATTGGCAACATTATCGGTAAACACCGAGAGGTACTTAAAATGGAAGTCATTCTTCTTGAAAAAATAGCAAAGCTGGGAAATCTTGGCGATAAAGTCAAAATTAAAGCGGGTTACGGCCGTAACTATTTGGTGCCGCAAGGCAAAGCTGTGCCGGCAACCGCACAAAAAATTGCAGAATTCGAAGCGCGCCGGGCAGAATTGGAACGGGTTGCGGCTGAAAAAATGGCGGAAGCACAAACCGAAGCCGAAAAAATCGCCAAAATGGAAATCGTTATCGCTCACAAAGCCGGCGACGAAGGCAGATTGTTCGGTTCCGTTGGCGCGCATAATATTGTTGAAGCCATTAATGCTGCAGGCGGACAGGTTGATAAGCACCAAGTCCGTTTACCGCACGGTGCTATCAGGCACGTCGGCGATTACGACATTGATGTTAATCTGCATTCCGATGTAACAGTGACTGTACCGGTAAAAGTAGTCCCAGAAGCTTAAGCTAAACGGTATTTTCCTACCCATTAATATGGCGGCGGGTTATCGAACGTTGATGTTCGATGATGCGCCGCAACAATTTACCCCTGTAACCGCTGTTTCGCGTCGAATTTATTCAAAGCGCAGCGTTTAGAACTACCGCAACGTCAGATTTTTTCTGAATTTCAACGCCATTTATACCTGGCTGACATAAAAAAGGAAATGTGGTTTATTATTAATGACCTATCCGTTTCTGTTTAACAGCCTGTTAATGACCTTATTTGTAAAAATTTCTAGCGTTGTTTACAGTATTCTGGAGAATACTGTAAATGAACATCCATAAACGAACTCGACTCACATTGCTAGACCGCCAAGAAATCTGGCGGCTTTACCAAACCCGAACCTGGAAGGTGACGCAGTTGGCGGAACGTTTCCGGGTCTCAAGGCCGACCCTCTACGAGGTGCTGAAACGGGCAAGGCTGCAAGAATTTGCCCCCCGCGACAGCACCAACCAGCGCTTCAAGATGATCCAGTATGGTTTGAAGCGTCTGGCCAAGGTCGAGCAGGCCATCCAGGAACGCCTGAAACGCGAGGCCAAGCGATACAACAAGTCCTATCC
>VGVA01000060.1 GCA_016874115.1 Gammaproteobacteria bacterium
GGATAGGACTTGTTGTATCGCTTGGCCTCGCGTTTCAGGCGTTCCTGGATGGCCTGCTCGACCTTGGCCAGACGCTTCAAACCATACTGGATCATCTTGAAGCGCTGGTTGGTGCTGTCGCGGGGGGCAAATTCTTGCAGCCTTGCCCGTTTCAGCACCTCGTAGAGGGTCGGCCTTGAGACCCGGAAACGTTCCGCCAACTGCGTCACCTTCCAGGTTCGGGTTTGGTAAAGCCGCCAGATTTCTTGGCGGTCTAGCAATGTGAGTCGAGTTCGTTTATGGATGTTCATTTACAGTATTCTCCAGAATACTGTAAACAACGCTAGAAATTTTTACAGATAAGCTAATGATTAATTGCGGAAATATCTTTGTTTTTTCACTAATAATCACATTGCGTTATACTTGCTATTAACTGTTACCCAACTCACAACGGCACATTGACGTATAGCGGTGTAAATAATTCTCATGAAAATTCAAAAAAACAGACTTCTTACCGCTCATATACTCAGCACCTGTGTCATTTCAAGTGTCTTGTCCGGCTGCGCAACATCCAGCGCCACGCATTCGAAAAGCGATCCCTGGGAAGGCTGGAACCGGGATGTCAGCGAATTTAACAAAGATTTCGACGACACCATTCTAAAACCCTTAGCCAAAGGTTATCAGGAAGTAACGCCGAATCCTGTCGATGAAAGCATTTCCAATGCATTCAGCAATATTAACGACATCGGCGTTACCATTAATGATTTTCTGCAATTCAAATTCAAACAGGGTGGTATGGACGCCAGCCGTTTTCTGATTAATACCACGGTCGGTCTGGTAGGCATTTTCGACGTCGCCAAGTTAATCGACTTGCCGAAACACGATGAAGATTTCGGCCAAACCCTGGGCGTTTGGGGCGTTCCTTCCGGCAACTACATGGTGCTGCCGTTTATTGGCGCCAGCTCGCCGCGGGATGCCTTCGGCCTGCTCGGCGATGCGTTATTTAATCCATTAACATACGTGTCGTTTTTCGGCGGTTTTGCCGCCAACGCCGCCACTGCCGCCGCCACGGGCGTCGACATCACCGATACGCGTTCCGATGTGATGCAATCGGAAAAGATCATCGATGAAGCCTCTGTCGACCGCTACGATTTCGTCAAAAACGCTTACATTCAACGCCGGGACTATCTGGTGTACGACGGCAATCCGCCGGAAGACAACAACGATCCGTTAGCCGGGCAAAATATTAATACCGACACCGGCACGGCAAGCACCACACCGACCCAAGGCACTGCCCAGGGCTTTCTCTCGGCCCCTGCCAGCACAACGGCGGATCCCATCACCAACGCCATTCCGCAAAAATCGGGTTCGGTCGAGGTTATTAATAACTCGGCCACGTTACCCAAAACGGAAACGCCAAGCCAAGCCCCCGTCATTGATAATTCCCGGCATATCCTGGATATCACCGCGCCCAATGAGTAGCCGCCATGCCTGCCGCTTACCCCGAAAACTGGAGCGATATAGATAAGACTCTCTATAACCGCTCGGTTCGGGTGTTCGATACGGTGCAAAAAGTATTAAGCGTGAAGATGAAGCTGCACACCGACACCCAGGTACTACAAGGCGATATTTTTCTTTTCAATCACTTTTCCCGCTTCGAAACCTTCATCCCGCAGTTTTTAATTTACAAGCAAACCGGCGCCTACAGTTGCGCCATCGCCTCCGGCGAATTCTTTCAGCAAGACACTGTACTGTCCCGTTACCTGCAGCAGGTTGGCGTATTTCCTCACGATCACGACCGCTTATTCTCATTATTAACCTCTCAGATCATGCGCGGCCGGAAAGTCATTATTTTTCCCGAAGGCAGCATGATTAAAGACCACCGGGTTATCGATGACGAGGGTAATTACAGCATTTATTCCCGCATGACCGGCAAACGCCGCAAGCAACACACCGGCGCGGCGGTTTTGGCGCAAGGGGTGGAAGCCATTAAAATTGTGATTCGCCACGCCTACCAGAACAAAGACCATGCCCGGCTGTTGTGGTGGCAGGAACAACTTCGGTTGGACAGCCTCGATCAATTGCTGACGTCGTCGCTTAAACACACGATGATTATTCCGGCCAATATTACCTTCTATCCGCTGCGCACATCAGAAAATTTATTACTGAAAGCAGTCGATTTTTTTTCCGACAGTTTGAGTTTGCGGCAAACCGAAGAATTGTTGATTGAGGGCAATATCATTCTAAAAAATACCGACATGGATGTCCGCATGGACCAACCTCTGGAGCCTTTCGACCGCAAGTTTTTCGGCAGCCATTATCTGCTTGAAAAAGTGATGGCTGAAGCTGAATCCATTAATGAAATTTTCAATTTACAGGCAAAACCTAAAAATTGGGAGCAGCAGATTTTAGGCATGTACTTTAAGAAATACGCCAACATCACCCGTGATAAATACATGGAGGCGATTTACCTTAACGTAACGATTAATCTCAGCCATCTTGCCTCAACTTTAATCATGCATTTGGTTAAAAACGGCCAAACTCAAATTGCCCGGCAGCGTTTTTACATTGCGCTCTACATTGCCGTGAAGCGTTTACAGAATATGCCCGGCATTAATCTGCATCGAAGCTTATTGAACCCGATCGATTATTCCGAGCTCACCACCGGCACCGATTCACGGTTTGAGAATTTCATTCTGGAAGCCATCCACACCGGCCTGATGAAGGAGGATCAGGATAATTATTATCTGCTGCCTAAACTGCTGGAAGAGCACGATTTCGACAGCATACGCCTGCAAAATATCATTGCCGTTTACGACAACGAGGCCAAACCGATCGGCGTCGTCACGGCAACGATGATTCGGGCACTGGAAGACTGCGACAAAATCGACCGGAAAGAACTCGCCGCCTGGTATTTTGAAGACGAACGACGGGATTTGATCTGGGAGCATCATGCGTATAACAAAGCAATTTACGACGACATTAATGAGCTGCAAACGGCAACGGCCGACCCCAAACCGTTCTTTCTTACGCCGAAACAGGAAAACGGTATCGGTATATTGCTTATCCACGGCTTGTTAGCCGGCCCTGCCGAAGTCAGGGATTACGGCGAATTCTTGGTGCAACAGGGTTATATCGTCATGGGCGTACGCCTGAAAGGCCACGGTACATCGCCTTACGCTTTGCAGAATCAAAGCTGGGAAGATTGGTACAACTCCGTTGAGCGAGGCTATACCATCCTTAAAGCTCATTGTAACCGAATTATTTTGGTCGGATTTTCCACCGGCGGTGCACTGGCGCTGAAGATGGCTGCCGAACAATTGCCGGAAATCATCGGGATTTGCGCCATCGCCCTGCCGATACGATTGATGAATCCGGCTTTTCCCTTCATACCTTTACTGCACGGCACCAATAAACTGGTCGATATGATGACCTCTTTCGAAGGACTCAAGCCTTTCGTCGAAAATGAAACCGAGCATCCCGATGTCAATTACCGTCATGTTCCTGTCAAAAGCTTGTATGAGTTGAGTTTGCTCATCGATGAAATGGAGAAAGCCGCGCCGCATTGTCAAGCGCCGGTGTTAATCGTCCAGGGCGATAACGACCCAGTCGTTTCCTACAAAAGCGCCGAGGAATTCATGCATAAACTTTCCAGTAAAAATAAACGCTTACAAAATATTCATTCGAACCGTCATGGCATATTGATGGAGAATATCGGCGGCACGTGGGAAGCCATTAATCAATTCATTAATAGCTGCTCCGATGCAACAAATTCTGAATAAACAGGTCTCAAGGATATCGGTTTTATAGGATTAATAATCGGGATTTTCAGGTTCCACACCAGCCTGCTAACCCGACAACCGTGAAAAATCAGGAGATAAAAATGAAAAACGTAGTCATTGCCGGTTATTGCCGTTCTCCATTTACCCCCGCGCAAAAAGGCGGCTTAGCGACGGTGCGACCAGACGATTTGTTGGCGCAAGTCGTGAGAAGCATGGTCGGTAAAACAGGGGTTAATCCTGAAAATGTTGAGGATTTAATCGTCGGTTGCGCTTTTCCCGAGGGCGAGCAAGGCTTAAATATTGCCCGGTTGACCGTTTTTATGGCGGGCTTACCCGAATCCGTGGCCGGCATGACATTGAACCGCTTCTGCGGCTCGTCCATGCAAGCCATCCACATTGCCGCAGGTGCTATCCGGATGAATGCGGGCGACGTATTTATCTGCGCCGGAATCGAATCCATGAGCCGTATTCCGATGGGCGGCTACAATAATATGCCCAATCCCGAACTTTATAAAACCTTTCCGCAAGCATACATCAGTATGGGAGATACGGCGGAAAATCTTGCCGTTAAATACCAAATTAGCCGTGAAGCGCAAGAGACATTCGCCTTAAGTAGTCAACAGAAAGCCTTTGCCGCCCAACAACAAGGCCGTTTTGACGAGGAAATCATCCCGATTAACACCAAAACAGGTGTCATTAATACCGACGGTTGTTTACGTCCGGATTCTACGTTGGAAGGCCTCGCCGCTTTAAAATCGGCCTTTCAAGCCGCCGGAACAGTCACTGCGGGCACGTCTTCGCCATTAACGGACGGCGCTGCCGCTGTGCTGGTGTGTAGCGAAGACTATGCCGATACCCATCGGTTAACCAAATTGGCGCGCATCCTGAGTTTTGCAGTCTCCGGTTGCGCACCGGAAATCATGGGCATTGGCCCGGTTAAAGCATCTCAAAAGGCATTAATGCGCGCCGGATTAACCTTGGATGACATCGACATCGTTGAGCTTAACGAGGCGTTTGCCGCGCAGTCGTTAGCCGTTCTCAAAGATTTGCCTGTGCCATTGGAAAAACTAAACCTGGACGGCGGCGCGATTGCACTGGGACATCCTTTGGGCGCATCCGGTGCGCGCATCACCGGCAAAGCTGCAAGTTTGCTGCAACGGGAAAACAAACGCTATGCGCTGGCAACGCAATGTATCGGCGGAGGTCAAGGCATCTCCACGATTCTGGAGAAGGTGTAATGGACATCCAAAAAGCAGCCGTCATCGGCGCAGGGGTGATGGGTGCGAGCATTGCGGCGCACATAACCAACGCGGGCATTCAGGTTTATTTGCTTGATATCGTTCCCAAGGAAGGAGATAACCGTAATGCCATTGCAGAAGGCGCGGTCAAAAAACTGCTGGACGCCGATCCTGCCCCTTTCATGGATAGCCGCAACGCCAAGCTCATCACTACAGGCAATATTGAAGACCATCTGGATTACCTTAAAGATACCGATTGGGTGATTGAAGCTGTGGTGGAAAATCTGCAAATTAAACAATCGCTTTACCAAAAACTCGATGCGGCCTGTAAGCCGGACTGTTTGATTTCTTCCAACACCTCAACCTTGCCCCTAGCCTTATTAACACAAGGGATGCCAGACAGCTTTACGCGCCGGTTTATGATTACACATTTTTTCAATCCACCACGCTACATGCGGCTATTGGAATTAATCGGCAGCGACAAGACGAATCCCGCATTAATTAATGCGATTAATGAATTTGCCGACATTAAACTCGGCAAGAATTGCGTCACTTGTAAAGACACGCCGGGATTTATCGGCAATCGCATCGGCATTTATTGGCTGTTGTACGGTTTGCTGGACGCTATCGAACTCGGCATTACCGTCGAGCAGGCCGATGCCGTCATACAGCCTTTCGGCATTCCTAAAACCGGCATTTTCGGCTTGCTGGATTTGGTCGGACTGGACTTGATCCCCCCGGTTTTAAAAGGCATGAAGCTGGCTTTACCGCCGCAAGATGCGTTTCATGAAGTTAATCGCTTGCCCGACATCGTTGCCAAGATGATCGCCGACGGTTATACCGGGCGTAAAGGCAAAGGCGGCTTTTACCGCCTGAAAAAAGCCGAAGGCAAACGCATTAAAGAATCCATTAATCTTGTTACCGGCGAATACGCACTCAGTACCAAACCTGACATTAATGAACTTCATGAAGCCCAAAAAGCCGGGCTGAAAGCCTTGCTCTCGCATCCCCATCCGGTTGCGCAATACGCATGGCGGGTGCTATCGCACACCTTGTGTTATGCCGCCAGTCTGGTGCCTGAAATTTCCGGCGATATCACCGGCATTGACGCCGCCATGCGCGACGGTTATAACTGGAAATTCGGGCCGTTTGAATTGCTCGACCAAATCGGCCTGCCGTGGTTCGTAGAAAAACTCAACAGCGAAAACCGTCCGGTGCCGCCGTTGTTGTTAAATAAAGAAAGCTTGTATTCGACTGTTCAGGGCAGACTTTCTTACGCCACTATTAATGGAGAATACCGTCCTATTAAACGCCCTGATGGTGTCCTGTTGCTATCTGACATCAAACAGCAAAGCAAAACCATCCTGCATAACCCTTCCGCATCGCTCTGGGATATCGGCGATGGTGTGGTTTGCCTGGAGTTCCACAGCAAGATGAATACGCTGGACATGGACAGTATGGCATTAATGAATGCCAGCGTGGACAAAGTCAACGCTGATTTCAAAGCCTTAATTATCCATAACGATGCCGATAATTTCTCGGCAGGCGCAAACCTCGGCTTATTAATGAAAGCCATCCACAACAAAGATTGGTCAGCCGTCGAGCACCTAATAACACAAGGCCAGCAAACCTACCAACGCCTGAAATACGCACCCTTCCCCGTCGTCGGCGCGCCATCCGGTCTAGCATTGGGCGGCGGCTGTGAGGTTTTATTGCATTGCGATGCCATCCAGGCTCATGCCGAATTGTACATGGGTTTGGTGGAAGTGGGCGTCGGACTGATCCCCGGCTGGGGCGGTTGCAAGGAATATCTGCGCCATTGTATGGCAATTAAACGTCCAGGCGGGCCTATTCCGCCTGTGGTGAAAGCTTTTCAGACCATCGGCACCGCCAGCGTATCGAAATCTGCCATTAATGCCAAAGAATTGTTGTACTTAAGCCCTAATGATGGCATAACCATGAACAAACAGCGTTTACTAGCAGACGCCAAGGCCAAAGCATTAACACTGAGCGAAAATTACCAAGCGCCAACGTCTACCACCTATTCGTTACCCGGCCTTACCGCCAAAGTATTGCTGGAAATGGGCATAAAGGCTTTCCGATTACTCGACAAAGCCACCGCGTATGATGTCGTGGTCGGCGGGCAATTGGCGCATGTGTTATCGGGCGGCGATACTGATTTTCTCGCACCTTTAACTGAGAATGAACTATTGAAGCTGGAATTGGATGCTTTTGTCGAATTGGTCAAACAGCCCGGCACCTTGGCAAGGTTAGAACATATGTTAAAGACAGGAAAACCGTTGAGAAATTGAAGATTTTAATTTCCTTTTTAGAATAGGTTGCATAAGTATATATTAATGGTATATTTTTTATACCATGTTTACTTTTGAATATGATGAAGCTAAAAGCCGAATCAATTTATCTAAGCACGGCATCGACTTTATAGAAGCCCAACGCTTATGGCATGATCCTATGGTTTTGGAAATTCCCGCGAAAACCGAAGATGAACCTCGACATATAGTAATTGGAATGATTGACGGCAAACATTGGTCTGCCGTAATCACCTATCGAGGCGCAAATATCCAACTGATTTCCATCCGCCGCTCCCGATCTGAAGAGATTAATTATTATGAAAGCTAACGAATTCGACCAGCAATTTGACAACAACAAAGATGTCTCCGCCGTTTTAGAACTCGGCAAAGCTAAACGGGTTTTGCTGGAACAGAAGCGCGTGAATGTTGATTTCCCAACCTGGATGATCGAATCGCTTGATCGAGA
The DNA here is from genome assembly GCA_016874115.1 of Gammaproteobacteria bacterium. Taxonomy (GTDB): domain Bacteria; phylum Pseudomonadota; class Gammaproteobacteria; order Methylococcales; family Methylomonadaceae; genus Methyloglobulus. Next base: position 7,778 of record VGVA01000060.1, read on the forward strand.
AGCCAGAAAATTAGGCGTAACCCGTCAATCCATTATTAAAATATGGTTGGCGGAACGGTTGGAACGTTCAGTACCCTGCTGAAGTAACAAGATAATATTAACAGGCAAAGCGCAAGCACTTCATTTTCTACGCTTTAGTTCAAAGGTTAAGCAGTAGTCGAATGAGCTAAAAATTGGCTGATTGTTAGTTGCTTCAGTTCATTCGCCTTGAAAAGTAATTATTGCAGGAGAACACCATGCTCTGGTTGCTCGCATTAATAGTATTATTGTCGGTCTTGTGTTATCGCCAAGCATCCATCCATTGGACAACGCTAGCTGTTGGCGTATTGCTTGCGACCTATTTGGTGGTGAACGGCGCGGCATCATCCAGCAATCTCAGTTTATGGATGACTTATTTAATCATCTTCATCCCGTTAAATGTTCTTCCCTTACGGCGACTATTAATCAGCCGTTGGATCTTCACATTAATGAAGTCAGCCTTGCCGCCGATGTCGCAAACCGAAAAAGAAGCGCTGGAAGCAGGCAATACCTGGTGGGATGCGGAGCTATTTTCCGGCAAGCCCGATTGGTCTGTCCTGCAAAATCTGCCGCCCGCCAAGCTCAGCAAGGAAGAACAAGCCTTTATTGACGGCCCGGTCTCTACGCTGTGCGCCATGATTAATGATTGGGAAATTACCCATAACAGAAAAGATTTGCCGCCGGAAGTGTGGGATTACATCAAAAAACAAAAATTCTGCGGCATTATCATACCCAAACACTACGGCGGACTGGCGTTTTCAGAGGCGGCGCATTCGGAAATCGTCATGAAGATTTCCAGCCGCAGCTCTTCAGCGGCGGTTACAGTAATGGTGCCGAATTCGTTAGGACCGGCAAAATTACTTTTGGCGTACGGCACCGAAGAACAAAAAAACTATTACTTGCCACGACTTGCCACCGGCGAGGAAATCCCCGCTTTTGCCTTGACAGGCCCCCACGCCGGCAGCGATGCGGGAGCCATGCCGGATAAGGGTGTGGTTTGCTACGGCCGATTTAACGGTAAAAACAATGTCTTGGGCATACGGCTGAATTGGGAAAAACGCTACATTACGCTTGGGCCAATCGCAACCGTATTGGGATTGGCGTTTAAACTGTACGATCCCGATCGCTTGCTCGGCGACAAAGAAAGCATCGGCATTACCGCTGCATTAATCCCCACCAATACGCCGGGCATTAATATCGGCAAGCGGCATTTCCCGCTGGATTCGGCTTTCCAGAACGGCCCCAATTGGGGAAAAGATGTGTTCATTCCGATGGATTGGGTAATCGGCGGCGCTGCGCAAGTCGGCAACGGCTGGAAGATGCTGATGCAATGCCTGAGCACCGGACGCGCCATTTCCCTGCCCGCCTTAAGTGTCGGCGCGGCTAAATTTACCAGCCGGAACGTGGGCGCATACTCCCGCATTCGCAAACAGTTTAATTTACCGATCGGCGAATTCGAAGGCATTCAGGACGTGTTGGCGCGTATGGCGGGGCAAACTTACCTGATGGATGCGGCAAGACAAGTCACCAACGCCGCCCTGGATCAAGGCGAAAAACCGGCGGTCATCTCTGCCATCCTCAAATATGAATTAACCGAACGTATGCGGCGAATCGTTAACGATGGCATGGACATCTTGGGCGGTGCGGGTATTTGTCTGGGTCCGAAAAATTTCTTAGGCCGTGTTTATCAGGTGATTCCTATCAGCATTACCGTAGAAGGCGCGAATATTCTGACGCGCACGATGATGATCTTCGGCCAGGGCGCGGTACGCTGCCATCCTTACATTCAAGCGGAAATGGCCGCCATTAATAGCAACGATTTAACGGAGTTCGACCGCATTTTCTTCCGGCACATAGGCCATTTTGCGCGCAACACGACCGGCACTTTGTGGCTGGGTTTAACCAGCGCAGCATTAATACCCACGCCCGGCGATAAATACACCAGAAGTTACTACCGGCAAATCGGCCGTTTTAGCGCCGCCTTCGCCTTGCTGACGGATTACGGTTTATTAACGCTGGCGGGCGCTTTAAAACGCAAAGAACAACTCTCCGGCTGCTATGCCGACGCCTTATCTAATCTCTACCTTTGTTCTTGCGCATTAAAGCACTTTGCCGATCAAGGCAGCAAAGCAGAAGACCTACCCTTGCTGCAATGGACATGCAGGCAATCATTAATTAACGCGCAGGAAGCGCTGGCCGCCATATTAACAAAACTGCCGTTCCGTCCCGTGGCTTGTGTATTGTATTTTCTGGTTTTTCCATTGGGCAGGCGGCTAAAACCCGTAAACGACCGTCTGGTAAAACAAGTTGCAGAACTGCTGATTAACGACTCGCCCACACGCGACCGCCTGACCCACGGTATTTACATTAATGACAAACCCGACGACCCTACCGGCAGAATTGAAGTCGCATTTAAAGCAGTATTGGCGGCTGCGCCTGTGGAAGCTAAAATCAAAGCGGCGCAGAAACAAAAGCTGTTAGCAAAAGGAGAGTTAGACGAATTAATCCTTACTGCGATAAATAAAAATATCATCAGCAAGGAAGAAGCTAAATTACTAACTAAAGCAGAAGAAGCGAGATTGCTGGCTATTCAGGTAGATGATTTTAGAAATCAGGACTTATAACTTTGCTGTAATCCAGGGTCTGTCGACAATTAATTACGAAATGATATATTCCATTAATTATCAATGCATTATTAATTAGTGCCTTAGCTAGAACATCGTCATTCCGGCCTGGACGACTACCAGGGATGGTGGGCTGCAACTGTTCCATACAGTTGCCAGCATTCCCTACATCCCTGTAGGTCAAGTGCGGCAAGCAAGCAGGAACTTGCGCCGCCTGCCGAAATCCAAAAACCAGGGATGGCTTCCATGCGGTCTGGATGCCGCTATTCCTTGGCGGCATGACGGAATTGGAGAATTTTTAATCATTAATTGTCAACAGACGCTAATTAATTATCCCAGCTCAATTCATTGGTATCGGCATAATCGCCGTCATTGTTCCTGTCCCAACGCCGTTGACCCGCATTGGTTAATTGCATGGAGCCATTGGTTGCCTGAGAACTACCTGCAACAGGCGCAGCCTGTAAGGTAAAAGAACTGGCGTCAGCAGCAACAATGGTAAATGTATAATTTGCCCGGGTGGCACCAGGCGCCGCAAATATATTTCCCAAAGGCGTTCCTGTGTCGGCTCCAGCACCGCCACAATCCGCGACTACCGTACCAGCAGCATCAGCGGCATCGCAATAACTGCTAACACGGGTAAAATGCCGCTCCATGGCATTAGCAAAGTTTAACAAAGCACCTTGGGCATCCGACCGCCGGGACTTTCGCATGCTTTCCTGATAATTGGGTATGGCAATGGCCGCTAAAATCCCGATCACCGCCACCACAATCATTAACTCAATTAAAGTAAAGCCTCGTAGTTCTTTTTTTAACATCATTGTGTCCGCATTCATTAAAGCATGGTTATGGCAGTTAAATAATATTTAACGCAGCTGCCGCCAGGATTTTCTAAGGCCTTTTACAGTACCTAAACCGCAAGGCGGATTGTTACATTCTAACGGATCCTTAATTTTTTCGGAGGTCGTACTAACAATTTTACGCGTTTTCCCATTACCGACATCGATAATAACCGGTTCGTTAAGACCTCCAGACTGCTTATTGTCGAAACGCATACCGCTACCCAAGATCCAGCGCGCCACTATTTTTCGCGAAAGCTGAAATGGGGTCCAATCCGATTTCAGCAGCGAAAAATGACGTGGCGAGTTTGCCTTCGGCGGCCTGCGTTCGTCCCGCTACAGCCCAAAACACAAA
>VGVA01000061.1 GCA_016874115.1 Gammaproteobacteria bacterium
CCGCCCGCAAACCAATGGCAAGGCCGAACGGGTCATCCGCACCTTGATGGAGATGTGGCATGTGAAAACCGAATTCAAGGATAACTTCGACCGACAATTGCAATTGAACCGTTTCATCAACTTCTATAACACCGTCAAACCACACAAGGCTTTGAATAATTCAACTCCTTATGAAATACTCTACCAATATTTTAATCAACCACTCTGTAAACAACCCTGAGATTTCTTACAGCTTATTTAATTAAATTAATGGATATGCCTACGACAGTTAAAATATTGCCGACGGCCACCTTGGCGCGTTTACTAATGCCGGACGACTGGACGCATCTGGAGAAAGATTGCGGTCAGTTACTTGCAATCACCAGTCCAAAATCGTTAACTGAAAAGAAACAGAAAAAATCCGCCGAAATTCCCAGTATTTTAATGGATTCCGGTGCAAAATAATTTGCTGCTCTAGCAGTTAACGTTGGCGATTAAACCAGGGTATTCACGTCCGTATTTAACCGGCTTTCGCCAGTATGCTGGCGATGGTTTCCCCCATTTGCGCCGGGGTAGGGCAGATGGTAACGCCGCAGTCTTTCAGCATGGCGACCTTCTCCGCCGCGCCTTCGCCTGCCGAAGAAATAATCGCTCCGGCATGCCCCATGCGCCGACCTTGCGGCGCGGTTAATCCGGCAATATAAGCAACGACAGGTTTCTTCATATTGGCTTTGGCGTAGATTCCCGCTTCCACTTCTTGAGGACCGCCGATTTCGCCGATCATCATGATGACTTTGGTTTCTGGATCCTGTTCGAACTTTTCCAGGATAACCTGATGTGCGCTGCCATTAATGGGGTCTCCGCCGATGCCGACCGAGGTAGATACACCGATGCCCAGTGCTTTCATTTGCGATGCCGCTTCATACCCTAACGTGCCGGAACGACCGACAATGCCGACATTGCCGGGCATATAGATATGGCCGGGCATGATGCCGAGCATGCATTTACCGGGGCTGATGGTGCCTGCACAGTTAGGTCCGGTCAAAACCATACGTTTTTCAATAGGGTAACGTAGCAGGAAGTTTTTAACTTTCATCATGTCTTGCGTTGGAATGCCGTCTGTTATGGTAACGCAATATTTGATTCCGGCTTCACCTGCCTCCATGATAGAGTCGGCGGCAAACGCGGGCGGCACAAACACGATACTGGCGTCCGCGCCGGTTTCCTTTACGGCTTCTTTTACGGTATTAAAAACCGGCAAGCCTAAATGTTTTTGCCCGCCTTTGCCGGGAGTTACGCCGCCGACGACTTTGGAGCCGTATTTCAACATATCTTCGGCGTGGAACGTGCCGATTTTGCCGGTAAAGCCCTGAACGATTATCCGGGTTTTTTCATTAATTAATATGGCCATTAGCAACCACCTCTGGATACGGCTTGATTACGGGCTTGTACGGCTTTTTCCGCAGCTTCCGCCAGCGTTTCCGCCGTGATGATCGGTAAACCGCTGTCAGCAATAATGCGCCGTCCTTCTTCAACATTAGTACCGGATAAGCGGACAATCAACGGCAGTTTCATGTCGATTTTCTTGACTGCTTGCACGACGCCTTCGGCAATCCAGTCGCAGCGGTTGATACCGGCAAAAATATTAACCAGCATGGCTTTGACGTTTTGGTCTGCAAGCACCAGACGAAAAGCTTTTTCAACGCGCTCCGGCGATGCGCCGCCGCCGACATCCAGGAAGTTGGCGGGCTCGCCGCCTGCCAGTTTAATCATGTCCATGGTTGCCATTGCCAAGCCTGCGCCATTAATCATGCAGCCGATGTCGCCATCCAGACCCACATAGCTCAAGCCACGGTCTGCAGCTGCCATTTCGCGCGGATCTTCCTGGCTTTTATCACGCAATTCTGATATTTTTTGCTGTCTAAACAATGCGTTATCGTCAAAGCTTATTTTGGCGTCCAAGGCAATAAGCTCGTTACTTTTGGTGACTACTAAGGGATTAATTTCCAGCATGCTGCCGTCGTAGGCGCGCAATGCCCGGTAACAGCCGCGGATGGTTTTTACCGCATGGCTTAAAATTTCAGCGTCCAGGCCCAGTGCAAACGCCATCTGCCGTGCCTGAAAATCTTGCAGGCCGACGGCGGGTTCAATGTGAATTTTAGTGATGGCCTCCGGATTTTTTTCCGCCAACTCTTCAATTTCCATGCCGCCCTCGGAAGAGCCGACCATGACGATGCGTTCGGCCGATCGGTCAACTAATAATGAGAAATACAATTCTCTGGCTATCTCGGTACCCGCTTCTATATAAAGGCGACTACAGACTTTTCCAGACGAGCCGGTTTGATGTGTAACCAATCTTTTGCCAAGTAAATTTTCCGCCGCGGTAGCGACTTCATCGAGCGTTTTACAGATTTTTATACCGCCCGCCTTTCCACGTGCGCCGGAATGAATCTGCGCTTTGACGACCCAGAGGTGACCGCCGATTTCCCGCGCGCGCTGGACGGCGTCTTCCGGGCTGTAAGCCAAGCCGCCTTCGGCAATTTTAACGCCGTGACTGCTTAACAGTTCTTTTGCTTGATATTCGTGAATATCCACAGTACGTATCCAATTGAATAGTTAATGGGTTTTCGCGGCAATGGCTTCAGCAGCCCGAACGATATTATTCGCCATGCGTTCGGACGCGGCGTCAATTAAGCGTCCGTCTAAAGCCGCTGCACCTTTGCCCTGGGCGGCGGCTTCCTGTAAGGCTTTTAAGATGCGTTTGGCTTTCTCAACTTCTGCAGGAGGTGGAGTAAAAACATCGTTAGCCAGCTCAATTTGCGAAGGATGGATGGCCCATTTGCCCTCGCAACCTAATGCCGCAGCCCGTTTTGCCGCGTGTTGATAGCCTTCCGGGTCTTTAATGTCGCCAAACGGCCCGTCAATCGGGCGCAAACCGTAAGCGCGGCAGGCCACAATCATGCGGTTTAAGGCAAAATGCCATTGGTCGCCTGGGTAGTCTGGATTCAATCCACCGATATTAACCGTGCGGGCGCGGTTGCTGGCGGCGTAATCGGCCACGCCGAAATGCAAGGCTTCCAGCCTGCCGCACACGCCATTGCGGGCGATATCTTCCACATTCGCCATGCCCAGGGCGGTTTCGATTAATGCTTCAATGCCGATTTTATTTTTCAGGCCTTGCTGCATTTCCAATTGGTTGAGCATGGCTTCAACCATGTACACATCGGCATATACGCCCACTTTAGGGATAAGTATAGTATCAATCTTGGAGCCTGCCTGTTCGACCAGATCGACGACATCGCGCACCATGTATTGCGTATCCAGACCATTAATACGTACGGAAACAGTAATGCCGTGGCCTTTCCAGTCCAGATCGTTAATGGCTTCGATGATGTTTTTACGGGCCTGCAGTTTGTCGTCTGGCGCAACGGCGTCTTCCAGGTCGAGAAAGATGAAATCTACGCCGCTTTTTAGCGCTTTTTCAAACATGTTCGGGTTCGATCCGGGAACCGCTAATTCACAGCGTTGTACCCGTTGCACCTGCGCTGTATATAAGGTGTGACTCATTCAATTTCCTGTTGCTGTTTGTACTAAGCATTAAAAGAACTGGGCAAAAGAAACCTCAGCCTTAATCAAAATCAACCCGTCATTTTACGTTGAGAATAGGCAAAGTCAATTTATAACGCACGGAAGATTGCCGATTATTAACGGCTATGTCATCATTACAGTAATAAGCCGCGCGTTTTTAGCAAAGTTTCCGTCATTAATAGGCGTGAAATTTGTAAACTTCAAACCTATTTTGTGCAGTGCGGCTTCTTTTTTATTAATCCAGAAAATTAAGAGGCAAAATTCATGGCTGGCCGAAACCACCTTTATGTTCCAGGTCCTACCAACGTACCCAATGAAATCCTGAATGCGATGCATGTCGCGATGGAAGACCATCGCTCGCCGGTTTTTCCAAATTTGATGAAACCGTTGTTGCAGGATTTGAAACTTATCTTCCGCACCGAAGCCGGACAAGCTTTTGTATTTCCCGCAACCGGCACGGCAGGCTGGGAAATTGCATTAACCAACTGCCTTAACCCGGGCGATAAGGTATTAATCTACCGTTTTGGCCAATTCGGGCATTTATGGGCGGAACTGGCGAAAAGACTGGGTTTCGATGTCGAAATCCATCAAGTCGAGTGGGGCAAAGGCATTCCCGTAGATCACCTTGAAGCCCGCTTGAAAGAAGATAAAAGCCATGAAATTAAGGCGTTTTTGGCGACGCACAACGAAACCGCGACCGGCGTTACCAGCGATATCGCTGGCGTTCGCAAAGCCATGGATGCGGCTAGCCATCCGGCTTTGCTGTTTGTTGACGGCGTCAGCTCCATTGCCAGTATCGACTTCCGCATGGACGAATGGGATGTAGACGGTGCGATCAGCGGCTCGCAAAAAGGCTTCATGTTGCCTGCTGGCGGCGCGTTTGTCGCGTTCAGCCAGAAAGCCATGAAAGCCACGGAGACATCCAGCTATTCGCGCGGCTTCTTCGATTTGAAGGACATGGCAAACTCCAATAAAGACGGCTATACGCCCTATACACCCAGCATTCCGATGCTGTACGGTTTGCGCAAGGCGCTGGATTTATTGCTGGAAGAAGGTTTGGACAACGTCTATGCCCGCCATGCCCGTCTGGCGGAAGGCACACGCAAGGCTGTTGCCGCCTGGGGCTTGAAGCAATGTGCGCATCCGGGGTTTGAATCCAACACCGTCACCGCCGTTATGGTGCCAGCCGACAAAGACGCCCGCCACGTCATCAGTACGGCATTCAGCAAATATAACATTTCGCTGGGCGCGGGTCTGTCGGAACTCGCCGGTAAAGCCTTCCGCATCGGCCATGTCGGCGACATGAACGATGTTTCCATGCTCGGCGCAATTGCCGGGGTGGAAATGGCGTTGCTGGATAATGGATTTGATATCAAGGCAGGTAGCGGCGTTGGGGCGGCGGTGGAGTATTATCGGAGTACGGCGAAGTAATTTTTGAATTTAAGAAGGTAGGTAAAGCAATTTACCTACCGCTCATTAAATTGATCAAAAATCTTTAAATAAGGTTCAAACTCAAATAATCGATTACGGCTTTGTCCGGTGATTTCTTTCAATATCCCGTTCTTGCACATTTTGGCGACAAGTTCATTTGCCGGGCCATAGCTTGTTCCGCAGACAGTCATAGCGGTGTCGACATCAATGATGGGATCAATAAACAAGTGTTGAAACAATTTGTAAGCGCTTTGAGAGCGTCTGCCAAACTGTTGATCTAGGTCTTGCTCTATACTGCTTTTTAAATGTAGTATTTTTCTCAGCGTATCGATAGCTTCCGTTGCAGCTTGCTCAATCCCCACTAAAAAGTATTTAACCCATTGATATATATTATTTTTATTTCTCACTAACATCAAGTTGTCGTAGTAAAGGAGTTTGTTTTTGTCAAAAAACATTGAAGGATAAAGCAATGGCTGATCAAGCTTGCCAACACTTATTAGATATAAGGTGATTAATAAGCGACCAATACGCCCATTGCCGTCTAAAAACGGATGAATTGTTTCAAATTGATAATGAGCAATAGCAATTCGAATTAAATCCGGCATTTCAATGTTGTCGTTATGCAGAAACATTTCTAAATCCGACATTAACATTTCCACATGGTCCTGATGTGGTGGAATAAATGTTGCGTCCGCCAAACTTACGCCTCCTATCCAGTTTTGGCTAACGCGATATTCGCCGGGCATTTTATGTTCGCCACGGACGCTATCGAGCAAAATTTTATGGGTTTGTTTTATCAAGCGAGATGAAACTGGGAGCTGTTTTAATTCCTCAATTGCTGTATTAAGAGCCCTGATGTAATTCTTGACTTCTTGCCAATCGTCTTTGCGTTCAGGTGTAATCTCTTCTTTCGGTAACAAGGCTTCGTTAATATTGGTCTGAGTGCCTTCTATCCGACTTGATACAACCGCTTCTTTCGTAACATGTAGTTGAATAAACAAGTCAATGTTGGGTACAAGCCGTGCGAAGGCGTTGAGCTCCCCAATCCTGATAGCTGCTTTTTCTAAAAGCCAATTTATATCTGATGTCGCCCATCGCCAACGGTGATTAATTGTTGTTGGCATAAAGTAAGAATACTGATAGCTTTTCCTAATTTCCCCAGCTTTAAAGTTTTCAAGTTGAATGGTCATTTTTTGGGTTTAAAACTAGAGCATTAAAGTGAAATATAAAATTCTTTACTTCACTTTTAGCGCGTAAAGTGAAATATAAAATTTATTATTTCACTCTTTGGGTTAAAAATGAAATAAAATTAAACTGTAGTCTAGGTAAAGGAAATAGCAATAGGAAAGTTTTTATCAACTACGCATTAAACAAACCAACTGTTTTTCTTAGCCGATTGTCGTTTATATAACTATTTGTTTTAAAAATAAAGTCATGTTCAATGCCAATCTCAAGATTATCATCACCCGCCGTTGGCCTGCTGCGGTTGAAGCCAAGCTTAAAGAGCTTTTCGATGTTCAGTTGAACGAACGCGACATTCCGATGACTGCGGATGAGTTGAAAGCCGCCTTGCAATCCGCCGACGCCTTGTTGCCGACGGTGACCGATGCGATTACGGCGGACGTACTAAGCGTTCCCAACAAACGCGCCAAAATCATCGGCAACTTTGGGGTCGGATATAACAATATCGACATTAATACCGCCAAAAGTGAAGGCATTGTCGTCACCAACACACCGCATGTGCTGACCGATTGCACGGCGGACACTGCCATGTTGTTGTTATTAATGTCGGCGCGGCGGGCGTCGGAAGGCGAGCGGCTTATAGCTAACAAACAATGGCAGGGTTGGGGACCTACCCAATTAATGGGACAAAAGGTTACCGGTAAAACGCTCGGTTTAATCGGGTTTGGCCGCATTGCCCAGGCAATGGCGAAAAAAGCGCATTTCGGTTTCGGGATGAAAATCATCTGTCATGCACGTAGCAAGCCTGCGCCAGAAGCGTTAAAAGAATTCGATGCCGTTTACTACGCAACAATTGAGGAGGTGCTGGCAAACGCCGATTTTATCTCGCTGCATTGTCCGGGCGGCGCAGCTACCCGGCATTTGATTAATGAGCAGCGGTTGAAATTAATGCGGCCTACCGCTCATCTTATTAATACCGCACGTGGCGATGTGGTGGATAGCAAGGCATTAATCAAGGCGCTGCAAGAACGCTGGATTGCCGGTGCTGGCCTGGATGTTTTCGAGGGAGAGCCACAAATTGATCCCGGTTTTCTGGCGCTGGATAATGTGGCTTTGTTACCGCATTTGGGCAGTGCAACGGAGGAAACCAGGATTGCCATGGGCAATCGGGTGATTAATAACATCACAGCGTTTTTTGCAGGCAAGGAACCACAAGACCGTGTCGTCTAACAATATGTAAAGGCGGCTTGGTCTTTAAGCGCGGCACTCGCATCGGTTAACTATTCAGTCTGTTGAAATTTTACGGGCGGCTGCTTGACAAGCTATGTTATTCTATTAATGTCTGATGCCGCACGATAGCGATTGCCGGGGTTTTCCGTACCTTAACTAAGCGGCAATTAAAACGATGGATTCATTAATCCTGAAGCAGCATTTCAAGACCACAGAATAAATCTCCCGCTGGGTTTGAAATAAGCTCAAGCAAAAACGAAAAAATCCAACCATCATTTAAAACCTGACTGCCTTTTCCTTCAGGATCGATAGAAAAGAATTAATTATTAATGGCTTAGATATGGATTCGCTGCATCCTGCCGATTCAACCCAATTTTTGCAACAACAGCTCGAAGCAGTGATTCATCTGCTGGAAAAGCAGGAGTTGGAAAATACCTTAGTTCGCAAAAGTACCTCAAGCCACCACGATCTGGAAGAAGCGCTGGTGGAGAAACAGCATCATGTCCGTTTGCAAGAGTTGCTGTCCGATTTACATCCTGCGGATATTGCGTTCATCCTGGAATCCCTCCCGCTGGATCAGCGTAAGCAGGTGTGGGATTCGATCAAGGCGGATCACGACGGTCAGATATTGCTGGAACTGTCCGATGCGGTTAGGGAAACATTGATTGCCGACATGGAGCCGGAAGAACTGGCTACCTTTGCCAGCAATCTGGACGCCGACGAAATTGCCGAATTGGCTGACGACTTGCCCAAGCGGGCAATGCTCAAAATCTTGCGGTCGTTAAACAGCCAGGAACGCAGCCACCTCAAAACCATCTTGTCGTACGAAGACGATCAGGTTGGCGCATACATGGATTTTAATATGATAGCCATACGCGACGACCTCAATCTGGAAGCAGTCATCGAGTATTTGCGCAACCTGGGCAAACTGCCCAGCCATACCGATAAGCTGTTTGTCGTCGATCAAGAAAACATTGTCAAAGGGATTTTGCCGGTGCAGCGATTATTAACCCATGAGCCAACTCAGCAGGTTCATGAAGCCATGGTTAACGATTTTGTGCAATTCCAGATTGATGAAGATCTGGCTGACGCCGCGCGCGCCTTCGAGCGTTACGATTTGATTTCAGCGCCGGTTGTCGATGCGCAAGGGCAACTGCAAGGCCGATTGAGCGTGGCTAACATTATCGATTTCATTCGTGAGAAAAGCGATGACGATTTATTGTCGCAAGCCGGTGTCGAGGAAGATGAAGATTTGTTTTCCGGTGTGTGGAAAGCCGCGCAAAACCGCTGGGGCTGGTTATTAATTAATATTGCGACTGCGTTTGCATCCACACGGATTATCGATGTCTTTCAAGATATTATCGTGCAGCTGGTCGCCTTGGCGTCATTAATGCCGATTGTGGCTGCTATGGGCGGTAACATGGCCAACCAGACCAGTATGTTAATTATCCGTTCGTTAGCGCTGGGTCATATTACTTCAACCAATGTGCGCCGTTTGATACGAAAAGAACTGAGCTTGGGACTACTCAACGGCACTATCATCGGTTTATTAATCGGCATGCTGAGCTGGTTACTTTACCGGGATACTGCGTTATCGCTGGTGATGGGTGCTGCCATGCTGATTAATCTGATGTTGGCCGTGATTGTCGGTCTGACCATTCCGTTGAGCCGCCACAAGCTGGGCAAAGATCCTGCGGTCGGCGCCAGCGTCATGTTGACGGCGATCACTGATTCGATGGGCTTTTTTATCTTTTTAGGTTTGGCGAAATGGTTTTTGATTGGAAGATAAATCGTTAATTACATTGTGTTAACGCCGTTACCATAAATAAATAGTCTTCCTCATTAATTAATCGACATTCTATCAAGATTTCTCTTTAATACCCCGGTAACCCGAGGTAATGGGGTAGCGCCGGTCCCTGCCGAAAGCGCGAGTGGTGATGCGGATGCAGGGCGGCGATTGCCGACGTTTGTATTCGTTGCGGTCTACCAGATTAATAGCGCGCGTGACATGCTCCCGGCTGAAACCGGCGGCAATGATCTCTTCCGCCGATTGGTCTTTTTCCACGTAACGTTCCAGGATCGCATCGAGGATGGGGTAAGGCGGTAAGGAATCTTCATCGATTTGGTCTGGTGCTAGTTCCGCTGACGGCGGGCGGATTAATACCCGTTCTGGAATGACCGAGGAGATCGAGTTCCGGTAGCGCGCCAGCTCGTACACCAGCATTTTCGGCACGTCTTTAATCGGTGCAAAACCGCCCGCCATGTCGCCGTACAACGTGGCGTAACCTACGCTCATTTCGCTTTTATTCCCCGTGGTTAACAATAACTTACCTCGCTTGTTGGATAGCGCCATTAATATTACGCCACGGCTGCGCGCCTGGATGTTTTCTTCAGTGGTGTCTTTTTTGGTGTCGGCAAACACGTCTGTCAACATCCCGTTAAACGCGTTAACCGCCGGTTCTATCGGGATAATATGGTGTTTTACGGTTAGTGCTTCGGCTTCCAGGATAGCGTCTTCATTACTCATGTCTGCAGTATAGCGCGAGGGCATTAATACGACTTCTACTTGGTCGCAACCCAACGCATCGACGGCTAAGGCCAAGACCAGCGCGGAATCGATACCGCCGGAAAGCCCTAAAATGGCGCCTTTGAAACCGTTTTTGAGTACGTAATCTTTAATACCCAACACGAGCGCCCGATAAGCGCTGTCGATTTTGCCGTGCAGCGGCGCACATTGGCCAGGTATTGGCGTATTTCCGTCGAATTTCACTACGCCGATTTGTTCGGTGAATTCTTCCGCCCGGTAAACGACGTCGCCTTGCGCGTTAACGATGAAAGATGCGCCGTCGAATATCAACTCATCTTGTCCGCCGACCTGATTAACATAGACCAACGGAATTTGTTCTTCCTTGACCTGAGCGCAGATAATTTCCTCTCGTTGCTTCGCTTTGCCCAAGTTGAATGGTGAGGCGTTCAAGGTGAGCAAAATTTCCGCTCCGGCATCTTTTGCGCTTTCGATAATGCCTTTTTGCCATACGTCTTCGCAGATGGTTAAACCGATGAATGTGCCGTTAAACTCGAATACGCAAGGCTGCGTACCGGCGGTGAAGTACCGCCGTTCGTCAAATACGCCGTAATTGGGCAACGCTTGTTTGCGGTAGCAGGCCAAGGTAACGCCGTTGTGGAAGACAATGGCGCTGTTGTACAACTTGCCGTCCGCCAATTCGGGAAAGCCTACGACTAAGGCAATGTCATTAATACTTTCTGCTATTTGGTGTATAGCGTTATTCGCTTCTTCGATAAAGTCTTTGCGCAATAACAAATCTTCGGCGGGATAACCGGTAACGATTAATTCAGGAAAGACGATCAGGTTTGCCTTCAACGCGTCCCTGGCATACGTTGCCGACTGCACGATGCTGTTGACGTTGGCGGCAATATTGCCGACCAGGAAATTGATCTGCGCCAGGGCGATATTTAAACCGGTTGATTCGTTGTTTGTGGTCATGGTTATGTTAGGGCTTATATTTAATGAGTCCAATTAATGCCGAATTATCGCATTAAAGCGGAAAAATTGTTTTATTACGCCGAATTGGAAAAGCGCTTAACTTGCTTATTAACGCCTTGATTATTAATGCCAACCTGCATATATAAAATCTAAAATCATTACCGGTTGGCAATATCCCTTCCCATTAAGGCGGAAAACAATCTTGTAAAACCCGCTAATTCTTCTAGGCTTGCCACTTGCCAGCTCAACCTAAATTAAGCCACAGCCTTTAACAATAATAATACTGTGTTTGCTATTAATGGCTGTAATTTTTCCTCGAAACTAACGCAATTGGAGAACAGACATGAGTTCTTCCTTCACTACAAATATAAGTATTCTTAATGCCCTAAGGTGTAAGAAATCTCAGGGTTGTTTACAGAGTGGTTGATTAAAATATTGGTAGAGTATTTCATAAGGAGTTGAATTATTCAAAGCCTTGTGTGGTTTGACGGTGTTATAGAAGTTGATGAAACGGTTCAATTGCAATTGTCGGTCGAAGTTATCCTTGAATTCGGTTTTCACATGCC
>VGVA01000062.1 GCA_016874115.1 Gammaproteobacteria bacterium
ACAAGGCCTATGACGCTGACGGGGTGTTGGGCGAGATTGAAAAGGCGGGGGCAAAAGCCGTTATCCCGCCTAAAAGCAACCGTAAGCAGCAACGGGAGTATGACAAGGAGCAGTACAAGAACCGCAACCTGGTGGAGCGGTTCTTTTGCCGGATCAAGCAATTTCGGCGCATTGCGACGCGCTATGAAAAGCTGGCCTCTCGCTATTCCGCTTTCATTGCTCTCGCTGCCAGCTTTATTTGGCTAGTTTAAATGTCAACAGACTCTAATTGCCTTGCACTTATTTAACGACCATTAAACCGACATCCATAAAAAAGGCGTCATTAATGCCGCCTTTTCATTGAAACTATTTCAATCGAAATGGTACCCCTAATTGGCTTGAGCATTGCTTTCATGCATCTGAATATTAATCACTTTTAATGTGGCAAATACCGCCGCAAATACCTGGTTGGCATGTACGCCGCGTGTTTTACGAATGCCGTCGCCCCACCCCCAGGTAATCACGCATTCGGTCAGGGCGTTGGTGTGGCCACCTTTGGGGATACGCACTTCGTAGTCGAGCAATTCGGGCAAGGTGATTTTGTAATCGCCCAGCACCTTATGGATGGCATGGATGAAGGCATCGAAACCGCCGTTGCCGATGCCGGAAGCCAGATGCTCCCTGCCCTTCACGTTGACGCGGATGCTGGCGGTGGATTCCAGGTTCAGGCCGCTGGTGATAGAGCAATTTAGCAATTTAAGATGCTGGTAATCCTTGCTCGCCAACACATCGGCGATAATAAACGGTAAATCGTCGGAGGTGATGCTCTGTTTGGAATCGCCCAGGCGCACGATTTGCTCCAACACTTTCTTCTGGTCGTCTTCGGACAACTCCAGTTCCAGTTGCTCCAGGTTTTTTTTAAGCGATGCCTTGCCGCTCATCTTGCCCAAGGCATAGCTGCGGGTACGGGAAAAGCGCTCGGGGCCGAGCTTGGATTTGTACAAGCCCCCCTTCTGATCGCCATCGGCATGAATACCCGCGCATTGGGTGAACACGTCTGCGCCGACAATCGGCATGTTCGCCGCCACGCGCTTGCCGGAAAAGGTCTCGACCATGTTGCTGATGGCGACGATATGGCTTTCGTCAATGCCAAGTTTCAAACTCATCTTGTCGCGCAAGACCACGGCGACTTCCGCCAGCGACGCATTGCCTGCCCTCTCGCCCAGACAATTAACCGTGCAATGAATGTTATTAATGCCAGCGCGCACTGCCACCATCACGTTAGCGGTCGCCAAGCCGTAGTCGTTGTGCGGATGGAAATCGAATTGCAAATCTGGGTAACGCTGACACATGTCACTCATGCTATTGAACACCTCATCCGGCGACAACACGCCCAAAGTATCTGGCAACATAAAGTGGTCGATACCGGCACTTTTAAGGTTATCCATTAATGCGAAGACATAAGCTGGACTGTCGTGATACCCGTTCGACCAGTCTTCCAGATACACGTTAACATTTAAGCCTTTATCCTTGGCATAAGCGATGGTTTGGAGAATGTCTTGCGTGTGCTGCTCCAACGTTTTGCCCAACTGTTCTCGGCAATGCTTTTCGCTGCCCTTGGTCAAAAGGTTAATGACCTTACCGCCGGTGTCGCAAATCCAATCTACGCTTTTGGTATGGTCAACGAAACCCAAGACCTCAATCCTGCCATCGAAACCTTCGAGCAATGCCCAGTCGTTAATGCACTTGACCGCTTGTTTCTCGCCATCGGAAACCCGCGCCGACGCGACTTCAATTCGGTCAACCCGCAGCTTTTGCAGCAAGGCTTTGGCAATACTCACTTTTTCAGCAGGCGTAAATGACACACCCTGCGTCTGCTCGCCGTCGCGCAGTGTGGTGTCCATGAGGTGGATGGTTTTTTTTTCGCTACTCATCTTGTACAAAAGTTAATTTATTAGATAACCATCCAATTTAGCGTATTTGGAGAAAACAGTATCAAAACTGATTAACTTAGCATTGTAATGCAAGGCTGTTGCAATAATGATCCGATCTTGCGGATCTTTGTGGTGTCCGGGCAAATGCACTGCTTGCGATGCAATCCGCGCCGTTACCGGCAGAATTTGAATACCTGAATTCGATTCGACTTCGCTTAGCCAGTCATCAAAAGCCAAGTCCATTTCTATACGCCCGTGACGTACCAACCAAGCCATTTCAAAACAAGAAATTGCCGAGATTGCCACAACCTCAGATTCAGAAATTAGACCGATAATATTTGCGGGCAGTTTGCCTGGGATTTGATTAATCCACCAATGCCAGACGTGGGTGTCCAGAACTAACACTTAATGGATGCCCCAATCCTCGATAGGCACAGACGACAACACATCACCTTTTTCCCTAACCTTACCAGCAAGCTTCGGCGGCGGGACTCTGCGTTGTATCGGCTTACTTAACTCGGATTCATCCAAAGTAATCACCAGAATTTCAACTTGTTTATTAATAAATGATTCAGGCACCTGAATAACTAAACTTTGATTGTCAATGGTTTGTAATATACGTTGGATTTGCATAGTAGTTACCTTGATGCTATTTGTTGCGCTTCGTATTATTCAGCCCAAGCTACGGGTTTTTCGAATTCTTCACGCGTTTTTTCGATCAAACGGTTAAATTTTCCGGCCTTAAAATCTGAGCGTATTTGGTTATCCCAGCGCTCGTTCTCAAGCTCCAAAAACCAGTCCCGAAACTTGGCAAAGTCTTCTGTTGGCAAGTTATAAACGCGGCTTTCTAGTTCTTCGACTTCGCTCATTTTAACCTCTTTACGATCAATGATTGTTGTGCCCGCAGTATTGTAGGGCGGATTAGTCACACGCGATATCACTAAATTTTAAATAAAACATTGTAGTTGAAGCGAGGCGTAATCCCCCGTACGGGTACAATTTTTTCATTCGGCGGATTACGACGCGCCTAACTCAAGGCGACAACCCAAAACTCTACGAACTTGCGCGTCTAATCCGCTCTACGTGCTGCCGTTAAATCGGGACAACACAGGCTTATTGCACCCAAAGCCAAGGATAAGTATTCTTATGCCACCCCTCATATTCGCTGATCTTATCGACATGTTTTAAGGTTAAGCCGATGTCGTCCAGGCCGCTGAGCAAATTGCCTTTGCGGAAGGGGTCGATGTCGAAGCTGAAGCCGTTGCCGCCGGGTGTAGACACCGTTTGGTTGGCGAGATCGATAGTAAACTGTAAGCCTTCGTTGGCGTTGATTTCCGCCATTAATACCGCCAATTGCTGATCGTTCACCCGAATCGGTAGGATGCCGTTTTTGAAGCAGTTGTTGTAGAAAATATCGGCGTAGCTGGTGGAGATGATGGTGTTGAAACCGTAGTCGGCAATCGCCCAAGGCGCGTGTTCGCGTGAGGAGCCGCAGCCGAAATTGTCGCCGACGACGAGGATTTTTGCGCCTTTAAACACCGGTTTGTTCAACTCGAAATCCGGGTTGTCGCTGCCGTCGTCGTTGTAACGCCAGTCGTGGAACAGGTGTATGCCGAAGCCGCTACGCTCCACTTTTTTTAGAAATTGCTTGGGGATGATCTGATCAGTATCGACGTTGCTGCGATTCATCAAGGCAGCGGTGCTGGTGTGTTTTTTATAGGGTTCCATAATTGATTCAATATGTTTATAAATACTTAAGAGTTCTTAGAGCCATTGTCATCTATATGTAGATAAAATATCTTCGACTGAATAAGACTTCCATTTTTGTACTAACAAATCCTTTCTTTTAAGTGCTTCTTCTAGTGCAAGATTTGCAGGGCTCGGGCTAACACTAATTGCTTGTATTTTTGACTCTCGAAGTTTTTCAGCCAGCTTAAGAAGCTTTTCCTCGGAAGAATTACTACTTATTGCATGAATTATTTCCCTTTCACACTTCTTAAACGCTTTGCTCTTCTTTTGTCCCCCAGGTACATAATTTGACATTGCCTATTTCTAGCCTAAGCCTAATGACCTTATATCCACAAAATGCCCCGCGGCTGCCGCTGCCGCCGCCATTGCTGGCGACACCAAGTGCGTACGTCCGCCCTTACCTTGTCGGCCTTCAAAATTACGGTTGGAGGTGGAGGCGCAGCGCTGGCCTTTGCTTAGTTCGTCGCCGTTCATTGCCAAGCACATGGAGCAACCGGGATCGCGCCATTGCCAACCCGCGTCGATGAAAATCTTGTCCAGCCCTTCCTGCTCGGCTTGCTGTTTAACATGATAGGAACCCGGTACTGCAATCGCGGTGATGCCATTCGCCACTTTGGTGCCTTTGGCAACTTGCGCGGCTTCGCGGAAGTCTTCGATGCGACCATTGGTGCAAGAGCCGATGAAGACGAAATCAATCGGGATGTCGGTGATTTTGGTGTTAGGCGTTAAGCCCATATAAGCCAAGGCACTTTCGCAGGCTTTGCGCTTGCCTTCGTTGTCGAAGCTGTCGGGTGACGGCACCACGCCATCCACGCCGATGACTTGTTCGGGCGACGTTCCCCAAGACACTTGCGGGGCAATGTCCGCGCCGTTCAGTTCGACCACGGCATCGTAGCTTGCGCCGTCATCAGACGGCAAGCTTTGCCAATAAGCGAGTGCTTGTTCCCAGGCCGCGCCCTTGGGGGCGAATTCCTTGCCTTTAAGGTAGTCGTAAACTTTTTGGTCAGGCGCAATCAGCCCTGCCCTGGCCCCGGCTTCAATCGCCATGTTGCATAAGGTCATGCGTCCTTCCATCGTCAAATCCTTGATGGCTTCGCCTGCGTATTCGATAACATAGCCCGTACCGCCCGCGGTGCCGATTTTGCCGATAATGGCAAGGGCAATGTCTTTGGCGGTGGAATATTTAGGCAAATGACCGTTGATTTTCACCAGCATGGTTTTGGATTTCTTTTGCGGCAGGCATTGCGTCGCCATGACGTGCTCGACTTCCGAGGTGCCGATACCGAACGCCAATGCACCGAACGCGCCGTGGGTGGCTGTGTGGCTATCGCCGCAGACCACGACCATGCCGGGATGGACGAAACCGTGTTCCGGCACGACGACGTGAATAACCCCGTTGTTGGGATTTTTCAAGTCGTACAAACGCAAACCGTTGTCATTGCAGTTTTCCGCCATGACTTCAACCTGCTTACGCGCAATGGGGTCGGCAATCGGCAGGTGGCGATCTTTGGTCGGCACACAGTGATCCATCGTCGCCAGAATGCTGTGCGGATTACGGACTTTGCGCTTGGCCATACGCAAGCCTTCAAATGCCTGCGGGCTGGTGACTTCGTGCATCAAATGGCGGTCAACATAAATCAAGGGAGCCTGGCCTTCGGCTTCGACGACCAAGTGGCTGTCCCAGATTTTTTCGTACATCGTGCGTTTCATTTATTCTTTCCTGACAAAATATTTTTCGTTCGTAAAAACCGAACCGGCCTAATTTGAGCCGACATCAATATAATCGAATATTATCCCTTATCCCGGTACGATTTGGCAATTAATGTGCAACGTTAAGCCCTTATTTTTAGGGAGTTTCAGACTTTTTCATTAACGTCGCCGTTAAAAAACAGCCACTGTTTATTTTTCAGTTGCTGTAACGGCTGATAATTGCTTTTGTAAGACATTTTTTTACACTGTTTAATCCAAAAGCCCAGATATAAAAACTCCAAACCTTGCTGCTTAGCCCACTCGATCCCCCATAACACGGCGTACATACCCGGACTGTATGCTGAAAATTTAGGGTCGAAAAATGTATACACTGCCGATAGAGCATTTTCAACCACATCCACAACGGCGACCGCCGAAAGTTCACCATTAATGGTGAACTCCATAAAACGGGTTTCGCACCAGGTACTCTTTAAAAACCGGATATACTCTTCCGGGCCGGAATTCTGCATCGAGCCGTCTTTATGCCGATGAGCTTGATAGCGTAAATACAGATCGTAATGCTGCTGATTAAACTCCGCCGGCATGACCGTGACATAGGTATTCCGATTTTTTTGCAAGCAGCGCTTCTGGCTTCTATTCGGCTGAAATTGATTAACCATTAATCTGACCGGTATACAGGCCGAACAATTCGGGCAGTGGGGCGAATAGACTTCATCGCCGCTCCGGCGAAAACCCTGCTGTATTAATCGCGAATACAGGGCTTGCGTCATCTCAAATGCGGGATGTACAAACGCCGGCTGCGCCAGCTCATCGTCCAGATAGCTACAGACATGTTGCTCGGTTAATAGTAACGGGATCGAGATCATAACAACCGCCAGGCTGTTTCCGCTGGCTCTTGCTCGCAATACAGGTCTAGCAGATTAATAAAGTCGCTGCGGGGAATTTCTTCAGCGCCAAAATTTTTCAGGTGTTGCGTACTGATTTGGCAATCTATCAGATGAAATTGCCATTCTTTCATGGCATTAACCATCGTAGCGAATGCTGTCTTCGAAGCATCTTTTGCTTTAAAAAACATAGACTCGCCAAAAAACACCCGACCTAGCGCCACACCGTATAATCCACCTACCAGCCTTTCGCCCTCCCAGGCTTCGACTGAATGGGCAAACCCGGACTGATGCAGTTCCTGGTAAGACTGCAAGACGCCTTCGGTTATCCAGGTGCCTGCTTCATCTTTACGTGTTTCAGCGCAGGCATTAATGACTTCGGCAAAGTTTTGATCCACTGTTATCCGGTAACGTTTTTGCCGTAAGGTTTTCGCAAGACTATGCGAAACGATCAACTTACTGGGGAACAGCACCAGACGAGGATCAGGCGACCACCACAAGATAGGCTCGTCTTTGCCGCTCCAGGGAAAAATACCTTGCCGGTAAGCGTTAATTAATCGGGTTGTCGATAAACAGCCGCCCACCGCCAATAATCCTCCCGGCATCGTCAATGCCTGATTAACCGGCGGAAACAACTCCTCCGGATCTGCGGGATCGAGGATTTTTAAGTTCATTTTCATGCGCTTAGTAAGAACTTAACGGCTTCAAACATAATATTTTATTAACTAACTCATCGGCTCAGCCAGTTAACTCGTCCAGATATTTCTCCGCATCCAAGGCTGCCATACATCCCGAACCCGCCGAGGTGATCGCCTGCCGGTACACCGAATCCATCACATCGCCTGCAGCGAACACGCCGGGTACGCTCGTACTGGTGGCATTACCGGCAATACCGCTTTTAACTTTTATGTAGCCGTGCTCCATGTCCAGTTGTCCGATAAAAATCTCTGTATTCGGCGAATGTCCGATGGCGATAAAAACGCCGTGAACATCGATTTTCTGTGTCGCATCGTCCGCCGTGCTTTTTACTCGGATACCGGTTACACCCATGTCGTCGCCCAAAACTTCGTCCAACACATGATTCCACAGGATTTCGACATTGCCGTTCTTCGCCTTTTCCATTAACTTGTCGGACAGGATTTTTTCCGAGCGGAACTTATCGCGCCGGTGAATCACCGTTACTTTCGATGCGATATTCGATAAATATAGAGCTTCCTCAACCGCGGTGTTGCCGCCGCCGATCACCGCTATCGGCTTGTTGCGATAAAAAAAGCCGTCGCAGGTTGCGCAAGCCGACACGCCCTTCCCTTTATAGGCTTCTTCCGATTCCAAACCGAGATAACGCGCCGATGCGCCGGTTGAGATAATCAACGCATCGCAAGTATACGTGCTCATATCGCCGGTCAGTTTGAACGGCTTGTCGGAGAGATCTGCCTCATTAATATGATCGAAAATAACCTCGGTCTCAAAGCGTTCGGCATGGCGAAGCATTCTGTCCATTAATTCCGGTCCCTGCACACCGTCTGCGTCGCCCGGCCAGTTATCGACATCGGTGGTCGTCGTCAACTGCCCGCCTTGCTGCAAACCGGTTATCATGACCGGTTTTAGATTCGCCCTGGCGGCGTAAACCGCTGCCGTGTAACCGGCCGGTCCGGAGCCGAGTATTAATAAGCGGCTGTGTTTGCTGGTGGTCATTAGTTCTCCTGTTTTTGCATTCTATTTGGCATCTTTATCCGGGCCATCTGTACCCGGTTTTTCCTATAGACACCGTCTGTTATGAAATTATGCGGCTGAAATCTGAAATTTCAAACTACTGCTTAAAGTTACACCGATTAATGCCTTAAATTTTGCCGGATTTTATAAAATATATTAATGTAAAACATATTAATATTGTTCTATAATCATGTTTTATTAAGGTTTCTATACAGGATTTCTTATCATGGCTGCCGTTCTAGAAGAAAAAACATTTCGCAGTTTAAAAGAAGTTTTGGTGCTGGGTCTTACCGCCTGCTCGCTGTACTTCCTGCTTTCCCTGATAACCTTTAATAACGAAGACGGCGGTTGGACACATAGTAGTACATTACAATCGGTCGCCAATGCCGGCGGCTTTGTCGGCGCCTGGCTGGCCGATTTCGGCCTAAGCTTTTTTGGTGTCGTCGCCTACACCATTCCCGTCATCATTTTGCGTCATGCTTATCTTTATTATGTACTGCATCAAGACAAGCAGATTAATAAACTGTTAACCTTGCATTGGGTAGGCTCCATGCTTGCTATCCTGTCTAGCGCCGCCTTGTTTTATCTGCATATTTTACGTATCGGCTTAGAGCTTCCAGGCAATACCGGCGGCATTATCGGCCAGGAAATCGGCGACGGCTTGCTCAAACTATGCGGAAATTCCGGCGCAACATTATTATTAATCGCCGTTATGTTAGCTGGAATCACTACCGCTACACAACTGTCCTGGTTGCGTGTGCTGGATCTCATCGGTAAATACACGGTATTTTTGCTGGATTGCGTCGGTAAATTTTGCCTCAGCGTGTGGGAAGTCATTCCGCAAAAACCACAGCAGCAAACCCCATCTGTTACTACTACACCGGAAAAATCGGCTCAGCGCACCGCGATAAATGCCATTAATACCCCATCGGCAGCAGCACCCCGAACCAATCCATTCGCCTGTGTTGAACACGAGATCATTAATCCGCCGTCTGAGCCGCCTGCTTATACCTTCAACCCCATCGAAAAAAGCGTTACATCTGTCACCCCGGCGACTAAAACGGTTAAATCACCCGCTGCGCCATCAACCGTCAAAGTGAAAAAATTTGCCGGTAACGTCTTGCCATCGTTGGATTTGCTGGACAAGCGCATGACGCAAGTCAAAGGTTACACGCAAACCGACTTGGAAGAAATGTCGCGCCTTTTGGAAGACATTCTTGCCGACTTTAATGTCACGGTGGAAGTCGTCGGCTTTTTGCCCGGCCCGGTAATAACCCGCTTTGAGTTACAACCCGCAGCGGGCGTAAAAGTCAGCCGGATCAGTAGCTTATCGAAAGATTTGGCGCGCGCCTTATCAGTAACCAGCGTCCGTATTGTTGAAGTGATTCCCGGCAAATCCGTTATCGGCCTGGAAATCCCCAATCGCGAGCGGGAAATGGTGAATCTGAGGGATTTACTTGCCGCCAGATCATTCGAAAAATCCTCTGCTCTGCTCACCTTAGCGCTGGGTAAAGACATCAGCGGCCAGCCATTAATGGCTGATTTGGGCAAAATGCCGCATACATTGGTTGCCGGCACCACCGGTTCCGGTAAATCAGTCGCCATTAACTCGATGATTTTGAGTTTGCTGTACAAAGCCACACCCGAACAAGTGCGGATGATAATGATCGACCCTAAAATGCTGGAATTATCCGTCTACGAAGGCATTCCGCATTTATTAACACCGGTCGTCACCGACATGAAAGAAGCCCAAAACTCGCTACGTTGGGCGGTAGGCGAAATGGAGCGGCGTTACCGGTTAATGTCTAAAATGGGCGTTAGAAATCTGGCAGGCTTCAACCAATTAATCGAAGACAAAGCCGCATTGGGCGAAAGCATTCGTGATCCTCTGTATCAAATGCTGAATCCGCTGTCGGAAATCGACGAAATACCGGCATTAACCACGCTGCCCAGCATCGTCATCATCATCGATGAACTGGCCGACATGATGATGATCGTCGGCAAAAAGGTGGAAGAACTCATTGCCCGTCTGGCGCAAAAAGCCCGCGCCGCCGGCATCCATTTAATTTTGGCGACTCAACGGCCATCGGTGGACGTCTTGACCGGATTAATCAAGGCAAACGTGCCAACGCGCATAAGTTTTCAAGTATCTTCCCGCATCGACTCCCGCACCATCCTCGACCAAGGCGGCGCGGAAGCCTTGCTGGGTAACGGCGATATGCTGTACCTGCCGTCCGGCACCAGCATTCCCATCCGCGCCCACGGCGCATTCGTGGATGACAACGAAGTCCACCGCGTAGTTGAATTTTTGAAACAAACCGCGCCGCCGGATTACCTGACAGAAATTACCCAGGAAAGCTTCGAAAACAGCGACGGCTTCGGCACCTCAGGCAGCAGCTACGGTGGCGATCCGGAATCCGACAGCCTGTACGATCAGGTCGTACAATTCGTTACCGAAAGCCGGAAAGCCTCAATCTCTAGCGTACAGCGCCGCTTTAAAATCGGCTACAACCGCGCTGCCACTATTATTGAAGATATGGAAGCAGCCGGTGTCGTCAGCCCGGCGGAAACTAACGGTAGCCGTGTCGTGCTGGCGCCGCCACCCGTAAGGGATTAATCATGGCGTATACCGCCGTGGGCGTGGCTATTATTGCTATAGCCACGCTTTTCAGCCTATTTTTGTTAAAACGCAACGCCAAAGAACATCCGAAACCCGTCAAAATTATCTTGTTTGGTGTTTATTTTTGGGGTTTAGTCTTTTTGCAATTGTTAATCGCAAGTATTGTTTACGAGTTTATCGTACCGAAATAACGTGGAAAAATGGGTCGTTTACGCACTGATCTCAATGCTCTTTGCCGGGTTCACTTCGGTTATCGCTAAAATGGGCTTAGCGACACAAGCGGCGAACTTGGCCTGACCGTCCGTACGTTATTCGTCTCCCTTTTTATCATCGGCTTTGCCTGCTTCGCCATACCGTATCATGACTTCAGTGCGCTTAACCGGATTAATATCTTTTGGTTAGGCTTGTCAGGGCTTATTACGACTTTATCTTGGATTTTTTACTACAAAGCTTTAAAACGGGGCGACGTTGCGACGGTCTCATTAATCGATAAAGGCAGCGTGGCCGTCGCTATTTTACTGGCGTGGCTGCTCTTGAAAGAAACCATCACCTTGCGAATCATCATCGGCGCCGTCTTAATCGTGAGCGGTTTATTGGTAATGGTCAAAAAACCTTAAACCTTAAAAGAGCATCTTAAGGTTGCAAAAAATTGTTAACTGTTTGAAATTAAGCGGCAAGGAGGCGCTTATGGCAGAACAGATCATTCACCCTTTGGGTGAACCCGAACCGAAGGCATTAATTCCGTATGCTGAACCTGTCAGGGTAGAAACATTTGGCGGCAGGATCCATGTGGAATGGGATCCACAAGCATCGGTGACGGCGATGGGGCAATTGCCCTTTTTCATAGA
>VGVA01000063.1 GCA_016874115.1 Gammaproteobacteria bacterium
ACATGGATCCTGCCGCCAAATGCTTCTACCCTGACAGGTTCAGCATACGGAATTAATGCCTTCGGTTCGGGTTCACCCAAAGGGTGAATGATCTGTTCTGCCATAAGCGCCTCCTTGCCGCTTAATTTCAAACAGTTAACAATTTTTTGCAACCTTAAGATGCTCTTTTAAGGTTAAAGAGAGTCGTGTCTTTGCGTAGAGTGTAGGATACAGATCCGAGTACAACACGGGGTTTATAGTACCGTTCGTTGTTAATCAGAATTTCTTTTCCGGGGCTGTTTGCGTTGGAAAACCAAGATGTTCGACCGGAATAGCAACCGGTCAATGCGAACAGGATTAATAAGACTTGAATACAGCGTACGTTCTTCATTAATAACTAACGTTCAAACCGCTACTGGTTTTGTTAAACACATACCAAGATAGTTTAGTCCAATTTTGTCATGAGCGACGGATAAAACCAAATCTGTGTATCGTTTAATCGCCGCGCCAGTCAACCCAGCCCAGTTGAGCGGAACCAAGCACCAGTAGGCCGAAGGCGATCCGGTACCAGGCGAAAACGGTAAAATCATGTCGGCTGATAAAGCGGATCAAGCCTCGCACCGCCAGAAAAGCGCTTAGGAAAGAAACCACGCTGCCCACAGCAAACAAATTAACGTCATTGGGATTAAACAGGTCGCGGTGTTTGTACACATCGTACAGCGTGGCCGCAAACATGGTCGGGATGGCAAGAAAAAAGGAAAACTCAGCTGCCGCTAGTCGGGATAAGCCGAAAAACAAGCCGCCGATGATTGTTGCGCCGGAACGCGAGGTGCCGGGAATCATTGCCAGAGCCTGGGCAAAACCGACCTTCAAGGCATCTTTCCAGGTCATATCGTCGATAGTATCGGCTTTAATGATATGTTCGCGCCGTTCCGCCCACAGTATTAATAAGCCGCCGATGATAAAAGCGGACGCCACGACAAAAGGATTGAATAAATGCGCTTTAATCTGTTTGAGGAACAAGAAGCCAAGAATGGCGGACGGCAGAAAAGCGATAATCAAATTAATCGCCAAGCGTTTGGAAGCTTCTTCCTTTGTGATATTGAACAGCGCGTGGAACAGACGGGCGCGGTATTCCCAGACGACAGCTAAAATAGCGGCAAATTGAATGACGATTTCGAAGACTTTGCCTTTTTCGTCATTAAAGCCTAATAATTGTCCGGCCAATATCAAATGACCGGTGGAAGAGACCGGCAGGAACTCAGTCAAGCCCTCAACCAGGCCGAGTATCAGGGCGCAAAGCAGCAGATATGCCTCAGACATCGTATGGGCCGCTGTTTATAGAGAGCTTAACGCTTCATGGAGTCGAAAAATTCTGCGTTGGTTTTAAAGTCCTTTAATTTGCCGATTAAAAATTCAGATGCGGCGGTTTCGTCCATAGGTTGCAGAATTTTGCGCAAAATCCAGGTTTTTTGCAGGGTTTCAGGTTCGACCAGATATTCTTCGCGGCGGGTGCCGGAGCGGTTGATATTAATGGCGGGATAAATCCGTTTTTCGGCAATTTTGCGATCCAGATGCAACTCCATATTGCCGGTGCCTTTGAATTCTTCGTAGATTACCTCGTCCATTTTAGAGCCGGTGTCGATTAAGGCGGTGGCGAGGATAGTTAAGCTGCCGCCTTCCTCAATATTGCGCGCTGCGCCGAAAAAGCGTTTCGGTTTTTCCAGGGCGTTGGCGTCGACACCGCCGGTCAGGATTTTACCGGACGAGGGTACCACGGTATTGTAAGCGCGCGCCAAACGGGTAATAGAGTCTAACAGAATAACCACGTCGTGTCTGTGCTCGACTAGACGGCGGGCTTTTTCGATAACCATTTCGGCAACTTGTACGTGGCGTGTTGCCGGTTCGTCGAAGGTGCTGCTTATCACCTCGCCACGGACGCAACGTTCCATTTCCGTGACTTCTTCGGGGCGTTCGTCGATTAATAAAACGATGAGATAGCATTCCGGGTTCTGTTCCGCGATCGCTTGCGCCAAGCTTTGCAAAATCATGGTCTTACCGGCCTTGGGCGGAGATACGATCAAACCGCGCTGGCCTTTACCGATGGGGGCGATGAGGTCGATGATGCGCCCAGTCAAATCTTCGCTGGTGCCGTTGCCGCGTTCCAGGGTGAAGCGTTCTTTGGCAAATAATGGCGTCAGGTTAGAGAAGTTAATTTTATTTTTGGTGTTTTCCGGCGGCTCGAAGTTAATTTCGTCCACTTTGAGCATGGCGAAGTAACGTTCGTTATCTTTCGGCGGTCGGATTTTACCGCTGATGGTGTCGCCGGTTTTCAGATTAAAACGGCGGATTTGGCTGGGCGAGACGTAGATGTCGTCGGGACCGGCCAGATAAGATGCGCCGGGTGTGCGTAAAAACCCGAAACCGTCTTGCAAAATTTCCAGTACGCCGTCTCCGGAGATATCGTCCCCTGCCTTGGCCTGTTTCTTCAAGATGGCGAAGATTAGGTCTTGCTTGCGGGAGCGGGCGACATTTTCCAATCCCAAAGACTCGGCTATTTCAATAACTTCACTGATTTGTTTAAGTTTTAACTCGGTTAGATTCATATTGCAGGAAATGACATAAGAGTTACTTACGCACAGGTAAGTAGAGATACAGGTTAGGATTAAGAAGTGCGATTAAGCGGCAGGTTTCGGATGGCTACCACGACAGGTTTACGCCGTGTAGCCACCATTATAATCAATGGTTTTCATCCGCGCAATTTTATCTTGACGGAGTTATCGCCCTAGATTAACAAATTCCATTTATACAGCAAGCAAAAACTTAAAGATAGTTGTCCAGGAATGCGGCCAGTTGA
Organism: Gammaproteobacteria bacterium; assembly: GCA_016874115.1. GTDB lineage: Bacteria > Pseudomonadota > Gammaproteobacteria > Methylococcales > Methylomonadaceae > Methyloglobulus. Next base: position 2,837 of record VGVA01000063.1, read on the forward strand.
GATTTGGTCATGGCGCCGACTTTCGTGCCTTCCACTTCGCCGTCCATAAATAACATTAATGTAGGAATGCCGCGCACACCATAATGTTGCGGAGTGGCCGGGTTATCATCAATGTTCAGTTTGGCAATGGTTAGTTTACCTTCGTAGTCTTTGGCAATCTCATCCAGCACGGGTGCGATCATTTTGCAAGGTCCGCACCATTCCGCCCAATAATCGACCAGCACGGGGCCGGTGGCGTTTACAACCTTTTCATTAAAATCACTATCATTAACATGAATGACCAAGTCGCTCACATTGTTTCTCCAACGTTTAAAACACGAACTATAGGGGCGATGGTCGTTATAGTCAATCAATTTTCAGGTAATGCCGATTTTACGGTATGCTATAGCAATGCAGAAAAATCATTTAACCGAGACGCGTTTCAGCAACCTGGAGTTGTCGGATACCCTTATTTTGAGCTTAAAGGACGCGGGTTTTCACCAGTGTACGCCCATACAGGAGAAAACCCTGCCGCTGGCCTTGCGCGGTAAGGATGTGGCCGGGCAGGCGCAGACCGGCACCGGAAAAACCGCTGCGTTTTTGCTGGCGACGTTTCAACATCTGATTAATGACGATAACGACTGGGATGAAGACGACGACGACGGTTTCGATGATTTTGAAGACGCCGATTTTGACGAAACGGCGGAAAAAAAACCGGCAAAGCCCATCCAGAATAAAGCCAGGCAATACCCGCGCGCCCTCGTTCTAGCGCCGACGCGAGAGCTGGCCATACAGATTCACAAGGATGCCCTGCTGCTAAGCAAGCGGCTCAACTTTTCTTTCGCATTAATATATGGCGGCACGGATTACCAAAAACAACTGACCAGGATTAAAACCAATGTCGATATTATTATCGGCACACCGGGGCGGATTATCGATTTTTACAAACAAGGCGCATTCACGCTGAATCACATCGAAGTCATGGTATTGGATGAAGCTGACCGCATGTTCGATCTGGGCTTTATTAAAGACATCAGATACTTGCTGCGCCGCATGCCGCCGCCGGATCAGCGGTTGAACATGCTGTTTTCGGCCACCTTGTCTTACAAAGTAACGGAACTGGCGTACGAGCACATGAACAATCCGGTGCTGGTAAAGATCGAAACCGAGGAAGTGACCTCTAAAGCCATTAAACAATCCGCCTACTGCCCGGCGAATGACCAGAAACTGCCGTTATTAATCGGGATTCTGAATCAGCATAAACCGCAACGCAGCATCATCTTTGTTAATACCAAGCGTTGCGCGGAAGAACTGGACGCCACCTTAAACGCCAATGGTTTTAAAACCGCCGCCTTAAGCGGCGACGTGCCGCAGGAAAAACGCCAGAAATTACTGGCCAGTTTTCAGCAGAACGAAATCTCGCTGCTGATTGCCACCGATGTTGCCGCCAGAGGATTGCATATACCGGACGTATCGCATGTCTTTAATTACGACTTGCCGCAGGATGTGGAAGATTATGTCCATCGAATTGGCCGTACTGCGCGTTTCGGCGCCAGCGGTGAGGCGATCAGTTTTATCTGCGAAGAATACGCCTATTCCATGCCGGATATTGAAGAATACATCGGACAGAAAATACCGGTGGGCGCTATCCCTGCAGAGTTATTGGCGGACGTGATCAAACCGGAACGGAAACCGCGCGAATTCAAGCCGGCTCCCCGCGGAAAACGGCCGCCACACAACCCGAACCGCAAACCTAAAGCCCCTTCATTAACTCCCTGAAATCCTCAATCGCGGGAAAATCGTCAATCTTCCGCTTCGGTCTGCCAGAGTCCGGTTTGCTGATAGACACCAAATGTTTAATTCCGAATTGATGCGCCGAGCGTAACACAGCCAGGCTGTCGTCTATTAATAACGTACTGCTTTTAGCAAAACCAAGCTGATCCTGTAAGTATTGCCAGAAATGGTGATGTTCCTTTGGTACGCCGAAGTCGTGGGAGCTGATTAAATCCTCGAAAAAAATATGCAGATCTGTTTTCGCCATTTTCAAATCCAGACTGCCGCGGTGAGCATTCGTCACCAGCAGCACCTGTTTACCGGAGGCTTTAAGCTTGGTCAAAAAGTCGTTAACATGCGGTAGTACGGCAATCATGTCGGCCAATTCGGTTTTTAGGCCGATAATGTCCAGCGCTAAGGTTGCACTCCAATAATCCAGGCAGTACCAATCCAAAGTGCCTTCCTTGCTCTTAAAGTGCGGAACTAAGTGCGCTTTGGCTTGTTCAACCGACCAGCCTTCTTTCTCGGCAAATTTAAGCGGCACGACTTCCTGCCAGAAATGGTTATCAAACCGCAAATCCAGCAAGGTGCCGTCCATGTCGAGTAGAACTGTTTCGATTTCTTGCCAGTTAATCATTAACGATTGAGAAGGGTTGATTGCAGGGCATTGAAAAAAGCCAAGCGACCATTTAATTAATGTCAGGCAGCGCGAGCGCGGCTCGACCTGCAATTATGATAAAGTTAACAAATATTCATTAATAAATACAGCACCGTATGTGGTATCAACAAGAAATCACCCTGAAACCGCGCAGCAGAGGTTTTCATCTGGTAACGGATGAAATCGTCGTGCAGCTCCCGCAGTTAAAAGCGATAAAAATGGGCATTCTGCATGTTTTTATCAAACATACCTCGGCATCGTTAACCATTAATGAAAATGCCGCGCCGGAAGTCAGAGTCGATTTTGAAAACTTCTTCAATAGCGCCGTGCCGGAAAACGAACCTTATTACCACCATCTGGATGAAGGCAGCGACGACATGCCCGCCCACCTGAAAGCCAGTATTCTGGGCAGCAGCGTGACTATTCCCATCAGCAACGGCCGTCTCAACATGGGAGTTTGGCAAGGGATTTATCTGTGCGAACATCGCAACCACGGTGGCGGCAGGCGCTTGTTGGTGACGATTAATGGAGAATAGTTAAGCAATATCTTGTCGGTACACTTACGTTTTCTTTAACATTTGTCTCTTCAAGAAATCCCCGGACAATAAACGGTGAAGCTTCTCCACCGGACGGTTGTACAAATAAAGCCAGGCTGAGAGAATCCTGCCGTCCTTCATCCGAATCGGCTGTAAAGTGCGGATGTATTCCGCAGGCTCAGGAAAGTCCGCGCCGCACTCTTCGTAGCGGTCTAATGTTTGCAAGGTTAATCTTGGCATTAATAACTTGTAAACTTCGCCTTGAACTAAATCCGATGAGCTAAGCGACGGCACCACGCCGGGATAAGCACCGGCATTGTAGAGCTTGCCTTGATAAGTGGCCGGGCCGATGTACTTGGTGTATTTCATTAATATACGAAACTTACCTTTGTTGTAACCGCGACGTAAAGTGCCGTAGACAAAGAGATGAACGCAAAATTTTGGGTTTATCAACGCTTACCAGGAATATTAATGTCTGTCTTGTTTAAAGCTGAGCCAATTTGAAGATAAATCGATACATGGCCTTGCAGCGTTTGAATATCTAATAGTTTAAATATCCCGTAACAAGCAATTTTTACAGGAATTTTCCATTAATGTTTTAAAATCGCTGACGGCTTCGGTAAACACCGGTTCCTGATTGATTTCCGGCAGCTGGTTTTGCCCACTGTGTTCCAGTGCATTAATAACAAAGGCAATTGTCAGCAGGTTGGGATCAACCGCAGGCTGGTAAACATCATCGTCTTCTTCCGGAACATTAAACGCGATCAGGATGCGGCAGTCGCACAATTTAGTCAAAATGGACTGTACCACTGAGATAGGAATAGACAACTTATTGGAAATTTCATCCGCCGTTAACGGCTTGTTGAAATGACTGAAATTTTTTACCAGCAAACGTGTAATCTGCAAAGCGATGGTTTTCTGCAAGGCAAAACTGATCTTGGCAAAACGGTTATTGCTGCGGTAGGTGTCGTAATTTTGTAAATGCAAGGCAATTTCACAGCCGAATAGAACAATCATCCAGCCTGTCTGTAGCCAGATCACAAATAAAGGAATGGCCGTAAAACTGCCGTAAATGGCGTTAAGGTTGGATACGCCGATCTGCAAAGTTATATAAGCCCACTGTAGAAAATCGTACAAAATTCCGGTGACAATTCCTGCCGCTATGCCGGCCCGGTAATGGATTTTATGGTTGGGCATGAAGATAAAAGTAAAAGAAAACAGGCCGATCATTAATAACAACGGCAGAAAGCCTAAAGCCTGAATGACCAGCCACGTACCGATGTCGGGCAGTTCTATTAATGTAATCAGCCAGGTAATCTTGGTTTTTAACAGAACCGTGATACTGTTGGCGACGATCAAAATAATCGGCGCCAGCATCGTTAATGATAAATAATCGCTGTATTTTCGGCTGATTGACCGGTTTTTTGGAATTTTCCAGATGTAATTGAAGGATTTTTCGATATTGCCGATCAGGTTAATGACCGCCCAAAACAATACGACGATACCGATACCGGCAATGACGCCGCCTTTGGCGTTTTCCAGTAACGTCTTGGCGAAATTAATTAATTGCAAAACCGTCGTTTCCTGATGCGGAACCTGTTCCAGCAAACGTTCGGTCAATGTTTTTTCGAAGCCGAAACCTTTGGCAATTCCGAACAGCATGGCGATAACCGGCACGATGGACAATAGGCTGTATAAGCTTAGCGCAGATGCCCGCAAGGGACATAAATCACGGGCAAAACCCTGCGCGGCTAACAGCATGACTTTCAGCGATTTAATCAGCGCGGCTTTTAACGGCGGCAATTTTTGTTCATGCAATTGCCAGATACCGTCTTTCAGAAAATGAAGAATTGCTTGAGTCATTTGCCGCTAGCCGTTTAATTGTCGCTACACTTGCTGCTCAAGCTTTTTCTTGGGCAACTTGATGGCGATCAGGAAAGTAAACAGCAGCAAAAACGCGGCCAGACATTGCATGGCCATGACCGGATCGACGTGATTGGCGCTGGCGTAAGTATAGCTGCCGACGGAAACCAGCATGGCGGCATTCTGGAAGAAGTTCTGAATTGCCACCGCGCTGCCGCTGCCGATGCTTTGTTGACCTAACTCCTGCAAGGTCGCATTAATCGGCACAATAAACACGCCGCCGGCCATCCCGATTAAAAACAGGGCGATGCGAGCGGTCAACAGATGATCGGTAAAGCTAAGTCCGGCGATTAATACCGCCATGATGTAGGCGGGAAACCTGACCCGGCGGATATGCTCCAAGGGTATTAATCTGGGCACAACGGCGGAACCGGCAATAATGCCGAGCGCCAGGAATAAGGTCAGTTGGGAAATGTCGGTAGCGTTTTGCGAGTGCAGTATTAATGGCGCCCAGGCGACGAGAATGACCCGTAATACCGCTGCCGTTGACCAAAATAACGACGCGCCAAGTATGGCGAAGCGGGAGCGCCGTGCGATAAAAAATTGTCCGATCTGTTTGCCGAATTCCAGCAAACGCAACAGCGAAGACTGCTCTTTAATAATCCGTACCGGCAATAGTAAAGCTGTTCCGGCGGAAGCAAAATACAAAACAATGGTAAACGCCAAGGCCAGCATGACGGAATGATCCGCCAGTTTAGCGCCGACCAGCATACCGAGCAAAATCGCCAAAATAGTGGAGCCTTCGATCCAGCTGTTGGCTCTGACTAGGCTGTCGTGGCCGACTAACTCCGGCAGAATACCGTATTTGGCCGGGCCGTAAACTGCCGCGCCGACGCCGACAATGCCGTAAGCCAGCAGCGGTTCAATTTGGCAAAGTAGCAAGCCCGCGCCCACCGCTTTGATCAGATTGGCAATAATTAATACTCGCGATTTGGCGTAAGTATCGGCAAAACCGCCCACCCACGGCGCTAACACCACAAACGCCACCAGAAATGCGCTTTGTAAAGCAGGTACGTACCAGGTCGGCAAGTCGTGCGAATGCATAACCATCGCAATTACCGTAAACAGAATGGCGTTATCGGCAAAAGCGGATAGAAACTGGGCGATTAATAAAAAGTAAATGTGTTTGTTCATTATTAATGAAATTAATGTCAAATCTTTGCCGTAATTCACCTAGCAGGTTGTTGTTTAACGGCGTGAACGCAGCAAAGGCAAGGCAAAAATTGGTGCAAAAGCGCAGTTTACTGGTCGTAAAAGAGCATTTTAAGCCAATTTTTAACGAAGTATTTGCAAGCGTAATAGTTAAGCAACAACCTGCTAGACTATAGACAAAGTATGGATAAATCACAATGTTAGCGGTCATTAATTAACTGAGTAATCAGTCGATAAATATTAATTAATGAATATGACACATTAATAACAAACGCCGGGATAATAATTATGGCCGTTTTTCTGTTAATTACCGTTGTATGTTTTTTAGCCTACTCCAACGGCGCGAATGATAACTTTAAAGGCGTGGCGTCGCTCTACGGCAGCGGCGCGGCAAGTTACCGTACGGCTTTAGCTTGGGCGACCATCGCAACCTTGGCAGGATCGCTGTGCGCTTTGCTTTTGGCGCAAACACCGGCGGTTGGCTGTGATTTGTGCGGCGCTGGACGTGAACACCCAATGCTACTTGCCGACACCCAGAATGTTCATAATCGCTGATCCGAACTCAGTGGCACGAACCGCGTAACCGGAATGGGCTCCGGGAGCCTCCACGAACGAGGTGCCGATCTTCTTGGCCAGATTCTCGGCCAACACATGCAGCGGAAAACCTCGCGAACTGGTACCAGCGGCCATCATGATGCGCGCTGAGTTGGCCTTTAACGTCGCCATGTCGAATTCATGCGAGGTGTATTCACGCAGTTCGTGCTCCATCCAGTATTCAATGGCGGCGCGGGCCTGAGGGTTGCTTGGGTCACGCATACGTTTGAAGTGCTCGACGGTTTCGGGCGGCATGCACGAGTTGAACAGATCAAGCGCCGGCACAATCCCAGATTTCTTGTAAACGGCATACGTATCGTACATCAACTGAAGAAACTGCTGTCCTTCCGCAAACGTCGGCATGTATTTCGTAGATGGTGGTTCGAAGGCAATAAGTTTGCTAATAGAGTTCGGGCCTTGGATCATCGCCTGCAACGCAACAACTGCGCCCGAGCTCGGACCAAAGACGGCCGCCGGTGCGCCGGCAACGCGCTGGATCAGTTGGAGCGCATCATCGGCGTCTGTTTGTAGGCGACGCGCATAGTCTTGTGCTCCAACAAGCTGGCTTCGCGCGAAACCTCGTCGATCGAACGTAATGACCGTGAAGCGCTCGGCCAAGACCTGCATAATAGGGGCCATGATGTGAGCCGTCCCGTTGCCCCCGGGAATCAGGAGGAGCGGCGACCCACTTCCCACGGTCTCGTAGTAGAGACGGGCGCCGGATACCTCGAGCACACCATTGCGGACGGCTTTGGCCTTGGCGCGTCGGGCGCCTCGGCGAAGACGGTGCGGGGCGTAACCATGGAGGTACCGAGTAGCAGCGCCCCCTGGGCGCATCGAATCAGGACTGATCGTCGATTTAAGTTGGTTGGCATGAAAGTCTCCTCTGTAGGGTGTTGAGGTTCTCCAGCGGTCATGGCTGGATAGTATGGACGCCTCAGATTCCGGCTCAAAAAACGATCAACGATACGATCGCAAGCCAGTGTGTATTGCACCACCGATGGAGAAGTCAACGTGTGTTGATTTTAATAACGCCAGTTTAACTTATCAACAGCTGTTGATAAAATAGTGCCGTGAACAAAGCAGAACGCCAAACGAAATCTGACCGCACCCGTGCGGCCATCATCGCTGCAGCGCAGGCGGTTTTCGCTGCACATGGCTACGAACGGGCCACTGTCCGTGATATCGCCGTACGCGCCGCCATCGATCCGGCGATGATAATCCGTTACTTCGGCAGCAAGGACGAGTTATTTACCCGCCTCGCGGTGTTCGATCTGAAGCTGCCTGATTTGAGCGCAGTCGATAGCAACCAGATCGGCGAAGCCCTCGTCCGGCACTTTCTGAGCCAATGGGAAGATGGAGCCAACAGTGGTCTTACGATCTTGTTGCGTTCTGCCGCCTCAAACGAATATGCGGCAGAGAAGCTACGCGCCGTTTTCGTAGAGCAGGTGATGCCCGGAATCGCCAGCGTGGGAGGAAGGGCCGGAGCGGCGGAGCGCGCCGGTCTGGTCTCGAGCCAACTGCTCGGGCTCGCCCTGTGCCGCTACGTCCTCAAGCTACCACCCCTCGTTACCATGCACCGAGAGTCGATAATCAAACAAGTTGGCAAGACCATTCAGCGGTATGTTACAGGACGGTGATCGCTCCGTCTGCTTGATAGGGATAGACGAACCCGGTGAGCATGCATATTCTGGCTCAATCTGAACAGCCATTCTGAATTAATTTGAACACCGATTCTGAAAGCATTTGAACAGTGATTCTAGTTTGAAGCTGAACACTTTTCCGGCCTTTTCCGGAATGGGTGTTCAACTTGCCAGAATCGGTGTTCAAGTTACCAGAATGAAATCTAACGCATTGTTTCTTAAACCCGAGTACCTTTTCCG
>VGVA01000064.1 GCA_016874115.1 Gammaproteobacteria bacterium
TCGACCGGCAGGTTCGCAGCCTCAACCACCAACTCAAGGCGGCCCGTTTTCCCATTCATCGTGACTTGCTCCAGATTGATTGGTCGGAAACGCCTTTGCAAAAAGCCCGTATCGAACAACTGGCGACCGGCCATTTTATGGAACAGGCCTACAACCTGATCCTGGTCGGCGGCACCGGCACCGGCAAAACCCATTTGGCCACCGCCATAGGCATAGCGGCCATTCACCAAGGCAAACGGGTGCGCTTCTACAATGCTGTCGACCTGGTCAATCAGCTGGACAAGGAAAAACAGCAGGGTAAAGCCGGCAACATGGCCAAGCAACTCACCGCCATGGATGCCGTTATCCTCGATGAATTGGGGTATCTGCCGTTTCCTGCATCGGGTGGCGCCTTGCTATTCCATCTGATTAGCCACCTGTATGAGAAAACGTCCCTGATCATCACCACCAATCTGAATTTTGCGGAATGGGTGCAAGTGTTCGGTGACGCCAAGATGACCACCGCACTACTCGACAGGATTACCCATCATTGCGACATCCTGGAAACCGGCAACGATTCCTATCGATTTAAGCAACGCAAAAAGGCGGTAGAAAACCTATAACCTTACAGTTTGGCTGGAAACTATTCGGCGCTCTTTAGTGGAAACTTTTCAAAGCCGTTTGACACAGTTGCTTTAACAGGCCATTTTCGCCCAGCAAATCCTCAGGTTTTCGATAGTCCGACAGAAGGGTATTGAGCAAATCGCTCGGAATAGGTTTTGATACGGTCATTGTTTCTCCTTTTGAAAAGCGACAGTTTCCTGCCTAATGGCCGTTTACACAAAAATTCTTACACCCTCACTTTTGTTGCCATTTGGCGCTTTCCAACTAAACGGTAAGTTTTCCGTTGAGTTGTTCAGAGATTCCTTAATTCATTTGCCATTTGGGAATAGTTATCTTTAGCCAAGTAGGTCAGGCTGCGCCTAAGCGTTGCCTGACATTTTGGGTACGCCTACGTCACATAACCGCTAACGCGGCAATGTGACCTACAAAATTTTCATGTGTTAGCATGTCTACAAATATCCGTTCATGGTTCGACAAGCTCACCACGAACGGAATAATTTATAAAATTTACTTCAACAACCCCTGCAACAACCCATTCAGCTTATGCACGAACGTTGCCGGGTCTTCCAGCTGGCCGCCTTCGGCGAGGATAGCTTGATCGAATAATATATTGGTCAGGTCGGCGAAACGGGCGTCGTCCTGTTCGTCCTTCAGCTTAACCACTAATGCGTGATCGGGATTGATCTCAAAGATGGGTTTTTTGCCCATGCCGAAGCCCATACCTTGTCCGGCATCTTTCATGATGCGCTCCATGTTTAGGCTCATACCGTAAACATCGGCGACCAAACAGGCCGGGGAGTCGGTTAACCGTTGGCTTAACTTCACTTCGCTGACTTTCTCGCCCAGTACGTCCTTGATTTGTTTGACGACGGATTCAAAATCCTTGCTGGTTTCTTCGCGTTGCTTTTTAACTTCCTCATCTTCCGTTTTGTCGAGATCGAGATCGCCTTTAGCAACGGACTGGATATGCTTGCCGTCGAATTCATCCAGGTGCGAGACCAGCCATTCGTCGATGCGGTCGGATAGCAGCAGCACTTCAATGCCTTTTTTGCGGAAGATTTCCAGGTGCGGGCTGTTCTTAGCGGCGGCAAAGCTTTCGGCAGTGACGTAGTAAATTTTGTCCTGGTCTTCCTGCATGCGGTTGACGTAATTTTCCAGCGTCACATCCTGCTTGTCGGTATCATTGTGTGTGGAGGCAAAGCGCAGCAATTTGGCGATGCGTTCCTTGTTAACGTGGTCTTCAATCGGACCTTCTTTAATAACCTGACCGAATTCTTTCCAAAAACTTTCGTATTTTTCCGGCTCGTTTTTGGCGAGGTTTTCCAACATGCCGAGCACTTTCTTCACTGAGCCGGACTTAATGGTGCTTAGTTGCTTGCTTTGCTGCAAAATTTCCCGCGATACGTTCAGCGGCAACGACCCAGCATCAACAACGCCGCGAATAAAGCGCAGAAAACGCGGCATCAATTCCTCCGCATCGTCCATAATGAAGATTTTGCGGACGTACAACTTAACACCGTGCTTCTGATTGCGATCCCACAGATCGAATGGCGCGCGGCTGGGGACATACAGCAATAAGGTGAATTCGTTGGTGCCTTCGACCTTGCTATGTACATGTACCAGAGGGTCTTGCCAGTCGTGGCTGACATGCTTGTAGAATTCGTTGTAGTCTTCGTCCTTGATTTCGCTGCGCGTTTTAGTCCACAGCGCAGAGGCGCTGTTGACGGTTTCGTCTTCCAGCACGGGCGCAGGCTTTTCCTTTTTCTCCGCCTTGGCTTCCTCGCCCTCGCCTTCGGTTTCTTCTTCCTCATCGTATGACGGCGTAACTTCCTTGGTCATAATGATGGGGATGGAAATGTGGTCGGAAAATTTCTTCACGATGCCGCGCAAACGCCAGCCGTCCAGAAACTCGTCTTCGCCTTCCTTCAGATGCAGCACGATTTCAGTGCCGCGCGTGTCCTTATCGACGGTTTCTAGCGTGTATTCGCCTTCGCCAGCCGATTCCCATCGTGCGCCTTGGTCTTTCGGTGCGCCCGCTTTGCGGGTGGTTAAGGTGACTTTGTCGGCGACGATAAAAGACGAATAAAAACCCACACCGAATTGGCCAATTAACTCACTGTCTTTCGCTTGTTCGCCGGTGAGTTTTTCGAAAAACTGCTTGGTGCCGGATTTGGCAATCGTGCCGATGTGTTCCTTGACTTCGTCCCGGCTCATGCCGATGCCGTTATCGCTGATGGTAATGGTGCGGTTGTCCTTATCGAACGCCAGCCGAATCTTTAATTCGCTGTCGCCTTCGTACAGACTATCGTTTTGCAATGCCTCAAAACGGAGTTTATCGGCGGCATCGGAACCGTTCGATATTAATTCGCGTAAGAAAATTTCCTTGTTGCTGTACAAGGAATGGATCATTAAATGTAAGAGGTGCTTGACTTCGGTTTCAAAACCGAGGGTTTGTTTTTGTGCTTCGACAGTCATATTTATTTTCCTGAATATTAACTACGATAAATGTTTTTTACTGTAGGGACGATTTGAACTTTTTCAAGCCTTGAACCGATAAAAGCCGCCTGAAAGTATGAACAATGCCATATTTTTATTTACTACTTCGCATTAATGATGCGATTAATACAGCTTAACGGCGTATTTTCAAGACAGAATATAGTGGTGTGTTATTAACGGCAGGATTAATGATTGCAACTTCATGAATCCTGCTGAATCAACCGTCTGTACAGCCGGATAAACCAGCCTACAGGTAAGAGGAAAGCCATTAATGAGAATTAACGGCTTATTTGTTTAACTCAATTTGCCGTGGCAGTGTTTGTATTTTTTGCCGGAACCGCATGGGCAAGGATCGTTACGGCCGACTTTGTCGCCTTCACGGATATAAGGCTGTACCGGCGCGGCGGGCCGCTCATTAAGTTCGGCGTTTTCATCAATGTCGTGCAACGCAGATGCTTCGGCATGTTCGTAATGCAACTCCCTGGGCGCCTGCATTTGTTCGTCCATGGCCTGAACATCTTCTTCTTCTCGCACCTGCACACGGAACAAAATACGGGTAACTTCGTATTTAATATGCTCCAGCAAACTGGTAAACATCTCAAAAGCTTCCCGCTTGTATTCCTGTTTTGGGTCTTTCTGCGCATAACCACGCAGATGTATGCCTTTACGCAGGTAATCCATTGCCGCCAGATGTTCTTTCCAGCTGTTATCCAGTATTTGCAGCATCACCGATTTTTCAAAATGACGCATTACCGACGGCGTTATTTGTTGTTCTTTTTGCTGGTAAAGCTGCGCCAGGATCTCCAGAATACGAGTGCGCAGGGTAGATTCCTGCAAACGTTTGTCTTCATCCAGCATTTTTTGAATCGGCACTTCAGCATTGAAGTCCTGATAAAGATGCTCTTCCAGCCCTTTAATATTCCACTGCTCTTCCATGGATTTCGGCGGAATGTACTGAGTAATCAAGCTATTAATAACATCTTTGCGGATTTCGACGATGATATCGCTGATATCCGTCGCTTCCATTAATTCGTTACGCTGGGCGTACACCACTTTGCGCTGGTCGTTGGCGACATCGTCATACGCCAGAATTTCTTTACGGATATCGAAGTTGCGGTTTTCCACTTTGCGCTGGGCATTTTCTATTGAGCGCGTAACCCAGGGATGCTCGATGGCTTCGCCATTGCCCATGCCGAGTTTCTGCATTAATCCGGCAACACGATCCGATGCGAATATGCGCATTAGGTCGTCTTCCAAGGCCAGATAAAAACGCGATGAACCGGGATCGCCCTGCCGCCCGGAACGTCCGCGCAACTGATTGTCGATACGACGGGATTCGTGACGCTCGGAACCAATCACGTGCAGACCGCCTGCGGCAATCACTTGATTATGCCGCTCCAGCCACTCGCCTTTTACGCTGTCTTTTTCAGCATCGGAAGCACCCTCTCCCAATCGGGTTAACTCCGCTTCCAGATTACCGCCTAATACAATGTCGGTTCCCCGGCCCGCCATATTGGTGGCGATAGTGACTGCGCCGGGCAACCCAGCCTGCTGCACGATTTGCGCCTCGCGTTCATGCTGTTTGGCATTGAGAACCTCATGCTTAACGCCAAGTTTGGTTAACAGCACCGATAGCCGTTCGGAATTTTCAATGGACGTCGTACCCACCAGCACAGGCTGGTTACGTTGTACGCAGCCTTTAATATCCTGAGCGACGGCATTATATTTTTCGTCCGCGGTTAAATAAACGATATCGCCCATGTCTTTGCGAACCATCGGCCGGTGGGTAGGGATTACCACCACTTCAAGACCGTAAATTTTATTTAATTCAAAGGCTTCCGTATCCGCCGTGCCGGTCATGCCGGACAGTTTATCGTACAGGCGGAAGTAATTTTGGAAGGTGATCGACGCCATCGTCTGGTTTTCGTTTTGGATGGTCGCCCGTTCTTTGGCTTCCACCGCCTGGTGCAAACCTTCCGACCAGCGCCGACCCGGCATGATCCGTCCGGTAAATTCATCGACGATGATGACTTGGTTATTCTGCACAATGTAATCGACATCGCGTTTGAACAGCGTATGGGCGCGCAACGATGCGTTCAGGTAGTGCATTAACCGGATATTGCTGACATCGTACAGGCTGGTGCCTTCCTGCATCAGGCCGTGTTCCAGCATGAGGTTTTCAACGTGCTCATGGCCTTTTTCCGTTAAATGCACCTGCCGGTCTTTCTCGTCCACCCAATAATCGCCGTTGCCGACTTCTTTTTCCTGGCGGTTCAGAAACGGAATAATGGCATTGGCTTTTACATAAATATCCGTGCTTTCTTCCGTTGGGCCAGAAATGATTAATGGTGTCCTGGCTTCGTCGATCAGAATGGAATCCACTTCGTCGACAACCGCAAAATTCAGCGCGCGCTGGACTTTCTGCTCCAGATTAAACGCCATGTTGTCGCGCAGATAATCGAAGCCGAATTCGTTATTGGTGCCGTAGGTAATGTCGGCGGCGTATGAGGTTTTTCTTTCCTCGTGCTCCATTTGGCTCACGATTACGCCGGTTGTCATCCCTAAAAAGCTATAGACTTTGCCCATCCAGGCGGCATCGCGTCTGGCTAGATAGTCGTTAACGGTAACGACATGTACGCCTTTGCCCGGCAAGGCGTTAAGATAGGCGGCCAGCGTCGCCATTAATGTTTTGCCTTCGCCGGTTTTCATTTCGGCGATTTTGCCGTCGTTGAGAATCATCCCGCCGATTAATTGCACATCGAAATGGCGCATGCCTAAAACACGGGACGATGCTTCCCGGACAGCGGCAAACGCTTCGGGTATCAGGTTATCGAGCTTTTCACCTTTGGCCAGACGACTGCGAAACACTTGTGTCTTCGCCCGCAAGGCCTCATCGGACAATTTTTCGTATTCTGCGCGTAAGGCATTAGTTTTTTTGACTAGTTTCGTCTTCTTTTTGACAATCCTGTCATTCCGGCTGCCAACAACTAGTCTAACGAGCTTATTCAGCATATTTTTTCCAGCTTAATAGGTATAATTGAATCAAACTGTTAATTATATACTGTCTGCCTGTCTCAGGTACAGATAAGGCCGTTGATATGCGTAAATCACCGGACTGATGTCGGGTTATTAATGAATCTAGCAGATTAATCATCATTAGATTCGGTGCAGCAATGATCGTTTGAGCGACTATGTTCGGATATTAATGAAGATTACGATGATTGTTTGGAAACCTCACTTTCCGAGGGATATACAAACAAGAACTGGCGAGAGAACGAACCTATAACAAAAAAAGGCGGAAATTTCCCGCCTTTTAATAAAAACCACCCAGTTGCAATAATGCAACTGGATAGTTGCCGAGCGATGGTAAACTTACGCAGGCATAACTTCTTCGGCTTGCGGACCTTTTTGTCCTTGCGTAATTTTGAACTGTACTTTTTGGCCTTCGTCCAGCGATTTAAAGCCTTTAACAGCAATATTGCGGTAATGAACAAACACGTCCGGGCCGCTTTCTTGTTGAATGAAACCAAAACCTTTCTCTGCGTTAAACCATTTAACAGTACCTGTAGTCATGTCGTAATCCTATAAATAAAAAAATTAAAAAATCGCCGTTAGTCTAGCGGAGCGGGAAATATGGAATTACTTATGATCAACAAGACGAGCAATATAGAGACATCGTAGAGATAAAGCATGAAGGTAAATCGATTTCTAGCTAAAAACAGGATATAACTATGTAAGCTAGAAGTCAATTTATTAGTGTTTTCAAAAGCTAATAATGTAAAAATTGAGACTAAAGCATTTTATTAATCCATTAATAACGTCAAACTACAACAACCAGAAAAAAATGGGCAATAACCCGTTACGCTAACATTGAAATGATGCTATTTAATTTGTATTAACAATTCATAAGGCTATCCTTTGACGCACCCCAATCTCACCGGCAATCCGAATGCGGCAGCCGGGCATGTAACAAATCACAATCATGCGCAATGCCTGCATGAGGCAATGGCGACAGCCGCCCGTTTATGCCAGGAACGCGGCGTTCAATTAACACCGATCCGCCAGCAAATTCTTGCCTTGATCTGGTCGGACCATAAAGCAGTCAAAGCCTACGACCTCCTGGACCGCATTAAACCGTTGCAAAGCAGCGCAAAACCAGCAACCGTTTATCGCGCCCTGGATTTTTTAATCGAACAAGGCCTGATTCACCGGATAGAAAGCCTGAACGCCTTTATCGGCTGCACCTGTCCGGCTCATCAGCATGAGCTGTTATTGCTGATTTGCAAGCAGTGCAACGAAGTTGAAGAACGTTCCGCGCCGGACGTCATGCGTTCATTAACCGCTGAAATCAAGCATGCTAACTTTATCGCTCAAAACAAAGCCATTGAAATTCATGGCGTTTGTAACAAATGCGTCCAGCAAAATGAAAAACCATGATAATCCTATTTACTATTAATGAGTTCTTAATTTTATCGTTGTAAAAATTAAACACAGATCAACTATAGACATCATTAATTGTTATGTTATAACATAACACTAACGCAACTTATCGATTCTTTCCATTGGTATGAGATATTTATTTACAGTCAAATCTGTTTTATTTTTTGTATTAAGCTGGATAATCATTATACCGGCCGATGCTGCTGATGCGGAAGTCCAAGTACTTGATGAAGTTGTCGTCGTCAGCGATGGCGTTCAACATGCTATTTCCAAATCGGCCAAACCTGTTACCGTATTAACCGGTAATGATCTGCGGACTAAAATAGGTCAAACTTTAGGAGAAACCTTGCAAAACGAGTTAGGCATCGCCAACCAATCGTTCGGTTCTGGCGTTGGTACGCCGGTGATTCGCGGGCAGGCGGGGCCACGGGTGCGGGTGATGCAGAACAGCTTAGGGAACAATGATGCCTCCAGCTTAAGCCCAGACCACGCCACTGGGGTTGATCCGATCATTGCCGAGCGTGTGGAGGTCTTGCGGGGGGCCTCAACCTTGCTTTACGGTAACGGCGCGATTGGCGGCATCGTTAATGTCCTTGACAACCGCATCCCGGAAGCCGTGCCGGATAAGCTCATCGGCGGCGCGGGCGAACAGCGTTACGACTCCGCCACCAACGAATCTGCCAGCAGCTTGAAGCTGGAAGCTGGAAAAGGCAATTTCGCCTTCCATGCCGACGGTTTTTACCGCGACCAAAACAACACCCACATCGGCGGCGTGGCGATTGACGAAACGGCGGTGCGTCAGCACGACCCCAGCTTCAATGCCGTACCGCCCGGCGGCTTGATCAACACCGACGGTTTCATCGGCAACTCGCAAGCGCGCTCACGCGGAGGTTCGGTTGGCGGCTCATTTATTAATGATGATGGCATGATTGGCGCGGCGGCGAATAAGCTGGAGAAAGTGTACGGCATTCCGCCCGACGGCCACGGCGAAGATCCGGTTACTATCGACTTAAAACAATCCAAGTACGATTTTAAAGGGCAGTTGAATCAACCCTTCGCTTTTGCTGAACAAGTCCGCATGAAATTCGGCTATACCGATTACAAACACAACGAATTGGATGGCGGCGTGGTCGGGACGACCTTCACCAACGAATCCTTCGAAAGCCGGTTTGAGCTGAAACATAAGCCCATCGCCAACCTCAACGGCGTATTCGGCTTCCAATCGGTGAATACCGTCTTTGAAGCCACAGGGGAAGAAGGCCAGATCGTGCCGAAATCGGACATCGAATCCTATGCCCTGTTCGCCGTGGAATCCTTCAAGCACCATAATTTAACCTTCGACTTTGGCGCACGGGCGGAATTGAACCGTATCACCCCAGATGGCGGCAACGAGAAATCTTACGAGCCCATCAGCGGCTCGGCATCGGCCTTGTGGGACATCACCGACCAGCACCAAGTCAGTTTGGCCTTCACCCATTCCGAACGCGCCCCGCAAATCCAGGAATTGCTCTCCAACGGCTTCCACCACGCCACCCGCAGCTACGAGCGCGGCGATGCCGGATTGAAGAAAGAATTGTCGGAAAACCTCGACCTGGGCTACCGCTTTAACCACCCTTGGGTGACTGCCGAGTTCAACCTGTTCCACAACTGGGTCAGCAACTATATATTCCAACAACGGTCTGCTGGTTTACTGTTCGACGAAGAAAGCGGCGGCTTTGTCACGCCCGACACTGATTGCGAAGAGTGCTTCCCGCTATTGGACAGCAAACAGCTTGATGCGACCTTCAAAGGCTTTGAAGCCCAGCTTACCTTCCCGCTCATGCAAAACAACTACGGCGCGGTGGATTTGCAATTATTCGGCGACTACACCCGTGGCACATTCGATAATGGCGCGGACGTACCTAGGATGCCGCCGCTGCGCTATGGCTTCCAGTTGAGCTATGAGAAAGATGAATGGTCCGCCAACGCCCGCCTCACCCGTGCGGAAGCGCAAACCAATGCGGGCGATAACGAAACGCCGACCGACAGCTACTTATTGTTCAATGTCGGCGGCCAATACCATCTGGCCGACCTGCACGGCGCGGATGTCCTGCTATTCGCCAAAGGCAAAAATCTGTTGAACGAAAACATCCGCAATTCCACGTCTTATCTGCGTAACTTTGCGCCGGAACCGGGCAGAAGCGCCGAAATTGGCATAAGGTTGAGCTACTGATGAAGGTATCAAAAATCTACAGCGTTATCAATCTTTCGGTGCGTTCAAAACGCACATTGGCTGCGCCTTACTCGGTGTCACTGTTATTAAAATTGGCGACTCAATCTAACAAAGCCGCAGCAGGAACACTTATTAATGGCTGATCACCGCTTACCCGTGACCGTGTTGTCCGGATTCTTGGGCGCAGGCAAAACTACCTTGCTCAACCACATCCTAAGCAATCGGGAGAATCTTAAATTTGCCGTCATTGTCAATGACATGAGCGAAATCAACATTGATGCCGCGTTGGTCAAGAACGAATTTAGCCTCAACCGCAGCGAAGAAAAGCTGGTTGAACTGAGCAACGGCTGCATCTGCTGCACCTTGCGCGAAGACTTGCTGATAGAACTAAACAGCCTTGCCAAGCAAGGCCGCTTCGATTATTGCTTGATCGAATCAACAGGGATAGCCGAACCCCTGCCCATCGCCGAAACCTTTACCTTCCGCGACGAATCTGAGCAAAGCCTGGCCGATGTCGCCCGCTTGGATACGATGGTGACGGTAGTTGATGCCGTCAACTTCATGCGCGACTACTTAAACGCGCAGTACCTGAAAGAAATCAACTCCGAAATCAATGCGGACGACGAACGCAACATTGCCGACTTGCTCATCGACCAGATCGAGTTTTGCGACATCATCCTGATTTCCAAAACCGATTTGATTCCGCAAGCCGAATTGGCCGACCTTGTTGCCACACTGAGGGCGTTAAACCGCGATGCCGAGATCATCCCGATGGTCATGGGCAACGTGCCGGTCAAGGCCATCCTCAACACCGGCCGTTTCGACTTCGACAAGGCACAACAAGCGCCGGGCTGGTTGCAGGAACTGCGCGGCGAACACACGCCAGAAACCGAAGAATACGGCATCAGCAGCTTTACCTATAGCGTCCGCCGCCCGTTCCACCCACAACGCTTTTATGACCTGCTGCACCAAGGCAACTGGGATAAAGGCACATTGCTCCGTTCCAAAGGTTTCTTCTAGCTGGCCTCGCGTGTCAATCATCACCCAAAATTGACCCGCTAAACGTCATTGAAAACTGACCCGCTTAAGCTTAATTTTTAGTTTTTTTCGATAATCTTGTTCCGTTGTTTTAACCGATAGGAATCATCGCCTGTTTCCAGGATGTCACAATGGTGTGTTACCCTGTCGAGCAAGGCGGTAGTCATTTTTTCATCGCCAAAGACTTTCACCCATTCAACGAAGCTAAGGTTGGTGGTGATGATCAACGAGGTTTTCTCGTAAAGCTGGCTGATGAGATGGAATAGCAAAGCCCCGCCGGATTGCGGAAATGGCAAATAACTGTCCGGCGTCAATTATCTTTGCCGGTTTGACGTCAATTACTCTGGCCGGTTTTAGTTTAAAAAATGGGTTACTTTTTTACGCGTTGTTTTTTCCGATAGCTTTCTCCTTCAATTTCAATAATGGTGGCATGGTGGATAATTCGGTCAATTGCCGCAACGGTCATCATGGTGTCAGGAAAGATTTGATCCCATTGGCTGAA
>VGVA01000065.1 GCA_016874115.1 Gammaproteobacteria bacterium
TCGTTTATTACAATAATGAAAGAACTCATCAAGGCAAAATGTGCAACGGCAGAACGCCGATGGAAACATTGCTCAGTGGGAAACTGATTTGGGACGAAAAAAACTTGAACCAAATCTAACCTGACAGTCACTCTGAAAATTCGGTAACTGTCAGATCAGGTTTGAGCTAGTACAAATAAATCCTGAGTTGCTGGTAACAGTCTGGACACCGGCGGGTAATTCGATGCAAGTACCAGCAAGGGACGCGGAACACGCGGCCTTTTTGTTGAAAATGAATCCTAAACCGGCGCGGGCTTAGTTAGTAATGTCCCCCTGATTTTACAGAATTGAACAGGAAAAATAGATTATGAAATTTCAAAAAGGCACTTCGGGCAATCCTTCGGGCAGACCAAAGAACCCCCCATCTTCCAAAATACCGTCGCTACCGTTATCCAGCGGTTGAAAATTCCATAAAAACAAAGACAAGGAATTTTTCTATCCCATTGTCAAATTCGTTATCGTTTTGCCGTTAACCGCTTCTGCTTTCAACCCGTAAGTCGGAACCGTTTAGGGGTTCCGACGAATGGTACTTTGGCTTGATATTGACGGAAAGTTGCAAGGTGGATTCGCCGCTTGCGGTAATCCACCATGAAACATTCGGTGGATGTTGTGGTATCGGTTTTGTTTTTGGCGGTTTGCGCTTCGCTTCAAAACCGCCCTACGACTAGTTTCTTTCATTTTCCTTTTTCGCTACCTTATCCCTTAGATACACCGGCAAGGCGTGTTCTGCGAGGACAGTGTGGCCTTGCTTAAAGCCTTTCAGGCCGAGTTTGGCGATGGCACTGGCGCGGGGCAGGTTATGATTTTCATAACGGATAATCCGTTGCTCCAAGCGCATTAATAACATCTCTGAGTGCTTAAGCCAGCCGGTGCCGATACCAACGCCCGTTAATTCAGGAAATTCGATTTGCTCGGGCGGGGTGACGGTTTCCTGGCTGATTAATTCGGCGAAACCCTTGCTGTTACGTTGGTAAACGCCCCAATAGATTTCATCCATGCGCGCATCGGCGGCGACAAAAGCAATGTCTTCGGAATTATTATCGAAAAAGCCTTGCGCCAATGACGCCAGATTGGACACCGGTACAACGGGCAAATCTAAGGCATAAGCAATGCCCTGAATAACACCCGTGGCGATGCGGATGCCGGTGAATGAGCCGGGGCCGCAGCCAAAGGCTAGGGCGTCCAAATCATTCGGCTTTAACCCCGCTTCCGACATTAATCGGTCAACCATCGGCAAGATCAGTTTGGAATGTCGGTTGGCTGCGAATTCATAAAGCTCGTGTATTTCACCATTAATGGCAAGGGCGGCGGAACAGGCTTCCGTGGCGGTGTCTATGGCGAGGAGTTTCATTAATAAATAGTGGCTTGTCTTTCGTCAGGCTTTTATGCCCCAGAGAGTACAATGCAAAGGGGAAACTTAGTTGTACGTGTTCGCACTTCGACAGGCTCAGTACGAACGGTTAATTAATACAAAAATCACGGTGTTTCAACCTCAGAAACCAATTCATCCTGAAAAAACGCCTGTACGTCTTTTAATTCACGGGTACGTCGCATGGGCGGTACGCTGTCCAAAAAAAGTTGACCGTACGAACGTTTCAATAAGCGGGGATCGCACACCATTAATATGCCGCGATCTGTTTCATCACGGATTAATCGGCCTATGCCTTGGCGTAAGGCGATGACGGCGGCAGGAATTTGCTGCTCAAAAAACGGATTGCCGCCAGCCTGGCTGATGGCATTCAGCCGTGCTTTCAGCAGGGGGTCGCTGGGTGAGGCGAAGGGCAGTTTATCGATTATCACACAGGATAAGGCCTCGCCGCGCACGTCCACGCCTTCCCAAAAGCTGGCGGTGCCGAGTAAAACGGCATTGCCCAATTGCTTAAATCGCTCCAGTAAGCGGTTTTTCAGTTTGGTGCCCTGGATTAATAAAGGGTAATTAATACGGTGTTCCAGCAAATCTGCCGCTTGTTTCAAGGCGCGGTGGCTGGTGAACAGAAAAAACGTCCGCCCCCGGCTGGCTTCAATAACCGGAATGACAAACTCGACAATCGCCGGAATAAACTGCGGATCGTCCGGCTTAGGCAAGCCTTTGGGGTGATAAAACAGCGATTGTTTGTTGAAATCAAAGGGGCTGGGCCAATGCCTGCTATTAATGTTGCCCAGACCTAAGTTATTGGCGAAATGGTCGAAGCGTTCCGCCACGCTCAAGGTGGCGGAGGTAAAAATCCAGGCTGCCGGATGCTGTTGCATGAAAGCCTGGAATTCCTTGGCAACTTCCAAAGGCGACCGGCTCAGCGTAAAGGTTTTGCGATGCGTTTCGTACCAGCGAATCCATCTGGCGGAATCGTCGTTCATTAATTCATCAAGTTGCGCCGATAAGTTGTTCGCGCGCTGATAACACAGATCCAATTCTTTGGATTTTACCGACGCCAGCATTAATTGCTTGCGCAGGGCTGTTAATTTGTCCTGGACGACGGTAAGGCCGTCCTGAATTTTCGAATTGCCGGTAATTTCCTGCCATTCGCCGCGTTTTAACTCCACGCCAAACACCAGACGCGCGTCTTTAACGGCAAGTTCCAATGCTTCGCAGGCGGTTCTTAAATCCGGCAGGTCGGTGGCGTCTTTAAAATACTCCATTAATGCGTCGTTCGCCAGATCGATCAACTGCTTGCCGCCAATGTGCATGCCTAAAAAATTACTGGCGGTTTCCGCCAGTTGGTGCGCTTCATCGACAATTATCGTCTTGGCTTTCGGTAATAGTTCGCCGAAACCGCCATCGCGAATAGACCAGTCGGCGCACAATAAATGATGGTTAACGACCAGCAAATCGGCTTCTTGCGCCTGTTTGCGGGCTTTCATCAGAAAACAGTCTTTAAAATCCGGGCAGTCCTGCCCCAAACAGTTGTCGGCGGTGGAAGTCGCCAGATACCAGATGGGACTGCTTTCGCTGACTTCCGACATTTCGCCGATGTCGCCCGTCTTGGTGCGGTTGCCCCAGGATTTGATTTTTTGCAAAGCAGCGGCTTCTTTCTTACCGAAACCGAAGGTGGATTCCCAGGCGTTATTCAAACGATAGCGGCACAGATAATTGCTGCGGCCTTTCAGTAGCGCGGCAACAAACGGCACGGTGACGGCTTTGCGGATTAACGGCAAGTCTTTTTTAAATAATTGATCCTGCAGGTTTTTAGTGCCGGTAGAGATAATGGTTTTTTGCCCGGATAGAATGGCGGGAACCAAATAGGCAAAGGTTTTGCCCGTGCCGGTACCGGCTTCTGCGATCAGATTTTCCTGATAGTTAATGGCGTCGGCAATCGCAACCGCCATTTCGGTCTGCGAGTTCCGTTGTTGATAGCCGTCCAGCACCGCCGCCAGCGCGCCATGATTTTCGAATATTGAAGTTATGTCGGTCAAGATAGTATTAATGGCAAGGTAGACACGCCGTTACTGCAAGCAGAGGTTAAGTTACCGGGATAAAGTATTATAGAATGATTAATACCGGCAGATAATTAATCTTAAGTGCCACGAGGTTAATCGACTGCAATTAATGAATCTATTCGATGGAAACAGCCATAAGCCACGCTCTTGATCATCCTTATCTTATGGTTATCGCCGCGTCGGCGCGAATGCTGGCGCAAGCTGCGAGGCGCGAGGGTTATCGCTTATTGGTTGTCGATTGTTTCGGCGATCAGGATACCCGCTGTTTTGCGGAAGAGTCGGTTTGTATCCCTGATTTATCCGACGCAAATGTCAAAAAAGCCATTAATGACTTTAAAGCGCGTTATCCCGTTGAGTTGGGCATTTACGGCGCGGGCTTTGAGCAACATCAGGCCAGTCTGCGGTATTTGTGCAGTCAATTGAACGTATTGGGCAATCAGCCGGATACTTTCGCCAACGTGCAGGATAAGGCTACGTTTTTTTCTTCGCTGAAAAAGCTGGGCATTCCTTTCCCCGATACGACTTTTCAAGTTCCCGACCACAAAGACGGCTGGTTAATCAAGCCGTTACAAGGACAGGGCGGTATGGGTATCGGCCGTTTTATTAATGACGATAACGTTGAACGACCGGTGTGTTGGCAGCGCTATCAGACGGGTACGGCGCATTCGGTGTTGTTTTTGGCGGATGGCCGCCGCTGTCGGATTATCGGATTTAACCGGCAATGGACGGTGGCGCTGTCTGAATCGGATGAATTCGTCTTCTCCGGCATTATTAATGATACGGAATTAACGGAGAAACAATGTGAATTATTAATGAGCTGGGTTAAAAAATTAACGTTGGAGTTTTCTATTAACGGTTTGAATTCACTAGATTTTATAAAAAATGACGACGAGTTTTACGTGTTGGAGATTAATCCCAGACCGCCCGCCAGTATGCAATTATATGACGGCGATTTACTTTCTTTACACATGAATGCTTGCCATGGGAAACCGCCCGAATCCTTTCCTCAACAAAATGATGTTTGCGGCCTGCAGGTGGTGTACGCACAGCAGAAAGTAGGGATACCTGATGGTTTCGCTTGGCCGGAAGGCTGTCAGGACATCCCCGGCTCTGGCACACTGATTAACGCAGGCCAGCCGATTTGCAGTATCATTAATAAAGGTAACGACGCCGCTGCCGTTATGGACGTATTGAAGCAACGGAAAGTCTACATTTTACAGCATTTACAATAGGTTAATGATTTATGGAATACAGCGCCAGTGTAAACAAACTAACCCAGCCTTTGGTTAAAATCCTGCTCGACAATGCCGCCGCTTTGCGGATTGGCGTGGAGCAACTCAAAAACGGCTGCACCATCATTGACGCCGGTATCAATCATCCGGGCGGTCTAGAAGCGGGGCGCATCATCGCCGAAATCTGTATGGGCGGCTTGGGTAAGGTCAACATCAGCCAGCGCGCTTATACCGATAACTGGCCGCTGTCGGTCAATGTTTATTCCAGCAATCCGGTATTGAGTTGTTTGGGTAGCCAGTATGCGGGCTGGAGTTTGAGCCATGAAAAATATTATGCGCTGGGTTCCGGCCCTGCCCGCGCGATGGCTACCAAAATTAAAGATGAGAAAAAAGAACCGGTTGAAGAGTTATATAAGGAACTGGCATATCAGGATAGCTGTGATACTGCTACATTGGTCATCGAAAACGATGCCGCGCCGCCGGTGGAAATTATCGATAAAGTCGCCAAAGCCTGCGGCGTCAAACCTAAACAATTAACGATTATTGTTACGCCCACCAGCAGTCTGGCGGGTTGCGTACAAGTGGTGGCGCGGGTGCTGGAAGTTGCCATGCACAAGGCGCACGCCTTGCATTTTCCTCTGGAACACATCATTGATGGTTCGGGCAGTGCGCCGATCTGCCCACCGCATCCCAAATTCGTCAAGGCGATGGGACGCACCAACGATGCCATTCTGTTTGCCGGACAAGTCCATATTTTTGTCAAAGGCACAGACGAGGCAGCTAAAAATTTGGCCGACAACCTGCCCAGTTCCACCTCAAAAGATTACGGCAAACCTTTTGCGGAAGTCTTTAAGCAGTACGACCACGACTTCTTCAAGATTGACCCCATGCTGTTCAGCCCGGCTTCGGTCATCGTCACGGCAGTCGAATCCGGTAACAGCTTTAGGGCGGGGAAGTTGGATAATGTGCTGTTGGATCAATCGTTTGGTGCGTAGAAGTGCTGAACCCAAAGGTTTTCGTTAGTCATGCAAGTGAAGATAAAGACAGCTCGTAGTGCGGATTAGCCGCGCAACGTTTCCGGGTTTTGGTTTGCTCGTGTCGCTAGGGCGCGGCGTAATCCGCCGAATGTAGGGTTTATTCCACCATGCTGCGGATTACAGCGCATGTAAACATCTTGCATATCAATAAAATAAACTGCTTGGGCGCCTTTTAAGCCCTTTGGGTAAATCCGCCCTACAGGATCACAACTATTTTTGACTATAAAATGTGGTACTACCTCACTAAATTGACCGTTTCCGCACTGGTGATTGTCGCAGTGACCGAAATCGCCAAGCGTAATTCGGCAATGGCGGCTATGTTGGCTTCGTTGCCATTAACGTCTTTACTCGCTTTTGTTTGGCTGAAAATGGAAGGCGGGGAAGTGATGCAAATTGCCGAGTTATCCCGGCAGATTTTCTGGTTGGTGCTGCCTTCGCTGGTGTTATTTTTATCTTTTCTAGCATTAATAAAGTATGGGTTATCGTTTTGATTGAGTTTCGTATTTTCGGTTTCAACAACGGTTTTATGCTGTTTGGTAATGATTTGGGTTCTGAAACGAATGGGAATTACCTGATAAGCCATATGGATGCATCGAAATATGTCCTTCGACAAGCTCAGGACGATCGGCAATTGAAGAAATTCTTTCTTACCCAAGGAAATAAATACGAAAAATTTTTCATTCATGCCCTTCGACTTCGCTCAGGAGAAGGAGAGTGTTCGACAGGCTTACCACGAACGGTTAGTTTGATATATTTATTAACCGCCGTTCGCACTGAATCTTTCGACAAGCTCAAGACAGGCTTTGTTGAAGTGCGAACTCAATAGATTTATAACTTGAGCAAAATCGCCATTTTCACCGACGAACCCGGCTGGCACGGCAAGGAGCTGGTACAAGCCTTCGCCAAGCGCGGTTTTGACAGCCATTTTGTGTCATTAACCGAATGCCGGTTAATGCTGTCGGTAGATCGCATTCCGGTTCAAATTCCCGGATTTGAGCAGAATTTGCCGGATGCGGTGTTTGTGCGCGGTGTTCCCGGCGGTTCATTGGAAGAAGTTGTGTTTTATCTGGATATTCTGCATGCATTAAAATTAATCGGTATTCCCGTGTACAACGATGGACGGGCGATTGAGCGCAGCGTGGATAAGGCCATGACCAGCTTTCTGCTGCAGCGGGCGGGTTTGCCGATACCCACAACCTGGGTGCTCAGGAACCGTGCGGATGCCATTGATATCGCTGAAGACGAGTTAAAGCAAGGCAATTATTTGATTACCAAGCCTTTATTCGGCTCGCAAGGCGAAGGCATCCGCCGAATTGAGAAAATGACCGATTTGTTTTGGCTTTCGGCCAGCAACGGCGTGTATTATTTACAGCGATTCGTCCCCTGCGGCGGAGAAGGTTATTCCGATTACCGCGTCTTTGTCATTAATAACAATGCAGTGGCCACGATGCGTCGTCGCGGCAAGTTCTGGCTGAACAATGTGGCGCGCGGCGCCGCTTGCGAAGCGATTGGCATGGATGCGACTATTAATGAGCTTGCCATTAATGCTGTTAAGGCGTTGAATATGGATTATGCTGGCGTTGACATTATCCAGGATAAGGCGGGCGATTATTGGGTGATTGAAGTCAACAGCATTCCGGCCTGGAAGGGGTTGGAAAGCGTCGTGCAAACTAGCATTGCCGGTTTGTTGGCGGATGATTTGATAAGCCGTTATTTACTTCCGAACGATAATGCGGCAATCGCTGCAATCTCTTGATTAAAATCATTAATGATTAATAGCCTGGAACTGGCCGATCTGTACCTGCAAGCTTGTGAGATTGAACTGCAAGCCTTCAAACCCGGCAATGTCAGTGTGTACTCAGACGGTCACGACATGACGGTGGCGGAGTTCAGGTTGAGCGCCGAAGTCAGCGCCGCCTCGTTGTGCAATCCGGCTTACAGTTTGGGTGAAAAAATCTATAACGCCGTTAAGGAAACCAGGGGCGCGGTAGGCTGCAACACCAATCTGGGCATCATTTTACTGTGTGCCCCATTAATTCAAGCAGTGAAATTCATTAATAAAAACAAAACCTTGCAGGAAGCGGTTAATCTTGTTTTGTCGGCAACCACAGTTTGCGACGCCGATTGGGTTTTTAAAGCCATTGCGCTGGCCGCGCCCGGCGGACTGGGTGAGTCGAAAGAACAGGACGTGCATAAAACCGCCACAGTTACCTTAACCCAGGCCATGCAGATTGCTGCCGATAAGGATCGTATCGCGTTGCAGTACGCTACCGGTTACAAAGATATTTTCGATTTTGCCGTTTTAAGGTACAATTTGCGGATAAGTCAATGGATAGACCTTAATTGGGCGGCAGTTTTCCTGTTTGCGGAATTGCTGAGCCAGTTTCCCGATAGTCATATCGAAAGAAAATATGGGAATAAGTACACAGAATGGATTGCGGCAAGGATGCGGCAATTTCTTCAGGAGTTTGGTCAAGCCACTGACCCTAAGCAATCATTGCAAGCGCTTTTTTGCCTGGATGCAGAGTTTAAATCAAATGGTGTTAATCCTGGGACTACAGCTGATATGACTGTAGCGACACTATTGGCAGTGCTTATAGAGGAACGGATCAAAACTCGTAAACACTGACAGATCTTCTTTTAGAATTTTTTCTAAAAATAGTAAGTAATTAATTCTTTTCACATTTCTTCAGAGGAAAATAGAGCATGGCAAAAATTAGTAAAATGTGCGTGGGTGAGTCTTTGGTTGGCGACGGCAATGAAGTTGCTCATATCGATTTAATCATCGGCCCAAGAGGTTCTGCTGCCGAATCTGCATTTGCAAACTGCTTGACTAACAATAAAGACGGCTTTTCCAGCTTGCTGGCGGTAGTTGCGCCAAACCTGATGTGCAAACCATCTACCGTAATGTTCAACAAAGTAACTATTAAAGGGGCAAAACAAGCTGTGCAAATGTTCGGCCCGGCGCAACGCGGTGTGGCTATGGCCGTTGCTGATTGCGTTGAAGACGGTACCATCCCAGCTGATGAAGCCGATGATCTGTACATCTGCGTTGGTGTATTCATTCACTGGCATGCAGAAGACGACGCTAAAATCCAAAAATTCAACTACGATGCAACTAAAGAAGCCCTGAAACGCGCTGTTTCCGGTGCGCCAACCGCTGCAGAAGTTGTAGAAGCTAAAACTTCAGCTAAACATCCGTTTGCACCAAACTAATTGTTTGATTAATAACGTATGTTAAAAAATGCTCCGCTTGCCGGGGCATTTTTTTGTGCGTGAAATACAGCTAAATATCGTTGGCTTGAATGGCGCCGCTATGCAGCGCCGTCGCCAGCAATACGGAATCAATGCCGATCTGTTCCAATGCGATCAAATCGCCGCGATGGCGTACGCCGCCTGCGGCAATAAAACGGTGGTGTGGATAACGCTGGCAGTACGCCGTTAATAACTCAATATCCGGGCCGAGATTACTACCGACTCTGGGCAATGTCATGATGATTATGCGTTGTGGCCAAAGTTTATTTTGCTCAAACAAAGTTGCCGGGCCAAGTTGGCCTTGTGCGGCATAATCCAGGGACAGAATAAAGTTGCTATCTAAGTGCTTGATGTCATTAATAGTATGGTTGTTAATCGATTCGCTGCCCATTACCGGTACGTAATTCGGAAAGCTGCGGAATTCGTTAAGCGGCGGAAAACCGGCGTCAATCCAGAATGTGGTCGTCGGATAATTCGCCAATACCGTTTTCATTAAGGCGGCGTTATCGCCTTGTCGAGTCAGCGCATTCAGGTCGGCCAGATAGAAGGTATCAGAATGAAAATGCCGGGTGATGGCATCGATCACCGCAAAAATATCGGGGGACTGGCATAAATTCGACCGTAACGGCAGATATTCGTCGCGTTTGCCCTGTTTGGCATGCACGGCAATGCCGTCTTTAATATCAATAACCGGAATGATATGCATGGCGATTAAGCGGCGGAAAACGGCTGCAATGTTACTATAGCGGTCATGGCTAAACTTAAAATTTTGGTTTTCGAATATATCACAGGCGGCGGCTGTGGCGCTGCCGAAATGCCTGATTCTCTGGCTAGAGAGGGTTTATTGATGTTGTCCAGCCTGATTAACGATCTGTCGAAAGTCGAAGATATCGAAACGTTAATTATGCTGGATGTCCGCGTTAATACCCTGATAAAACTGCCGGAAAACCACTGTTATTACGTCGAGCCGGAACAGGATTGCTGGCAGGTTTATCGACAATTACTACCGGTTTGCGATGTAGTTTGGCCTATAGCGCCGGAAAGCGGCGGCATATTGTTCAAGTTATGCGAGCTGGCCGAACAAGCGGGCAAGACGTTATTGACTTCAGCGTCCTCAGCCGTTGCGATTGCCGGAGATAAATGGCTGACCTACCTGCATTTACGTCGGCATACCATTAATACAATAGTAACAGAGCAATTGCAGCAGTTCCAATACAGGCAGGGCGATTGGATAATTAAACCGGTTGACGGCGTTGGTTGCGAAGACAGCTACGTGATAACGACGGAGGATGATTTTCGGCAATTATCGCAACGTCTTGAAAAATCCCGATATATCGTCCAGCCGCATATTAATGGGCGGAAAACCAGCTTGTCCTGTTCGTTTAAACACGGCAAAGGCTGGTTGATTTGCGTTAATTTACAATATTTTGTATTGATTAATAAGCGATATCAGTTAACCGGTATTGATGTCAATATTCCTGATCAACGTAAACCATACCTCAACCTGATTACCCAGATTGCCGCTACTTTACCGGGGTTATGGGGTTATGTGGGTATTGATCTTATCGAGCTGGATGATGAAATCAAGGTGCTGGAAATTAATCCACGGTTGACGAGTTCTTATGCCGGGATTAATCGAGCCTGCGGCATTAATTGCGCAAAAGAAGTCTTGGCCTTATTAACCGGTAAACCGGAGTTACAGCGGGAGCAACCGGCGATGCAACAAACTGTTCACATTAATCTGAAAGCCTAAAGTGTAAAAATTTCTAGCGTTGTTTACAGTATTCTGGAGAATACTGTAAATGAACATCCATAAACGAACTCGACTCACATTGCTAGACCGCCAAGAAATCTGGCGGCTTTACCAAACCCGAACCTGGAAGGTGACGCAGTTGGCGGAACGTTTCCGGGTCTCAAGGCCGACCCTCTACGAGGTGCTGAAACGGGCAAGGCTGCAAGAATTTGCCCCCCGCGACAGCACCAACCAGCGCTTCAAGATGATCCAGTATGGTTTGAAGCGTCTGGCCAAGGTCGAGCAGGCCATCCAGGAACGCCTGAAACGCGAGGCCAAGCGATACAACAAGTCCTATCC
>VGVA01000066.1 GCA_016874115.1 Gammaproteobacteria bacterium
ATGGTCGCAAAGTCCACGTGCTTTTCCATTACTTGCAGAATGTCGCCCAACATATCGAGTTTGGCTTCACGTTCTTCGGCGGCAAATAGGCTTTCTTTGATCATGGTGGTGTGCATCAATCTAGCGGCTATGTAGATATGCTATTTTAACATGGGTGGGTTTTTCGATGCGCCCTATTCTATTAATGTTCAAATTTCCGTCACTTATTAAGCGAAGTGGCGGCAGTGGCTATTATGATAAATGACTTAATTATCGGGTATTCGATACCCTGAAACGGAAAAAGACGAGGGGTTATTAATCCTCGCCTTTTTTATTCTTACAAATCCTACATAGTAGAAAAATTAGGTTTATTCGAGATATTTACGAATCGAATTCCTTTTAACTCAACAGTTATTAATATCTCTCTCCATATATTTCGGCTTTTTATACTTCAAATTCCCGGCGATCATGCCCTCTATTCAATAATTCCTTCATCCATTTAGGCGTCATTCCACGGCCTGTCCAGGTTAAGTTAGGCTGTTCCGGATGACGGTATTTGATAGGCACTCTCGCAAAGCGGCGCGCATTTTTTTTACCGCCTTCATTAATCTCAACGGTAACGCCGATTGACGCCGCTAATTCTTTAATTTTCGCGAGTGTTTCTTTTCTTTTATTAACTTCCTTATCTTTTAAAACAGATTCTGCCTTTTCAATCATTGTCCGTAATTGAGACTCGGAAAGGTTTTTAAAATCAGTCATTTCTATTTCCTATAAATTATAAATCAAATATATTGGTATCAAAACCATCGTAAATTTTACGATATTTATAGAAATAGTAATATATTAATTTCATTCCACATTAAAACTCGTTTCCGTCAAGGTATTTCTGTTTTCATCGACGACTCTGGCAATCCAGTCGCTATTGGTGGTGTAGGTAATGACTTGTTTACTGGCTGTACGCCAGGGATCACCCGATACGTTTACTTTTTTTCTGGACACAAGGTTACCGTTTAACCACCATTCGTGATATATCGCCTGTCCGGTCATTCCTTGTAACTCGGCAAAATAATAGATCCATCGCGTATCGTTTTTGCCGATTTTTAATGGCAGTTTGAGCTTATTAACCGGTTCGTTCTTTTTGATATCGCTGGTCAATTGCACTCGTACTACCGCTTTGCTGGGCGCTACAGGCGTTTTGGATTTATTTTGCGACGTTGCCGCCGACGTTGTAGCCGTTACACTTTGGCTTGGAGTTGTCGCGGAGGGATGCTCAGGTTGAGCCGGTTGCGATGAACCGGTTTGTGCGGTTTCAGTCGCTTTCTGTTCGTCATCGGAAAAATAAAACCACATCATCATGACCAACAGCAGGCTGCCCAAAGCTAAACCAATCCGTTTTAAATTCCATTCCGTGATAACGGATGGCCCGGAAATAGAATTGTCGGGCGCTTTACCGGGCGAAGGATACTTAACTTTGATTACGATACTTTTCTTATCTGACATAAGCGAATTAACTCTATTCAGGGCAAAATGACTTATTCAACTATAGCATAGATTTTGTCGAATAAAGTGCTATATCTTGTTAATATAGGTATGTTTATTGAGCAAATTTAACTTTATAAACTGTTGTTAATTTATTTATCGGCTAGTATTGTAAACAGCCTTTTCGCTCATCTGACACACGTTAAGTTAATTATCATTAAGCTAGGCTGGCTTAAGGCCTTTAACTCTAAAGGAACTTTTTGATTTGAATGATGGCCTACCCCAAAAAGCTTTTATTGAACAAATGGGACGATGTACTAAATGAAGTCAATTTTCCAAATTTTTGAAGAATCATCTTCTCTCAACGGAGCAAATGCGACTTATGTTGAAAATCTTTATGAACGCTTTTTAGAAGACCCCGAGTCAATCGAGGTCGGCTGGCGCGAGCATTTTGACAAAATTCACAACGGAGTACCTTTTGAAATCCCGCACAGCCCTATCGTCGAACGCTTCGGCCAGCTTGCCAGCAAACCGCAAAGCCGTATCGCTCAACTTCAAGACTTTACGGAAGAAAGCGTTAAAAAACAATCGGCTGTCGCCAGATTAATTAACCATTACCGGGTACGCGGCCATCAAATAGCTAAAAATAATCCGTTAGGCGGTACGATTACCGAACCTTTGGATATGGATCCCGCATATTACGGTTTGTCTGAATTGGACATGGATACGTTGTTCGATACGGGTGCACTGTATGGCGCCGACCGTTTGCCGTTACGCGAAATTATCACTCGCTTGAAAGAAATTTACTGCGGCAGCATTGGTTCAGAGTACATGCATATTGTCGATACCAACATCCGCCGTTGGTTTATTGCCCGTATTGAAACTTACAAAGCCAACTTTAGGATGGAGCCAGAAAAAAAACTCTGGTTATTAAGGCTATTAACTGCCGCGGAAGGCATCGAACATTTTTTACAGAACAAGTTTGTCGGGCAAAAGCGATTTTCCCTTGAGGGAGCTGAATCGTTAATTCTTATTTTAGACGAGTTGGTGTTAAATTCCGGGGCGAAAAGCGTCAAGGAAATCGTTATCGGGATGGCGCACAGAGGCCGTTTAAACGTCTTGATTAATATCCTGGGCAAAAGCCCGGCCAGTCTGTTTAATGAGTTTATCGGCGCTTATCTACCTGCTCCCGGTGTCAGTTCCGGCGATGTTAAATACCACATGGGCTTTTCTTCAGACGTGGAAACGCCGGGCGGGCCTGTTCATTTAACGCTTGCTTTTAATCCATCTCACTTGGAAATTATTAATCCCGTGGTTGAAGGGTCTGTGAAAGCGCGTCAGGATCGAGCCGGTGAAAACGGTAAAAATCTTGTTGTACCGATTTTAATTCATGGCGACGCCGCTTTTTCCGGGCAAGGCATTGTAATGGAAACGTTAAATATGTCGCAAACCCGAGCCTTTGAAACAGGCGGAACCGTACATATCGTCGTCAATAACCAAATCGGCTTTACTACCAGCGATCCTAGAGACGCGCGCTCTACCCTTTATTGCACCGATGTGGCGACCATGATCCAGGCGCCGGTCTTTCATGTCAATGGCGACGACCCTGAGGCGGTTATTTTTGTCACCAAATTAGCCTTGAATTACCGGATGACTTTCAATAAAGATGTCGTCATCGATTTAATTTGTTACCGCCGTTTAGGTCACAATGAAGCGGATGAACCGGCGGCAACCCAGCCATTAATGTACAAAACCATTCGCAGCCATAAGACGACTCGCCGACTTTACGCAGAAAAACTGACTACAGAACAGATTATTAATGCTGAAGAAGCAAAAACAATGGAAGCTGCCTATCAAAAACAACTTGAAGCAGGCGGTATTGTTTCAAGACCTGTACTGGATAGCAAAATCTATTCTTACAGCGCCCAATGGAACCAATTTTTGAATCAGAATTGGACCATTAATGCAAATACCGCAGTTTCCTTAGATCGTATCCGTTTTTGTAACGATAGAATGTTGCGTTTACCCAAAGGTTTCGAATTACACCCCAGGGTCGCTAAAGTGATGGATAATCGCCGTAAAATGGCGGCTGGCGGCATGCCGATCGATTGGGGCTTTGCCGAGAATATGGCGTATGCCACGTTATTAATTGAAAAATATCACGTCCGGTTAACCGGACAGGATGTCGGCCGCGGCACTTTCGTCCATCGTCATGCAGTTCTGCATAACCAAATTAATAATGATACTTACACACCGCTGCAACATTTGGATAACGACCAGGGACGCGCTCAGATTTTCGACTCCCTGTTGTCTGAAGCCGGGGTACTTGGTTTCGAATACGGTTACAGTACTACAATGCCTAATACACTGGTGATTTGGGAAGCACAATTCGGCGATTTCGCCAATGGCGCACAAGTCGTTATCGATCAATTTATCAGTTCAGGAGAAACCAAATGGGGACGCCTGTGCGGGTTGGTCATATTATTGCCGCACGGTTATGAAGGCCAAGGACCCGAACATTCTTCCGCACGATTGGAAAGATATATGCAACTATGCGCTGAATCAAACATCCAGGTGTGTTACCCGACAACACCGGCGCAAATTTTTCACTTATTGCGCAGACAACTGCTTAGAACTTACAGAAAACCGTTAATAGTCATGAGTCCAAAAAGTTTGCTAAGGCATAAGCTTGCCATTTCAACACTGGAAGATTTAACGGAAGGCGAATTTCAACCCATCATCGGCGAACAAGATCTTATTAATAATAAGCTAGTTACCCGGTTAATTTTTTGCGCCGGTAAAGTTTATTACGATTTGCTGGAAGCGCGCAGGGAACATAATTTAAAACACGTTGCCATTGCCCGGCTTGAGCAGTTATACCCTTTTCCAATTGAATTATTTAAAACTGAAGTAGCAAGGTATCCTAATCTAAAAGACTTTATCTGGTGCCAGGAAGAACCGCAAAATCAAGGAGCATGGTATCAGTCTAAACATCATTTTACGGATAATCTTGATTCTTCCATTAATATGAGTTATGCAGGCCGGGAGGCTTCCGCCGCTCCTGCCGTTGGAAATTTTCACGTTCATATAAAACAACAAAAAGCTGTTGTACAATCTGCTTTATTTGGTAACAAAGCGCCAGGAAAATAACATGAGCATTGATGTTTTAACACCTAATTTACCGGAGTCTGTTGCTGATGCAACGGTGATAACCTGGCATAAAAAAGCCGGCGATAATGTTCACAAAAATGAGAATTTGGTCGATCTGGAAACAGATAAGGTCGTTCTGGAAGTGCCCGCGCCTGAATCCGGCGTTTTAATTTCCATACTTAAAGACAACGGCGCTATCGTGACCGGCGGCGAATTGCTAGCAAAGATTGATTCTGTCGCTACTTCGTCGGCGATTTCTAGTCCGCTCGAAACTGCTACGACGGATTCACCAGTTAATCAAGAAATCCCGTTAAGTCCGTCGGTCAGGCGTATCATTAATGAAAAAGCGCTTGATCCAACAACGATAAAAGGTACTGGCAAAGATGGCCGTTTAACCAAAATGGATGTGTTAGACCATATTGAAAAACAACAAGTAACAACACCAACCGTGGAACCGTTAACAACGATTAATCGTGAACCAACGTTTCCCGCCAGCGAAATTATACGTACTGACAACACAATACCGTTAAGCCATCGACCTGAACAACGTGTCACTATGACACGATTAAGGGCCAAAATTGCTGAACGATTATTACAGGCGCAACAAAACGCCGCCATGTTGACTACCTTTAATGAGGTCAACATGCAAAATATTATCGACTTGCGTAATCAATATAAAAACCGCTTTGAACAAAAACATAATACCAAGCTTGGCTTTATGTCGTTTTTTGTTAAAGCGTCGATAGAAGCATTAAAAAAGTTTCCCGCCATTAATGCTTCTATCGATCAATCGGATATTATCTATCACGGTTATTATGATATCGGTATTGCTATCAGCACACCTCGCGGATTAATTGTACCTGTACTTCGGGATGCCGATCAGCTTGATTTTGCCGGTATTGAAAAAGGTATTCTTGAATTTGGCGATAAAGCGAAAGCCGGCACATTAACTTACGACGATTTGAAGGGCGGCACTTTCACTATTACCAATGGCGGAGTATTCGGTTCGATGCTTTCTACTCCCATTTTAAACCCGCCCCAATGTGCAATCTTGGGAATGCACGCCATAAAAGAACGACCTGTCGTTGAAAATGGGCAAATTGTAATCCGGCCCATTATGTATTTGGCGTTATCTTACGACCATCGGTTAGTAGACGGCAGAGAAGCTGTACAGTTTTTAGTAACCATTAAGGAATGCCTGGAAGCACCTGCACATCTTCTACTTAACATTTAGTTATGTTATCCATTAAAGATCACTATGACGTAATCGTTGTCGGCTCAGGACCGACAGGTTGCGCATGTGCTAACAGATGCGGGCAATTAGGGTTAAAAACTTTATGTGTCGATAACATAAGCTCTGATTTAACCGATAATGTAACGCAAGGTGTAGTGTGTCATCCTGGATGCTTAGAAACATTTACTTTATTAGAATCTGCTAATTTTTACTCCGAATTATTAAAAAAAAGTAAATATCATGGACTTAAGTTTAAATCATTAACTTATGATTTAAATCGAATGATGAAAAGGAAAAGCGGTATTTTGAAAACTATTGCTCAACATACTGTAAAACAATTTTCCGACTACGATATTGATTTTATTCATGGAACGTCAAAGCTCCTTGGGTCTGGAAAAATTGAAATATACAGCCTTAATAGTAAACGTATTATTTCTGCTTCACATATTGTATTAGCAACCGAATCTATTCCTATTCCTGTACCGGGCGCACCAATCGATAATCGATATATTATTGATTCTACAATTGCACTTAATATTAATACTACGCCAAAGCAGCTAGGAATTTTAGGGGCTGGTGTTCTGGGTCTTGAACTTGCAAGTATCTGGAACAGACTTGGAGCAGATACTATCTTATTCGATGCACAAGAGTCTTTTCTAAATCTTGTCGATCATCAAATATCTCGAGAAGCCTATAAAATTTTTACAGAACAAGGAATCGATATTAGATTGGGTACTCGTGTTTTATCGACAAATATTATTAATAATAAGGTAGTTATTGAATATCAGGATATCGAAGAAGGAGCTCAAAAAATAGAAGTTGATATGCTGTTTGTCGCGTCTGGCAGAAAACCGAATTCCGAAAACATAGCCGCACCGGAAGCCAATTTATTTATCGATTCAAACGGTTTTGTCTTGACCGATGAAAATTATCGTACAAATTTACCGAATGTCTATGCAATAGGCGATTTAGCATTAGCCGGACCAATGTTAACACACAAAGGAGTTTCCGAAGGCAACTTTGTTGCTGATAAGATTGGAAATCGTGAAATTGCAAATATTAATTACAAGTTAATACCCAATGTGATTTATACCATGCCGGAAATCGCATGGATAGGTCAAACCGAATCATCGCTAAATGCCTTAGGTTATCCTACTAATGTTGAAATATATAGCTTTGATCAAAATATAAAAGCTATTTCTGTCGATCAAACAGATGGCATTATTAAAATTGTTAGTTGTGCAAAATCTGATACCGTTCTAGGGATTCAATTAATCAGAAATAATGCGTCAGAACTTATTTCATATGCAGCAATAGCTATGGAATTTTCCGCAACTAGTGAAGATATTAAACGCACCATGTATCCATATCTTAGCTTTACCGATATATTGTCTACAGTGCCACGAAAACTTCAATAGCTTTTATTTTGTAAGTTATTTGTTGTATTAAAATCTTATAACGTGGCGCATTTTAGAAGCTAACCCATAGGGAATGCAGAAAAAGGCC
This sequence comes from Gammaproteobacteria bacterium, assembly GCA_016874115.1. Classification (GTDB taxonomy): domain Bacteria; phylum Pseudomonadota; class Gammaproteobacteria; order Methylococcales; family Methylomonadaceae; genus Methyloglobulus. The sequence continues at coordinate 7,349 of VGVA01000066.1, forward strand.
TAATCTAAAGAAGGTTAAGCTTGTTTTGTTATGCATTTTCTATAATTTCTCCATTAAACATGTTGTTTGATCTGTCTTTTTTGTTGTCTACAAGAAAAAACTTTATGTATTAATACTCAAATTTCATAATGCACTACTGGGTAAACTAATACTTTGATAATAAAAAACCCCCACTATCTTTCGATAGTGAGGGTTTCAAATCCCTAAGTAACAGTTTAACCGTTACTTATATTTATTAGATAAATGATGGGATTAATGGCGCATCAACAGTAACCATTTGACGGTTGCCAGCTTCATCAGTGAAGAACAGTAAGCCAGCAAAACGGCTATCTGGGTCATAGATCAAGTCAGCTAAACGGTATACTTCCCATGCAGCATCAGATGCAGTTACTTCAACTGTTCTGGTTTGGCCTGGAGCAAGTGGGCTGTTATCGCTAACAGTCAATCCTTCTTCAGCCAACAAGTCATCTGGATAACCAGTGTCATCTTCATGAACAGCTGAGTCCAAGAAACGAACAGATGCAGTCATGAACTCACCCAAACGAACAGATGAATCACCATTGTTAGTGATAGTCAGAGTCATTTGCATTGCACGACCTGGTACACGATATGTAGCGCTATCTACTTTAACAGCAACAGTACGTGCTGGCATTTCGATTGGTTTCATACCACGCAATAAACCAGCTTGCAATGGAGTAGTGATTGGGTATTGTTCGTTAGTGCTTTGCATAGTTGCAGCAACAATCAACAAAGTTGCAGCAGCAAAACCCATACCAACTTTTTTGTCTGTAGCAGTGATCAATTGATCGTATTTACCAGCTTCTGCAGCAATCAAACGTGGTACGAATACTGGGTTTCTTGCCCAATATGCAATGTAAGCAATACCAAAAGCATACCAGAAAGCATGCCAGAAGTAGATGTTGCTCAAGTTCCAAGTTTCAAGGTCGATAGTTTGACCGGTCAAAGTAGTAATTGGGTTAGTGAATTGGCTCATAGAACCAGTGATAGTAACCCATTTACCAGGACCGATGATTGGACCACCGTCTTGAACGTTCATCATTGAGTGAACGTGCCAGTCACCTGGACGACGTGCTTTCAACAATACCTTGAACTCATAAGTTTCGCCCAGTTCCAAAGTACATGAACGAGGAACTAATTGTCCACCAATCCAAGATCCAGCACGGATAAATACTGGGCCTGGAATACCGATGTTCAAGAATGAAACTTCTGGTTTAGCAACAGTTTCTGGCCATCCAGCAAAAACGTGGAATTTACCGGTAACTGTCATTGTGTCGTTTACAGGCACAACGTCTTTTGACCAGTTCAGGTCATACCAGTGAATTGTACGCATACGCATGAACGCAGCCTGTGATTTTTCACCGTGTGCTGACGCAGTAGGTGCATAAAACATTGCCGCTGTTACAGTAATCAGCAATGCGACAAAGGATAATTTAGCTATCCTGTCTTTTATTAATTTCATATATCCTCCTCTATAATAGAGAATCTATAGTTTTCTGAGTATCTTGCTAGCTTTATGGTTATCAATTAAGCAGCAAGCTTTTTATTATTTATACCTCTAAAGCTCTTCTTAACTACCTTTGGTGAAAGCGGTGCTTCCGAACCAACGACCAAAGAAATGCCATACGAAATAAACGATAATACTCACGAAACCAGAGAAGAACGCTGATACTGGAGCAACGTCTTTACCGAATGTACGGAGTGTACCCTTTTCAACCATACGGATGTACTCAGGCATACCGGTTCTTACATAGTGATAACCTGACAAGTCAGCCAATGTCATCATCATGCCATTGTATTCAACAGGCAAATGCAATGGAGCCATTACTGGCCAGTTGCCTGGGTAGAACAACAAACCGAAACCCAAACCACCAACAACAGCAGTTAACTGCATAGAGCCAGACACCAACAGTACTACGTCCAGAACAATTGCACCTGGAACTAACTGTGATGGGAATACAAAGTTGACTGGAAAATAGGTCCAACCCCAGAAGTTGAAGTATCTGTTGACCCACTCACCAAGCAAAAGACCCAAAACACAAAGGGTTGCGCCGAATGCTATGCGGTATCTCCACCACAATACGGCTTGTACAGCAGCCGGGAAAGTAATACCCATGATTGGTAATACAGTTACCCAAAGACGTCTATCTTTCCAATCTGACCAGAAATCCCAGTCACCCGCTACAAGCATGAAGTGAACGTGATAACCGCCCAAGATTACGAAAAACAGTGTGAACATAATCATCCAATCTAACGTGCGAGAAACCTTTACGGCTTCCGCGCGTGATCTTACAGCTGATTGAGATGCGCTCATTAGCTTACCTCCTAAAGGATTTAAAATTATTTTTATTTAATTACACACCCCATAGCGCCGCTTCTTTCAACTTGAAACGAAAGAAGCAGCTACGGAGATAGTAATTACAACCAAGACCAGCTTAATTAATTGAAAATTAGGCTAAATCTTTTTTCAGCAGTTTTGCAAGCGCTGAGATCTCGATGTTCAACACACCCAGTACCCCTAAAGCAGACCATCCGAAGAATACGAAGCCATAGTGTAATGGAGCAACGAACAATTCTTCCATGAACCAGAAGGTGTGACCCCACTCGTTCAAACCAACGTTTGGAAGAATCATGAAAGGACCAACGGTAGCAACCATGTATTGGATTGAATTGCCTTGCTGATAGGTTGGCAATCTGGTTTTAGCATACAAAAATGCTGCACCGCCAGTGATAATGTACACTGGGTAGCTCAAGTAGAACTCGATAACGTGACTTGGAGTAAAGTCAGTATCGCGAACGATTGTTTGATGCCAAGTACCATCTTGCTCGGTGAAGTAGCTAGCACCGAAATAGATTGCGGTAGCGTACATCATCAACCAAATCCAGTGATTAAAGTGTCTTCTCAACTCTTCACGAGGAGTGATTGACATGACTTTACGATCACGTGATTTCCACAGATAGCCCCACAGAATGCCTGCAGTTGATACTTCAAGAACGAACTCGATGTATAAGAAGTTCATCCAGTAAGTTTCGAATTCAGGCGCGAATGAGTCCATGCCTGCTGACCAGCCATAAACGCCTTCGTACCAACGAACCCATGCGTAAAATACGCAATATATAGCAATGCCGAGAATCATGTTTCTTTTATTCAACAGCGGTGCTTCCGCAGCATCAGCTTTTACTGATTCAGTTGTAGCTGCCATTTCTACCTCCTAAAAATGATTAAATCCCCAGACCGGATAGCCCAGGAGTCAATTAACATCCTTCATTTTTTATTGCAAGCCGTCTAACGACAAATCTTACAATCCACTTCATCCATTAAGTGATGATGTAAGTCTACCAGTTCGGATGATTGTGTCAAGCCTTAAATTTCAGCGTTTCCCTGCCTGTCCGGCGTCAATTATCTTTGCCGGTTTGACGTCAATTACTCTGGCCGGTTTTAGTTTAAAAAATGGGTTACTTTTTTACGCGTTGTTTTTTCCGATAGCTTTCTCCTTCAATTTCAATAATGGTGGCATGGTGGATAATTCGGTCAATTGCCGCAACGGTCATCATGGTGTCAGGAAAGATTTGATCCCATTGGCTGAA
>VGVA01000067.1 GCA_016874115.1 Gammaproteobacteria bacterium
CGCGCCTGAATAAACGTTGCCAAGTAAGCTTTAGAGAAGAGCAGCAAGCCTTACAACCGTTACCGGCTGAGCGCTTTATGGACTATAGCGAACTCAGTCTGAAGGTGACGCGCAGCAGCACCTTGGAGAGACTGTAAATTAAATTGTGTAATTGCTTATCATTGATTCCCTTATAGGGAGAGGATAAGCATGATGAACAAAGCAGAATTTGAAGCATTTGCCCGAGAAGCCGCTAAAACCATAAAAACCGAAAAAGACCTTAATGCGTTTAGCCAGATGCTGACTAAGATCACGGTCGAGGCGGCCTTGAATGCTGAACTGGATGAGCATTTGGGTTACGGCAAATATCAGCAGTCGGCTGTAGAGAACAGCCGCAACGGTTTTTCACAAAAAACTTTAAAAACAGAAGATGGCCGGTTCGAGGTCAACATCCCCCGCGACCGGGACAGTAGCTTTGAGCCGCAACTGGTCGGCAAGCACCAGACCCGCTTTACCTCGTTGGACGACAAAATCTTGAGCTTGTACGCCAAGGGGATGACGACGCGCGAGATCGTCGCCGCCTTTCAGGAACTGTACGGCGCTGAGGTATCGGCAACACTGATTTCAAAGGTGACCGATGCCGTCATTGCCCAGGTGGTTGAATGGCAATCCCGCCCGCTGGACGCCGTCTATCCGATTGTCTACCTGGACTGCATTGTGGTGAAAATCCGCCAGGACAAGCAAGTGATCAACAAAGCCATTTACCTAGCCTTAGGGGTGAACATGGATGGTCGTAAGGAGCTGCTGGGCTTATGGTTGTCGGAAAATGAAGGGGCTAAATTCTGGCTGGGCGTGTTGACCGAACTCCAGAACCGCGGCGTCAAGGATATCCTGATTGCCTGCGTAGACGGACTGAAAGGCTTCCCGGATGCCATCAATGCCGTTTTCCCCAAGACCCGGATACAGCTCTGCATTGTCCACCTAGTTCGCAATTCAGTGAAATATGTGCCCTGGAAAGACTATAAGGCGGTCACGGCCGACCTGAGACTGATTTACCAATCCGTCACCGAAGCTGAAGCCTTATTGGCGCTTGAGCAATTTTCCGCACGCTGGGATGGCAAATACCCGCAGATCAGCCGTTCCTGGCGCGCCCATTGGCATAACCTCAATACCTTATTTAGCTATCCTGAGGACATCAGGAAGGCCATCTACACCACCAATGCCATTGAATCGCTAAACAGCGTCATCCGCAAAGCACTGCTCAAACGAAAGTTGTTCCCAAGCGATGACTCCGCCAAAAAAGTCGTTTATCTCGCCATTCAGGAGGCTTCAAAAAAATGGACCATGCCGATCAAGAATTGGAAATCCGCATTGAACCGATTTATGATTGAATTCGAAGACCGGTTGCAAGATTATATTTAACTATTAACTGAGGCAGTTACACAGAATTATTTACACCCTCGATGATTTTGGAATATGGGCTGTCTTCAATTCTTTTGCGTTGTTGGTCTACTGGTTCTAAGCTATCGATCACATAAATCTCTTGACGCGGCACCATAATCGCTCGAACTCGCACATCATCCAATTTCATCACGTTGTTGACCATCTGGCTTTCATCAGCGTGGAATACGCCAGCCTCCGAACCCATTTCCATCATGATGCGAATTTCTTCATTGGTAACAGTCGTATCTTTAGTACGGTCAAGTCTTAAGGCTATAACCAGCAATCGGCTCGATATAGAAAGCAACCAAACAATAGGGTTGAAAATAAGCGCTAAGGCTTGCATCGGTTTGGCGATAGTGGAGGCAATACCTTCGGGATTTTGCAAAGCCAAGCTCTTTGGCACTAACTCACCTAGTACAACGGAAAAATAGGTAATTAGAGTTACCGTGGCTATCAAAGAGAGGGTTTCTGAATATGGCGCGAATGCCGGGGTTTGCAAGAGTACTTTTTGGATGGGTAGTTGTAAGGCCTCTTCGCCGAAAGTCCCACTTAATATGCCGACTGCGGTGATGCCGACCTGTACCGTTGACAAAAAATGGGTGGGCTCTTCATGCAGCTTGAGCGCGGCTTTGGCGCCAAAGCGACGTTCAGAAACCAATTTTTGCAGTCTGGCTTTGGTGGAGGAAACCACAGACATTTCAGACATCGAAAAAACCCCATTGATCAGGATTAAAACGAAGATGATGCCTAGATTGAAATATAAATTTTCCATGCTGTAAGTTAGTTGTAAGTCAATTTGAGTTAATTTAAGGCTGTTTTGTGCCCATCATTATTCCAAATTCCATTTTGTACGGCTTCATTTTGGTTCATATAACGGGGTGAATGCCTGAAATTGGGCACTCAAAAATCAGTTGGGTTTTCAAAGTCCCGTAAATCTTAATATAATTTTGGAACAGTATGTGCTTAATAGATTTATTTCAATCTAAGTAAATACATGTAACTAATTTAAAAGCATGGTCTAAGATTAATGTTTTAACAAAGGACATTAACTTGCCATGTTACCACCACTGAAACTGACAGAAGCCGAATGCCTAACCTTTCAAGAGCTTGCAGAGCATCACCCTTACCCCGACTACCGTCGGCGGGCGTTGGGCATGCTGGCCTTGTCAAAGGGGCATCCCATTCCGTTGGTTGCAGAGATTCTGGGCGTGTCCTTACCCACCCCCTACAATTGGCTGAAGGCTTGGCATCGGCTTGGCCTGATGGGGTTGTTGAACGGCCATCAAGGGGGCGCACCTGCCAAGCTGACCCCAGGTTTAGTGGACACTGCCGAGCGCATCGCCCGGTCTTCGCCATGCACCCTGCGCCAAATCGAACAGCAGTTACGGGCCATCCACCCCGATGCCCCGCCTTTCAGCCTGGACCGCTTGTCAGTCCACCTCAAAAAGCGTGGGCTGACCTTCAAGCGGACCCGGCTTGCGCTGAAAAAAAACGTTGCCCCGACCAGTTCAAGGTCGCCCAAACCAACCTCAAGCGTTGCCAGGACGCGGCCCGGGAAGGCAAGTTGAGCCTGTTCTACCTGGACGAGAGCGGCTTCAGCACCGTGCCCAACGTGCAACGGGCGTGGTCGCCCAAGGGTCAACCCCATGTGGCGGATGCCGCCGCGCCCAGGGCGCGGGTGAACGTGGTCGGTGCGCTGGACTGGGCCACCGGCACGGTCTGGCACGACCTGCACGGCAAATCCGTCAAACGCGACGCGGTGGTCGCCCTGATTGACCGCATCGCCCAGCGCGAGGAACGGATGCCTTTGACCCTGGTTGTCCTGGACAATGCCCGCACCCATCACCACATCGACCCCGCAAAATTGGATGAATGGCTGGTCGAACACCGCCTGGTGCTGATGTACTTGCCGCCCTACAGCCCGGAACTCAACCCCATCGAGATCGTCTGGAAGCATGTCAAGTACCATTGGCGACGCTTCGTCACTTGGTCAAAAGAAGAATTGCTCGTAGAAGTCCAAAATCTCATGGCAGGTATCGGGTCAAACTTTAAAATCAGTTTCTCGTGAATACTTAATTTAATCCAGTAACAAATACAATGACCGTGAAATTGCCAGTTTTTTTCATGACTTTATTTCTGCTTTCCTGCGATTCCACTAAATCACCGGAAAATGCCGTCGATACGTATGAAGTAGTGAGTCCTTTAGTACAAGATATGCCCTATAGCCACGAATACGTCGCCGAGATTCATTCGGTTAAATATGTCGAGGTAAGAAGTAGGGTAAAAGGCTATATCGAAAAAATTTATGTGGATGAAGGCAAAAACGTAAAGGAAGACCAATTGCTGTTTGCATTGAATTCGGAGGAATACCAAAAAGAAGTACAGAAAGCCAATGCCGTTTATAAAAACGCCGTTGCCGACTTAAAAGCGGCTGAGGTCGATCTAGCCAATGTTAAGCGTCTGGTCGCCAAGGACATTGTGTCCACGTCTGAATTAGCGGTTGCCTTGGCTAAAACCGATGCGCTGAAAGCGGACGTGGAAGAAGCGATAGCTAATAAAGATAAAGCTGTATTAGAGCTAACTTATACCCAAATTAAAGCCCCCTACCATGGCGTGATTAACAGGATTCACAATAAGGTTGGCAGCCTTATCGATGAAGGCGCTATGCTGACTTCTATTTCCGAGAGCAGTGAAGTATTTGCCTACTTTAATTTGTCCGAAACAGACTATCTCAATTATATTTCAGCCGGTGGCAGCGCAACCAAAACGGTTAACTTGAAACTTGCTAATAATAGTCTTTATGGGTACGAAGGCAAACTCGAAACAGTAGAAAGCGAGTTCGACCGCTTGACCGGCAACATTGCTTTCCGCGCCCGCTTCCCAAATCCGGACGGGCTATTGAAACATGGCTCGCATGGAAAAATTATTGTTAACAAGATACTGGACAATGCCTTGCTGGTACCGCAAAAATCCACACTGGAAATCCAGGACAAACTCTATGTCTTTGTGGTGAGGGAAGATGGGACGTTATCCCAACGCAACATTACCCAAAGAATGCGCTTCCCCGACTACTTTGCGATTGATTCCGGGTTGGAACGGAATGAAAAATTTCTGCTGGAAGGTGTTGAAAAAGTGAAAGATGGGGTAAAGGTCAAGGTTAGCTCGGTCGATATTTCGCAAGCGATGGCATCAAGCCATAAAAATTGATCCGATAGGGATACGAATATGTTCGCCAAATTCATCCACCGGCCGGTATTGTCGATTGTCATCTCTTTGTTAATCACGGTATTGGGATTAATTTCGTTAACCCAACTTCCCGTCACGCAATTCCCCGATATCGCCCCACCGGAGGTGAATGTCACCACCAAATTCATCGGTGCGAATGCGGAAGCCTGCGTCAAGGCGGTTGTCACTCCGCTCGAGCGGGCAATCAACGGCGTACCCGGCATGGCCTATATGTCGTCGGTATCCGGCAATGACGGCACTAGTGTCATCCAGATAATTTTTAAAGCTGGAACCGACCCCGAAATTGCTTCGGTCAATGTGCAAAACCGCGTAACCTCTGTTCTGGACGAGTTACCGGAAGAGGCGATTAAACAAGGCGTGATTGTCGAGAAAGTCCAGAACAGCATGTTGATGTACGTCAACATCCTCAGTTCCAATACTAACCTTGACGAAAAATTTTTATATAACTTTGCCGATATTAATGTTCTGCGTGAGTTGAAACGAATTGAGGGTGTTGGACTTGCCGATATTATGGGTTCTCGGGAATACGCCATGCGGGTTTGGCTAAAGCCCGATAAACTGGTGATGTACAACATTTCGGCACCCGAAATTATTGCGAGATTAAGGGCGCAAAATGTGGAAGCAGCACCCGGTAAAATCGGCGAAAGCTCAGGGAAGGACTCGCAATCACTGCAATACATCCTACGCTATACCGGTAAACACAATACGGTTGAGGCTTACGAAAACCTGGTCTTAAGCAGTAAAGAAGGCGGAGAAATGCTGCGCCTGAAAGATGTTGCCGATGTCGAGTTTGACTCCCAGGATTACGATGTCCTGTCCAAGGAAAATGGCCAACCCTCCGCCGCGATTGTGTTGAAACAGCGCCCGGGCACCAACGCCAAAAAAGTCATAGATAACATAAAAGCGAGGATGGCGGAGATAAAGGCCGATTCCTTCCCCCCTGGTATGGATTACACCGTAAGCTATGATGTTTCCCAGTTTTTGGACGCTTCGATCCATGAAGTTTTAAAAACCTTAATAGAAGCATTTTTGCTGGTAACCCTGGTCGTATTCGTGTTTTTGCAGGATTTCCGTTCTACCTTGATACCAATCCTGGCGGTGCCAGTGTCGCTGATTGGTGCCTTCACTTTTATGCAGTTAATGGGCTTTTCGCTCAACCTGATTACCTTGTTTGCATTGGTGCTTGCAATTGGTATTGTTGTGGACAACGCCATTGTCGTTATCGAAGCCGTCCATTACAAAATGGAGCATGCAAGACTAAGCCCAAGAAAAGCCACTGAAGAAGCCATGCAGGAAATCAGCGGTGCCATTATTGCGATTACGTTAGTAATGTCCGCCGTATTTGTTCCCGTTGCTTTCGTCTCAGGTCCGACCGGGATTTTTTATCGGCAGTTCTCGCTGACAATGGCAGTTTCTATTGTATTGTCCGGCTTTACCGCATTGACGCTGGCCCCGGCACTGTGCGCGTTATTCTTAAAGCGGCTATCACATTCCAGGCAAAATCATAAAACACCGTTGCACACGTTATTCACTGGCTTTAATCGCGGGTACGACAATTTATCGGGTAAGTATAAGCTCCTTATCAACAAAATTGCGCATAAGAAGCTATTAACCTTGGCGATATTTCTGGGCTTTTCGTTAGGTGTGGCGGCTCTGGGAATGATTGTCCCTTCCGGATTTATCCCGGAAGAAGACCAAGGGACGATTTACGCCAATATCACCACGCCGTCCGGCGCAACCCTCGAACGCACAGAAAAAGTCGTCGATGAAGTGCAACAAATTGCGAACAAGATAGATAGCGTCAATTCCGTATCCAGTCTCGCAGGATTCAGCGTATTGTCTGATGGTACGGGCTCGGTTTACGGCATGAACCTCATCAGCTTAAAAAACTGGCGTGACCGTGCCGTCACCGATAAAGAGGTCATAAGTATACTAGAACAAAAGACCAGCCATATTAAAGACGGCACGATTGAATTTTTTACGCCGCCGCCCGTTCCGGGTTTTGGTAATTCAAGTGGTTTTGAGATGCGCCTGCTGGATAAAACCGGTTCCGGGAACCTAGAGCAAATGCAAAGGGTAGCCGATACCTTTGTTAAAACATTAAACGAACGCCCTGAAATCGAAAGTGTGTTTACCACCTTTAATGCCAGTTTTCCGCAGTTTCTGTTGCACATCGATACCGATAAAGCCGCGCATAAAGGCGTATCCGCTGACAACGCAATGAGTACGCTGCAAACCTTGATTGGTAGCGAATATGCCACCAATTTTATCCGTTTTGGACAGATGTACCGTGTCATGGTGCAGGCGTTGCCGGAATATCGTGCACAGCCGGACGATTTACTAAACCTGTACATTAAAAATGACACCGACAAAATGGTGCCATTTTCGTCGTTTCTCTCTGTTGAAAAAGTCTATGGGCCGGAACAACTGACCCGCTATAACATGTACCCGTCTGCCATGATCAACGGCCAGCCCGCGCCAGGATACAGTAGCGGACAAGCGCTCGCCGCTATTAAAGAGGCCGCCGCGCAAAAGCTGCCCAAAGGCTTTGGTTATGATTGGGCAGGAGCCTCCCGAGACCAAGCACAAGCGGGTAATGAAGCAATATATATTTTTATGGTCTGCCTGCTCTTTGTTTACCTATTATTGGCCGCACAATATGAAAGCTTCCTATTGCCCATGCCGGTCATTTTTTCATTGCCGATCGGTATTTTTGGTGCATTGTTTTTCTTGAAGGTGATGGGACTGGAAAATAATATTTACGCCCAAATTGCCATGATTATGTTAATCGGTATTCTGGGCAAAAATGCCATCCTCATCATCGAATTTGCCGAATTAAAGCATCGTCAAGGTAGCACAGTCATTGAAGCAGCTACCGAAGCGGCGGTCTTGCGGTTACGGCCAATTCTGATGACCTCGTTCGCCTTCATTGCCGGACTGATTCCGCTCATGTTCGCCAGCGGTGCTGGCAAGATCGGTAACAATACCATCGGCTCTGCTGCTGCTGGCGGGATGATTATCGGGACGATCTTCGGCGTGATTGTCATTCCCGGCCTCTATGTCATCTTCGCCGCCCTAGCGGATAAGTACCGAAACGCTGGAAGCGATGAAGATGTCGATATGGCGGCAAATTGAATTAATGAAAATGAAATACAAAGCTCACTATCTAGCCATATTGGTTATTACCTTGAATGTCTACGGGTGCATGGATCTCAACCCCCAACTTTCGATCCCGCAAAAACCGGTACCTGCTGCTTTTCCAGCGCCGAAACCCAAAAATTCCACGACTATCGCCAATATTAACTGGCGGCACTATTTTACCGACCCTCACTTAGTTAACCTGATCGATGCGGGCGTCAGAAACAATATTGACTTACAAACGGCTTTACAGCGTATCCAAATCGCACGTTCCAGCGTCAAGTTGGCCAATGCCAAAATGCTGCCTCAGGTCGGCCTAAATGTAGGTTCCAGTATTCGCAAGTTCGGCCTTTATACGATGGATGGGGCGGGCAATATTAGCACCGAGATTACCCCAGGCCAGATCGTACCGATCGACCTCCCCGATTTCTTTATTGGCTTGCAGTCGTCATGGGAAGTCGACGTTTGGGGGCGTTTAAAAAGCCAACGCCAATCGGCCGTCGCACAATATCTATCTAGCGCTGAAGGCACAAATTTTGTGATATCCAATCTGGTTTCTGACATAGCCATCAGCTATAACGAATTGCTGGCGTTCGATAACGAACTCGACATCATTCGGCAAACTATCCAGAAACAACAAGAAGCCTTAGAGGTGATTAAACTCCAAAAGGAATCTGGACGGGCGAATGAGTTGGCGGTGCAACAGTTCAAGGCGCAACTGCTTAACACCAAAGTGCTGGAAAAGAAGGCGCTTCAACAAGTCACGGAAACGGAGAATAAAATTAATTTTCTGCTTGGACGTTTCCCACAGGCCATCGAACGGAATAAAGCGGAGCTTTTTAAAGCAATATCATCACAGATCGCTACCGGATTTCCCTCACAATTACTGGAAAACCGCCCCGATATACGCGAAGCGGAATATCAAATACAAGCCAGTCAATTTGATCTCAAGGCGGCAAGGGCGGCGTTTTTTCCAAATTTTACGATTACTGCAAATGTTGGGTTCCAGGCGTTTAATCCGGAATTTCTATTCAATTCACCCGCTTCCATCGCCTATTCGTTCATGGGTAATATAGTTGCACCTATTATCAATATGAACGCTTTAGAAGCTCAATTTAATACGGCAAAAGCTAACCAACTGACGGCGATGTATAACTATCAGAAAATGATATTAAATGCTTATGTCGAAGTCGCGAATGAGCTATCGAATATTAAGAATTTAGAAAGCACCCACACGTTAAAAAATGAACAAAGCGAAGTGTTAAGGCTATCCGTCGAAACGGCCAATGAACTTTATAGATCTGCTAGGGCGAGCTATCTGGAAGTCTTGATTGCCCAGCAGAGCGCCTTGCAGACCAATCTTGAATTGATAAATGTGGTTAAAAACCAAAGGGTATCCATGGTCAATATTTACAAGGCGTTAGGTGGCGGGTGGAAATAATAAGCACTGGGAAAGCCTATCCTTTTAAGAGATCAATAAATAGCTAAGTAAGGTTATACTTGCATTTGAATTAAAAATTTCGGTTATTTAAGGATTAATAATTTCGAGATTAACTAGAGTGTTGTGTAGCTGGCCGCCACTCGGCGGACTTTCACAACTTATGGGTTCGCGGAGGCTGGAATCCAGCGATATAGGGTCGGCACCGAAACCCCAAGGTTCTTTGCCACATCCCGAGGAGGCACTCCGTTAGCCAGCAATTTCTTGGCAGACTCAATCTTACTGTCGGTCATCTGCCGCTTACGGCCTCCTTTTCGGCCTAGTTGACGTGCGACCTCAAGACCTGCCCGGGTTCGTTCAACCGTCAGTTCCCTTTCCATTTCGGCCAGACTCGCCATGACATGGAAAAAAAATCGGCCGGATGTGGTGCCAGTGTCGATCGCATCGGTGAGGCTTTTGAACTGGACACCTTGTTTGTGCAATTCGCCAACAAGGTTAACCAAATTCTTGACGCTGCGGCCAAGCCTGTCCAGCTTCCAGACCACAAGGGTATCGTCTTCACGCAACATTTCCAGTGCCTTGGCCAGTCCGGGGCGATCAGCGCGGCTACCGCTGATTTTGTCGTCGAAAATTTTCTTACAGCCGGCCTTAGTCAAGGCATCGATTTGAAGTTCAAGGTTTTGATCTTGTGTCGAGACGCGCGCATAGCCAATAAGCATTTGTCTAATCCTGAGATCTGTTCAAAGGTAGCAGTCGCATTCGGGTACGATTCGGATCAACGCTCAACAATGCGCCATTTTCCAATTCGGTTGCCATTTGCCGCAAAGCGGCGATGACTTGCAACCCGATCACGTCCGGACTGATATCTTCCGCGCGAATTTGCACGACGCTGGGTTTCTCGCCATGTGTGGCGGCAAGGATCGCGCTGAAGTCCAAATCGTGGGTAAGGACTATACAATCATTTGCATTGGCATAGGTCATGATTTCAGAATCTGGTGCGTTGTTCGCCCCTATCTCTGACCAGTGCGCTGCCTCAATGCCAGCATTGGCCAACCATCCGATCCAGCGCGGGGACAGATTCATATCAACGATCAGCTTCATGCGGAGGCCAATACAACCTCGCGTTCTTCAGCTAGCCAGGCCGCATAACGAAGTGCCTGCATAATATCTTCGCGCTCAAGGTAAGGATAATCGGCGAGAATTTCATCAATGCTGTGCCCAGCACCGACTTGTCCCACAATCATACCGACCGTGACGCGCATTCCACGGATACAGGCTTTTCCGCCCATCATCTCAGGGGCTTGGGTAATGCGATTTAGTTGTCCCATACTCGACTCCTTATCAAAACTCGTTGTCATAGTAGTGGATTGAGAATATAGTTTCAAGAACTATTTATGAGAACAGAAAAGCCTTGATCCCACGTACCACAGGGATAACACAACAAGGCTTCTCAGAAACCCTGGTAATAGAGAACATAATCGGCGCGTTTCGCTTTGCCACTCTTGTGTTCGGCGACAATTAGCCTGTCCGGTTTGACGACAACTATCTTGACCGGTTGACCGATACCAAGGAAAACAGTGATTTTCACTTTTATGGGGAACTCACTCTTGCCTGGAAAACGTATCACTCGAC
>VGVA01000068.1 GCA_016874115.1 Gammaproteobacteria bacterium
CCTTCTACTTCATCCATCTGTTGCAACGAACGCCGGACTGAGTCCTCGCTGACAACCTTGTTCATCCCCAGCAAGCCCGGGTTGACACCGTCTCCACGCAAGCCATTGATATGGGCATAGCGTTTGTGCCCTGACAACACTGAAAGCAATAGCGTCCCCAGCACATTGCGTTTTCTCGGGGCGTTGGGGCTAACCCAGCGTAAAGGGCATCGTGACACCCAATCTCCCAACAATCCGCTGATGTGCAAAAATTCTATGAAAAAGGGCAATTGCCCCATCGCCGTCACCGATGCTTGTGGATCCCATTCCACATGGATCCTGCCGCCAAATGTTTCTACCCTGACAGGTTCAGCATACGGAATTAATGCCTTCGGTTCGGGTTCACCCAAAGGGTGAATGATCTGTTCTGCCATAAGCGCCTTCTTGCCGCTTAATTACAAACAGTTAACAATTTTTTTGCAACCTTAAGATGCTCTTTTAAGGATGATGCATCTGAATTCCGAAGGACAATGGCTGCCGGAATGGCATCCCTGGCCGGGCGAATAACTGGCAGTGGACATTAGCAGGCCTAAAACACTGGACGGACAAACCCTAACCATCGATAGCAGCCGCTTAGTCATACAACCGGGAAAGCGGATGACGGCCGCGGAACTTAACTTCAGCTTGCGCAGCTCGCAAGGCGCGCAACACACGATCACATTGCCCGAGCAAGCGGAACTCCAAACTGTATCCATTAATGGCCAGACCTTACCTTTGCGGCAGGGCGGTCAAAAATTGACGCTGCCGGTAAATCCCGGCAAGCAGGATATTAAAATTAATTGGCAGGCTCCGGACGAGATCGGCGCCATTACCAAAACGCCGGACGTTAATTTAGGGCTGCCCAGCGTCAATACCAGACTGAGTATTGGCTTAGGCCAGGATCGCTGGGTATTATGGCTTTGGGGGCCGAAACTCGGTCCGGCAGTGCTGTTCTGGGGTGTGCTGGCGGTGATTATGCTGCTGGCGCTGGGCTTGGGTAAGGTTACATTAATGCCGCTTAAACACTGGCACTGGTTGTTATTGTTGCTTGGTTTAAGTCAAGTACCGCTGACCGCCGGCTTTTTGGTGGTTGCTTGGCTGTTCATGCTAGGTTTGCGGGCGCAGCGAATCGACATCAATGAAAAATATTTTAATGCGATGCAAGTCATCATCGGGATTCTGACGCTATTGTCTTTGTCCATCCTGCTTTTCGCCGTAGAGCAAGGCCTGCTGGGCGGTTCGCCAGATATGCAGATCATCGGCAACCAGTCCACTGCTTACAATTTGAACTGGTACCAGAACAGAAGCCCGGCGGATTTACCCAAAGCAACCGTCTTATCCGCGCCACCGGTTATTAATGCTGTTGTGGTCGTTCTGGCTGGACTCTTCCCTGTTGAACTGGCTGAAATGGGGCTGGACTTGCTATTCGGCAGGCGGGTTATGGTATAAAAAACCGGTTATCGTTGAAGCAAAACCATCAGTTAATGAAACTAAAGGTAAAACCTGACAAGGAACCGGACATTATTAATAACCATAGCGATACCGGGGTTTTGATGAGATAATAGCGTGTTACGTATCCGCGCTGTGCTTTGAGTTCACATGATTGAAAATCTTTCTCCGCAAGAATCCTGGGAATTAATGCAGCAAAACCCTGTCGCCGTGATGGTGGATGTGCGCACCCAGATGGAACATGCTTATGTCGGCCATCCTATCGGCGCGGTGCATATCCCCTGGAAAGAAGCGCCCAGTTGGGAAACCAACCCTAATTTTGTCGCGCAGGTAACTAGGCTGGTTCCGGAAAAAGACCGGCCGATACTGCTGCTCTGCCGTAGCGGGCAGCGTTCATTAGCCGCCGCACAAGCACTGGAGCAAGTAGGTTACACCCGATTAATCAATATTGTTGATGGCTTTGAAGGTGCGCTGGATGGGAACAAACACCGCAACACCCTCAGCGGCTGGCGGTTTTGCGGCTTGCCGTGGGAGCAGGGTTAATCGTACATCGTCATTAATAACTCGACTTCTCCATTCCATTTTTAACGTAATTTAATCTCATTTATTAATAATTGTTCAGGCTGTCTTTTTGCCTGATATTTCTATTCACCAGACCTACCCATCTCAACAAAGTGATCGAAAAACTCCGCAACATCGCCATCATCGCCCACGTCGATCATGGTAAGACCACCCTTGTCGACAAGCTTTTACAACAATCCGGCACGTTCGCCGCGCACACCAAAGTCGGCGAGCGGGTCATGGATTCCAACGACCTGGAAAAAGAGCGCGGCATTACCATTCTGGCGAAAAATACCGCACTGGAATGGAACGGCTACCACATTAATATCGTCGATACGCCCGGCCACGCTGATTTCGGCGGCGAGGTGGAGCGGGTGTTGTCGATGGTCGATTCGGTGCTCTTGCTGGTCGATGCGGTCGACGGTCCCATGCCGCAGACCCGTTTCGTCACCCAAAAGGCGTTTGCGCTGGGATTAAAGCCGATTGTAGTTATTAATAAAATCGACCGTCCCGGCGCGCGGGCGGACTGGGTGGTTGACCAAACTTTTGATTTATTCGATCGTTTGGGTGCAACCGATGAGCAGCTCGATTTCCCTATCGTCTACGCCTCGGCCTTGAACGGCTATGCCGGTTTTGATTCGGACGTGACAGGCGGCGACATGACGCCGCTGTTTCAAACTATCGTCGATAAAGTCAGTCCGCCACCAGTGGATATCGACGGCCCGTTCCAGATGCAGGTTTCAAGCCTGGATTACAACACGTATGTCGGCGTAATCGGTATCGGCCGAATTCAGCGCGGTACGGTCAAGCCTAACATGCCGTTGACCATCATCAGTCGCGAAGGTGTCGAGCGGAAGGGCCGGATTCTGCAATTGTTTGGTTTTCACGGCCTGGAGCGGGTGGAAGTGCCGGAAGCGCGCGCGGGCGACATTATTGCTTTTATCGGTATCGAAAAGCTGGAAATCTCCGATACCTTATGCCATCCCGATACCGTGGAAATGTTGCCGCCGCTGAAAGTGGACGAACCGACGGTAACCATGACCTTTCAGGTTAATAACTCGCCGTTTGCTGGCAAAGAAGGTAAATTTTTGACATCCCGCCAGATTAAGGACAGGTTGGAAAAAGAATTGCAGCACAATGTGGCTTTGCGCGTGGAAGACACTGCCGATCCGGATAAATTCAAGGTCAGCGGTCGCGGCGAATTACATTTATCGGTATTAATCGAAAATATGCGCCGGGAAGGATATGAACTGGGCGTATCCAGGCCAGAAGTGATCCTCAAGGAAATAGACGGCGAAAAACACGAGCCTTATGAAATGGTGACGATTGAAGTCGAGGAAACGCACCAAGGTGCAATCATGGAAAAACTGGGCGACCGCAAAGGCGATTTACTCAACATGCAGCCGGACGGTAAAGGCCGGGTGCGCCTTGAGTACATGGTGCCGTCGCGCGGATTAATCGGCTTTCAGACTGAATTCATGACGTCAACTTCCGGTTCCGGCCTGTTTTACCATGTTTTCGACCACTATGGGTCGATGAAAAAAGGCGAGCTTGGCATCCGCAAACGCGGTGTGCTGGTATCGATGGTGCAAGGCAAATGTCTGGCTTACGCCTTATTTGCCTTGCAGGAGCGCGGCGAATTGTTCGTCGTCCATGCCGATGAGGTGTACGAAGGCATGTTGGTCGGTATCCATTCGCGCGCTAACGACTTGGTGGTTAATCCGACCAAGGCAAAACAGTTAACGAATATTCGAGCGGCGGGTTCGGATGAAAATCTGATATTGGTGCCGGTGCAAAAGATGTCTTTGGAGCAGGCGCTGGAGTTTATCGCCGATGACGAATTGGTGGAAGTCACGCCCAAATCCATCCGCTTGCGGAAGAAATTACTGCTGGAACACGAACGCAAGCGGGCGGCGAAAGCCGTTGCCGATGTTTAACTGGATTTGCTCACCATAAAAAAAGCCCTGACGCGTTGCACGAAAGGGCCATATTATCGCCGGCATTAGGGCTATACATGTGCTTAATAACTACCGTTAAGGATGGCTTAATGCATTGGCGATAGTGCGATTCTCTCAAAATTTAAGCTGAATTTAAGCAAGTGAATGCTTATCTTGTTGTAAGCCAGGGATTATAAAAAGGGCTGTATAGTTATTAATAGCTGGAAAAACAAGCAAGTTTTGTGATTATTTTAACTAAATTAACAAATTGACCGGTAAAGCGGTCGTTTCTTAAGTAAAAAGTGCTGTAAATTAATCGTATCCGGTCTAAAATTATTCCATCTTTAGGATAAGAGTTATTTCAATTAATCCCCGTTACTAATGGATAAGCGCACTGCACAGGTTGAGCGGAACACCCTCGAAACCCAGATTAAAGTCAATATTAACCTTGATGGCGCCGGCGTCTCTTCGTTTTCGACCGGCGTTCCGTTCCTGGATCACATGCTCGACCAGATTGCCCGTCACGGCTTGATAGATATCGACGTTACGGCAAAAGGCGATTTGGAAATCGATGCGCATCATACTGTGGAAGACATCGGCATTACTTTAGGTCAGGCAATCGCCAAAGCAGTCGGCGACAAAAAAGGCATGGTCAGATACGGACACGCCTACATTCCGTTAGATGAAGCCTTATCACGCGTTGTGGTAGACTTTTCCGGCAGGCCGGGGCTGGTATATGACGTTACTTTTCCGCGCGCGGCGATCGGCAATTTCGATGTTGATTTATTTCGCGAATTCTTTCAAGGACTGGTTAATCATGCAGGCATTACTCTGCACATAGATAACTTAAAAGGGGTTAATGCCCATCATATTGCGGAAACCATCTTTAAGGCCACGGGTCGCGCATTGCGCATGGCCTTAACCTTGGATCCGAGAATGACCGACATTATACCTTCAACCAAAGGTAGCCTTTAATAATTAAAACTCCTTTCTGATTTTTTAATTCCAGAATGTCTTCCGTCGCTGTTATCGATTACGGTATGGGTAATCTCCATTCCATTGCAAAGGCGCTTCAATACGCAGATTCTAGTGTTAATGTTTTCGTCACAGCAGATGGCGATGACATTCTGAGTGCCGATCGCGTTGTTTTTCCAGGGGTAGGCGCTATCCGTGATTGTATGTACTCATTAAAACAATCGGGTTTAATCCAGATTATTAAGGAAGCCGCAAAAGCCAAACCCTTTTTGGGTATCTGTCTGGGTATGCAGGCATTATTAACCGATCACGAAGAAAACGGGCATACTCAAACGTTAAATATCATTCCAGGCCATGTTGTACGCTTTACCGAACCATTACAGGACCAAAGCGGCGCAACCCTGAAAATTCCGCACATGGGCTGGAATCAAGTGCGCCAGATGCAACATCCATTATGGGAAAACATCCCGCAAGACAGCCGTTTTTATTTTGTACACAGCTACTATGCCAGACCCGACGATCAGGCAACGATTGCCGGTATAACCGATTACCCGAAAGCATTTACCTGTGCGCTGGCCGCTAACAATATTTTTGCCGTGCAATTTCATCCCGAAAAAAGCCAGACAGCCGGTTTGCAACTGTTGAAAAATTTTCTGCATTGGGACGGATAAGCCTGAATTTCCATTAATCCATTAATAATTCATCAATAGATTGTTGTAGAGGACTCACTGTTATGCTGTTAATACCCGCCATTGATCTGAAAGAGGGCAAGTGCGTTCGCTTACGGCAGGGACGAATGGAAGACGATACGGTTTTCTCGGAAGACCCGGTTGCCGTTGCCGGCAAATGGGTTGCCGCAGGCGCTAAACGCATCCATCTGGTTGATCTGGACGGCGCTTTTGCCGGTAAGCCGCGCAACGCCGACGTGATTCATGCGATTGTGGAAGCTTATCCCGACATTCCCGTACAAATCGGCGGCGGCATTCGCGACGAAGAAACCATCCAGGGTTATCTGGATGCCGGCGTGGAATATGTCATTATCGGTACGAAAGCCGTGGTCGAACCGCACTTTGTTAAGGATATGGCGATTGAATATCCGCGGCGTATTATTGTCGGCCTGGACGCCAAAAACGGCAAAGTGGCTATCGACGGCTGGTCTAAGTTGTCACGGCATGATGTTATCGACATGGCGCAACATTTTGAAGAAGATGGCGTCGAAGCCATTATCTACACCGATATTTCTAAAGACGGCATGATGCAAGGCGTCAATATTGAAGCCACAGCAAAACTGGCGCGCGCCATCCGCATTCCGGTGATAGCATCAGGCGGGATTACCACCATTAATGACATTAAAGCGTTGGGTGCTATTACCGGTGACGGTGTTATGGGTGCTATTACCGGTAGGGCCATTTATGAAGGCACACTGGATTTTGCCGAAGGCGCTAAGCTTGCCGAGTCTTTCGATTAATGGGCTTGGCTAAACGCATCATACCTTGTCTGGACGTCGATAATGGGCGGGTGGTTAAGGGTGTCAAATTTGTCGATATCCGCGACGCCGGCGATCCGGTAGAAATTGCCCGCCGTTACGACAAGGAAGGCGCGGACGAATTAACCTTTTTGGACATTACCGCCAGCCACGAAGACCGCGAAACCATGGTGCATGTGGTCGAACAGGTTGCCGGGGAAGTGTTCATTCCATTAACTGTTGGCGGCGGTATTCGGACATTGGATGATATCCGCCGTATGCTGAATGCTGGTGCGGATAAGGTCAGCATTAATAGTGCTGCGGTATTCAGACCGGAGTTTGTGAAAGAAGCGGCGGAGCGCTTCGGTTCGCAATGCATTGTCGTCGCCATCGACGCCAAAAAAGTCAGCCAGCCCGGCGAACCCGATAAATGGGAGATATTCACCCACGGCGGGCGCAAACCGACCGGCATCGACGCAATCGAATGGGCTAAGAAGATGGTCGGTTACGGCGCGGGCGAAATTTTATTAACCAGTATGGACAAAGACGGCACCCGCTCCGGTTTCGATTTACCATTAACCCGCGCCATTAGCGAAGCCGTTAATGTGCCGGTGATTGCATCGGGCGGCGTCGGTTGTCTGGACGATCTGGCCGACGGCGTTCTTGAAGGCAAAGCCGATGCGGTGCTGGCAGCCAGCATCTTCCATTTTGCCGAGCATACCGTCGGCGAAGCCAAACAACGGATGGCGGAACGCAGCATCGAGGTGCGCTTATGAGCAGATGGTTAGATGAAATCCGCTGGACTGACGACGGATTGATTCCCGCGATTGCCCAGGATGCGGAAACGGGCAAAATCCTGATGTTTGCCTGGATGAACCGGGAATCTCTCCGTTTAACCGAGCAGGAAGGTTATGCGGTATATTGGTCGAGGTCGCGCAGCAAGCTGTGGCGCAAAGGCGAAGAATCCGGGCACCGGCAAAAAGTCGCCGGTATTTTCCTGGATTGCGACGAAGACGTCATTTTATTAATGGTCGAGCAAGAAGGCGGCATAGCCTGCCACACCGGACGGGAAAGCTGTTTTTACCGGCAATTGCTGGACGGCAAATGGTTAACTGTCGCGCCTGTCCTTAAAAATCCGAAAAATATTTATAAGAATCATGAGTGATATCTTGCAGCAATTAGCAGCCGTTTTAGAGCAGCGTAAACAGGAATCGGCGGATAAATCGTATGTTGCCAGTTTGTACGCTAAAGGCCTGGATAATATTCTGAAAAAAATCGGCGAAGAAGCCGCCGAAACCATTATTGCCGGTAAAAGCGGCGATAAGCAGAAAATTATCTATGAAACGGCGGATTTGTGGTTTCACAGCATGGTGCTGCTGGCTAACGAAGGACTCGGCCCGGACGATGTATTAATGGAACTGCAACGCCGCTTCGGTTTATCAGGCCATGTTGAAAAGGCGCAAAGAGATAATTAATCGACATGCGATGAGATTTCTGACGAATTTATGCGCCCTTGCTGAGACAAACACGCTTTCAACGGCAAATGCGTTTATAATTCCAAGCTACCATTAATACAATCGCATTGATGTTGTTGTAAATCTGCTTGAACCCGGCAACTATGCCGCACGATGTGACCGTTTGACAAGTTAAGGAGTTAAAATGGGTATCAGCGTTACCAAGTTATTGATCGTATTGGCAATTATTATTGTTATTTTCGGCACGAAGCGGCTGAAGGATGTGGGTGGCGATTTGGGAGAAGCAATAAAAAGCTTTAAAAAGGCCGTCAAGGATGAAGAGACGCCCGCCAAAACGGATACTGTCGATAAAACAGACGACAACTGATGTTTGAAGTCGGTTTTTCCGAAATTTGCATGGTTGCCTTAGTCGCTTTGCTGGTTATCGGGCCGGAAAAGCTGCCGAAAGTCGCCAGGATGACAGGTTTTTGGATCGGCAAATCGAGACGCATCCTGGCGTCCGTTAAACAGGAAATACACGAAGAATTTCAAGCCGAAGAACTGCGGCAATCCTTGAAAAATCAAAGCGGAATCAAAGAGATTAAGCAAATCATTAATGAAACCGCAACTGATTTGCATAGCTTTCAAAACACCTTGAACCAACAGGCGGAAGAACTTAAATCGGCCCAACAAACGACAGGACGGGATGAGCCAAGAAAATCTTGACGAAGGTGAAGAGCAGGCCTTTATCAGCCATTTGGTCGAGCTGCGCAACCGGCTGATAAAAGTCATCGTTTTTGTCCTGTTGGTGTTTATTGCGTTATCGTTAATTAAGGAAAATATTTATACCTTCGTCGCCGATCCCTTACTGAAACATTTGCCCAAAAACGCCACGATGATCGCCACCGAAGTGGCTTCGCCGTTTTTTACGCCGTTTAAACTGGCGTTGGTTGCGGCGGTGTTTTTGTGTGTTCCCTATATTCTTTACCATTTTTGGGCTTTTATTGCACCCGGTTTGTACAGGCATGAACAGCGCTTGATACTACCATTATTAATCGCCAGCACTTTACTGTTTTTTGCCGGTGTGGCTTTTGCGTATTATGTGGTTTTCCCGATGGTTTTCGGGTTTTTAAGCGCCGCCGCGCCCAGCGGTGTTACCATGATGACCGACATCGGCAACTATCTCGATTTTGTCATCGCCATGTTTTTTGCCTTCGGCATCTGCTTTGAGGTGCCTATTTTTACCGTGGTGCTGGTGTTGACCGGTATAGTTACGCCAGCAACGCTGGCGGAACAGCGGCCTTATGTTATCGTCGGGGTATTTATCATCGGCATGTTCTTAACGCCGCCCGACGTGGTATCGCAAACGATGCTGGCGATTCCCATGTGGCTGTTGTTTGAAATCGGCTTGTTGTTTTCCAGACTGTTTGCCCGTAATGCCAATGAAAAGACCGCTTTGCCGCAAAAACGCAATTAATGCTTAATAATTTTGCAGCCGTTATTAATAATAGCTAAGAACGATAGTTGAATGTACTTGCTTGAAAAGGAGGTGTTTTGTTTGAATGTTTGATCGTGTTGCCGATTAATAGAAGGCGGTTCTGGCGTTGAAAACAGTATTAATAACCGGGGCTAACGGCTTTGTCGGCCACGCTTTGGCCGTTGAATTAATTCGCCAAGGTTATGCAGTTATCTGTGCGATACGCAGGGAGTTTCAGTTAGAAGGCGCTAAAACAGTGCGCATTCCGGATTTGGAAATGCCGGTGTATTGGCCTTCCTATTTGTCTGGAGTCGATTGTGTCGTCCATACTGCCGCACGTGTGCATCAATGAATGACAACGGCTTGACGTCCGGAGACACCTATTACAAAGCCAATACCCTGGCGACATTAAATCTGGCGCAGGCTGCCGCCGGTAGCGGCGTTAAACGGTTCATTTTTTTGAGTACCGCTAAAGTGAACGGCGAAGCGTCTGGGTTAGGCAACCCGTTTCGCGAGGAAGATGCGGTCAATCCGCAGGATTTTTATAGCTTCTCAAAATACCAGGCAGAGGAAGGCTTGTTAACGATTGCCAGCAGAACAAATATGGAGGCGGTGATCGTCCGTCCGCCATTGGTGTACGGACCAGGGGTAAAAGCTAATTTTGCCGCCATGCTGAATGCCTTACAAAGCAATAGACTACTGCCATTAGGCTTGATTAATAATAAACGCAGCCTGCTCTATCTTGGAAATTTAACGGATTTAATCGTTCATTGCATTAATCATCCGCAAGCGGCCAATCAGGTGTTTTTCGCTTCGGACGGATGTGATGTATCGACTACGGAATTATTGATTTCCTGTGCTGCGGCGCTTAGCGTCAAGACAAGAGTGCTGCCAGTCCCGACTGCTGTACTTGTCACAGGAGCAAAGCTGCTCGGTAAAGGTGAGGTGGCGCAACGGTTGTGCGGTTCTTTTCAGGTCGATATTAATAAATCCTGGCGTTATTTGGGTTGGAAGCCGCCGGTAGCCATGGTGGATGGCTTGAAAGTAACAGCCGAATCATTTCAGAAAGATTAAAGTGTAAAAATTTCTAGCGTTGTTTACAGTATTTTGGAGAATACTGTAAATGAACATCCATAAACGAACTCGACTCACATTGCTAGACCGCCAAGAAATCTGGCGGCTTTACCAAACCCGAACCTGGAAGGTGACGCAGTTGGCGGAACGTTTCCGGGTCTCAAGGCCGACCCTCTACGAGGTGCTGAAACGGGCAAGGCTGCAAGAATTTGCCCCCCGCGACAGCACCAACCAGCGCTTCAAGATGATCCAGTATGGTTTGAAGCGTCTGGCCAAGGTCGAGCAGGCCATCCAGGAACGCCTGAAACGCGAGGCCAAGCGATACAACAAGTCCTATCC
>VGVA01000069.1 GCA_016874115.1 Gammaproteobacteria bacterium
ACAAGGCCTATGACGCTGACGGGGTGTTGGGCGAGATTGAAAAGGCGGGGGCAAAAGCCGTTATCCCGCCTAAAAGCAACCGTAAGCAGCAACGGGAGTATGACAAGGAGCAGTACAAGAACCGCAACCTGGTGGAGCGGTTCTTTTGCCGGATCAAGCAATTTCGGCGCATTGCGACGCGCTATGAAAAGCTGGCCTCTCGCTATTCCGCTTTCATTGCTCTCGCTGCCAGCTTTATTTGGCTAGTTTAAATGTCAACAGACTCTAGGTATTCATCATATGCCGCCGAATTATTAATCGAGCTATAATCAGTAAAAATAAAAACAACTAAACCTGTTATGTTATTAACCTGTTCCAGATATTTAGCGTTGGTTTTTGCGATTGGTCTCGGTATCGGCGAGACAGCGATGAACTGGGGGTACTGGCAATACGCCCCGCTGTGGATTGTGGATTATATGATCGTCGGCTGGTTGCTTTTGGGTTATTATCAAACCAGGGCAGGGCAAAATATTAATACGTTGCTGACAGCCTGGGCGTTTACGGCAGGGGTGTTTTATATAGCGCTGTTTGTTAGCCTTGATCCAGAACTAAAGCCGTACATCAATGCCGATACGGTCATTCTGGCATTAATGGCTTTATTATTAATGTTGAGCGTCATCGGCTTGTTTACCGCATTCAAAGCGCTTAAACTGTAGCATTGGCTGCCGACAGCCTTTCCTCGGTTTCCAGCCAATCCGCTTCCGCCGCCGCCAGCGCGTTATCGATCTCGGCTTTTTGGGCGAGTAGCGATTTTAACCGGTCTTTTTCCGTCTCGCTGTACAGTTCCGGTTTGGCTAATTCGTCTTCCAGGCGGCGTTGTTCAAGATGATATTTTCCCACGGCTTGTTCGGCTTTTTTTAAGGCGTCCAGCAACGGTTTTTGTTGTTGCCGACGTTCGGCTTCGAGCTTGCGCTGGTCTTTTCTGGAAACACTTGTCTGTTGTTCATCCTTCTGATTAATAATGCCTTTTTTCTGTTCCGCCAGCCATTGCCGGTAGTCGTCCAGATCGCCGTCGAAAGGCCGGCATTGTTTATCCGCCACCAATAAAAATTGATCGGCCACGGTGCGCAGCAGATGGCGGTCGTGAGAAACCACCACGATAGCGCCTTCATAGTCCTGTAAGGCCACGCTCAGGGCCTGGCGCATTTCCAGATCGAGGTGATTGGTCGGCTCGTCCAAAAGCAAGAGATTGGGGTTTTGGTAGACCAGCATGGCTAAAACCAGCCGCGCCTTTTCTCCGCCGGAAAAAGGCCGCACCGGTTCCAGAACTTTATCGCCATGAAAATCGAAACCGCCCAGAAAGTTGCGTAGATCTTTCTCGGCAGCTTTCGCATCGAGTTTTTGCAAATGCCATAAAGGACTCTCCTCCGACCGCAATTGCTCCAGCTGATGTTGGGCAAAATAGCCGATTCGTAAAGCGTCCGCCGTTAATTTAACACCGGCGGATGCGTTTAACTGGTTAGCCAGTACTTTAATCAAGGTGGATTTACCCGCGCCATTCGCGCCTAATAATCCGATTCTATCGCCCGGAGAAATGCATAGATTAATGTTGTGCAAGATCGTGTTCTGGTTATAACCGATTTCGGCGTTTTCCAATTGCAACAATGGATTCGGCATTCTGCCCGGCTGGGGAAAGCTGAAATCGAACGGCGAATCGACATGCGCCATTGCAATGACTTCCATACGCTCCAAAGCTTTAATCCGGCTTTGCGCCTGCCGTGCTTTGGTGGCTTTGGCTTTAAAGCGATTAATAAAACTTTCGAAATGCGCAATTTCGCGTTGTTGCTTTTGGTAAGCTGCTTGCTGTTGCGCCAGTTTTTCCGCCCGCATGCGTTCAAAAGCGCTGTAATTGCCGGTGTAAATTTCCGCCTTGCCGTTTTCTATATGAATGATATGATCGGTTATCTGGTCGAGAAAATCGCGATCATGAGAGATTAATAACAACGTGCCATCATATTTGCCGAGCCAATCCTGCAGCCAGATCACCGCATCAAGATCGAGGTGGT
This sequence comes from Gammaproteobacteria bacterium, assembly GCA_016874115.1. Classification (GTDB taxonomy): domain Bacteria; phylum Pseudomonadota; class Gammaproteobacteria; order Methylococcales; family Methylomonadaceae; genus Methyloglobulus. The sequence continues at coordinate 2,046 of VGVA01000069.1, forward strand.
TGGTGGGTTCGTCCAGCAATAGCACATCCGAGCGGCACATTAATGCCTGCGCCAGATTCAAACGCATGCGCCAGCCGCCGGAAAATGAGTTCACCGCCTGGTTTTCCTGACCGGGTTTGAAGCCCAGGCCGTCCATTAAACGCGCCGCCCTGGCTTTGGCGGAATAACCGCCGATGACGTCTAATTTGGTGTGCAGGTCGGCCTGCAGAATACCGTCGTGCGCGGCTTCGGCGGCTTGTAGTTGTGTTTGCAGATGTCGAAGTTCCCGGTCGCCGTCCATGACGAAATCCAGGGCGGAGCAGGCTACGGCCGGCGTTTCTTGGGCAACATGGGCGATTTCAAGGTTGGGCGGATACGAAAACTCGCCTTCGTCGGCGTGTAATTCGTCTCTTATTAATGCGAAAAAACTGGATTTACCCGTGCCGTTAGCGCCGGTAAATCCCACTTTGTCGCCTTTATGGATAGTAAAGGAGGCGCCGGAAAACAGAACGCGTACGCCGCGTCTGAGCGCGATGTTTTTAAAATTCAGCATGGAATAGGTAACGTCGGAGAAGACGGAAAGGCGTTGTAATAACAATGGTCGGTTATTTTGCCATATTTTCCAGGCTTCCGCCCGGTCAATATTAGGCTTATTCGAACGCATTCCTGGTAAATAATGGCTAGCGCTGCTAGTCTTGAGCGTTAGAAAATGAAACCTTGAAATTAACTGCGGGAATGTTTATTTTTCTTAGCTTTTACAATCGATTAACAATATTATTATGACCGAATCTCAAGCCGTGAATCAGCCCAAAATCAACCAGCCGCCGGTTTTGTTCGCTAAAACTCAAGAGGTAATCGCGGACATCTCGACGGTGCTGGGCGCGCCATTAATAACCTATTGGAACAATCCACGCGGCTCGGTGTGCCATAGCGATGTGCTGGCCTTGTACGAGGTGCTGGAATGCCTGGGCTATCACGATACGTTGTACTTGTTTATTAAATCCGACGGCGGCAGCGGGCAAGTGTCCTTGCGGTTGGTGAGTCTGTTGCGCCAACACTGCAAAAATTTAATCGCCCTGGTGCCTTTGGAATGCGCGTCGGCGGCAACCATGATTACGCTCGGCGCTAATCAAATATTCATGGATCCGACAGCTTATCTGACTGCGGTCGATACTTCGTTAAACCATGCCTTGTCGCCTATCGACCGCGATAACGATCGCGTTAGCGTCAGCCTGGACGAATTGACGCGCGTCATCCGCCTCTGGCAGGCGCAGCAGGCCGACAATAAAGATAATCCGTACAAACATTTATTCGAATACGTTCATCCTTTGGTCATCGGCGCGGTCGACCGCGCGGAATCCTTGTCGATTATGGTATGCCGGGAGCTGCTTTCATACCACATTAATGACGAGGCCACCGTAAACGAAATCGCGTCGACCTTGAACTCCAAATACCCGTCGCACAGTTATCCGATTTTGCTATCGGAAGCGCAAAAAATCGGCCTGAAAGTTGACAGCATGAACCCGGAAGTGAACAGTTTATTGCTGGAGTTGAACCGTCTGTACAGCGAAATGGGACAAAAGGCGGTGACCGATTACGACGAATCCCGTGCGCACGGCAATGAAATTTTGAATATCTGGGAAGCGAAAAACGTGCAGGTTTATTTTCAGCAGGATAAAGACTGGTTTTACCGCAGCGAAGAACGGCGCTGGATTACCATGAACGACCACAGCAGTTGGCGGCGCATAGAGCGGATTAACGGGCGGTTAAAAAAGAGCGTTATTCACAGCTAACATTAATGATTGCGCTGCCGATACGTCATTAAGGGTTTTTTCAAGCTTATGATATTTATAATAAAGCGCACATGTTTTCGTTGTAAAGCAAGACTTTACAGCCTGGCGAACTCCAGAATCTCTTGTCCCATTAACAGGCATTGGTCGAGCGGACGATAGTAGATAAAACGCATCCGGTATTGGGCTTTATAAATGTAACCCCAGACTTCCAGTACGGCGAATTGTTGCTTTCTGTTGGCGGGGTTTCGGATCGAAGCAAGTGCGAATACGCCAGAATCGATTTCTATTCGATCATCCTTGCCGACATGGAACTCCAGTAATTTTTTAGCCTGAGTTCGCGCTTCTATGCTGCACTGCGGCGGTGGTGCGGCATTAACTGCCGTGTAACAGCAGCTTAAGAAAATCATTAATAAAAGCCGAAGAAAAACCAGCATCATTTCCTCACTGTCGGGCAGTCTGTTTCTGAACAGGTTTACTAGCCGGATCATACCCGTAAACCGGTAAATCAAAAGCAACAACGTCTAAAATCCTGTTGATTAATGATTTAATTTGAGCACAAGTCATTCCTCAGTCAACGTCAACTCCACCAGTTTTATCCAGTAGGCCGCGCCTATGACTAAGATGTCATCATTAAAATCGTAATGCGGATTGTGCAGTAGACAACTGTTTTCGGATGATCCATTGCCGATCCACACATAACAACCGGGTTTTTCTCGCAGCATAAAGGCAAAATCTTCCGAACCCATGCTGGGTGTCGGCGTCGTCAAGACCGAATCTTCCCCGGCGACAGCAGCAGCGGTTTTTAGCGCCAGGGCGGTTTCTGCATCGGTATTGAAAGTGACCGGATAACCGGGGTTTTCCGGGTTGAAAACAACATCGGCAGTCATAGCGAAAGCGGCGCAAGTAGCGTCAACTATCTGCTTGATCCGGTCTGCAATTAAGGTTTGTACGGCGCTGTTAAAACAGCGGTATGTGCCGCGGATTAATACCGAATCGGGAATCGCATTCCAGGTATTCCCTGCGTGAATCTGAGTGATGGAAACGACGGCTGCATCGGCAGGATTAACGGTGCGGCTGACGATAGTTTGCAGGTTATTAATCAATTGCGCGGCGGCTACAATGACGTCATTACCCAAGTGCGGCATAGCTGCGTGTGTGGCTTGGCCTTTCAGTACGATCTCAAAACAATCGAAAGCGGCCATCATCGGGCCGGGTTTGACGGCAAAATGCCCAGCCGCAATATCGGGAAAATTATGCATACCGAAGACGGCTTCGGCGGGAAACCGGTCGAACAAGCCGTCATTAATCATGGCTTGCGCGCCCGCGCGGCCTTCTTCTGCAGGCTGAAAAATAAAGTAAACCGTGCCGTTAAAATTGCGGTTTTTCGCCAGATACTTGGCCGCTCCGAGTAGCATCGTGCTGTGGCCGTCGTGGCCGCAGGCATGCATTATGCCGTCATGGCGCGATTTGTGGCCGAATGTATTTTGTTCCTGTATAAACAAGGCGTCCATGTCGGCGCGCAAGGCGATTTTTTTGCCGCCGTTGCCTGCTGTCAATGCCGCTACCACGCCCGTTTTGCCCAGGCCGCGGTGTACCTCAAGGCCGAATTTGGTTAATTTGTTGGCGAGAAAATCGGAGGTAGACCTTTCCTCAAAAGCGGTTTCAGGATATTGGTGAAGGTGCCTGCGCCAGTGGCGCATTTCATCGTGTAGTTCTTTTAATTCAATGACATCGGACATAGTCGCTCCATGGCTTGCTGTAGATTAATCCGCGCTTGCTGTTCATAGCGTTCGACAAACAACACGGTATTAAATATAGCCGGTTGCGCTAAAAACCGTTGCAAAATTTCCGCCCGTTTCTGCCTGAAGATGGCTTCCGGCACAAACGCATATTCCTGGTGGATTTGCCGCTCATACTCAAAAAAGTGCTTAGGGTTGGCGCCTAAAATCGCCAGATCGCAATCAAGCAGAATGTTCGTATCGGCATCCGACGCTTCGTCGAGATGCCGGGTAGCCATGATTAATTGAAACACGCGTCCGGCAATGGCCGGATTAACGCCAGCCGCAAGCGAACTGGCTTTCGCCCATTCCGCGCTGAGCTGTTCATTATCGTGGCGGACGGGATCGTAAATGGCGTCGTGAAACCACAAGGCCAGTTCGATTTCCGCCGGATTAACCGCCAGATGACGTAGTTCGGCAAATTTTTCCAGGCATTCGGTCAAATGTTGCAGATTATGGTAATGGCGATGGTTCTCGCTGTACTTGCTGATTAATGCCTGATAAAGCTCCGTAAAAATAGGGGCTTGCGGTGCGCCAAGCGTTTGCCATGTGGTTTGCCATTGTATTAATGTAGGCATTCGGTAGTCTTATCACGTGAAATGCAGAAAAAAGATAGACTAAAGCTTAGCGGAAAGCTGGCGCTTACAGATAAAATTCAGTGTTATTCATGGCATTTTCCAGTATCTTAACGAATTCTCTCCCGTTTTTTGCTGTGTCGGCTAAATCGTCGAGATTTTCTTTAGCGTCCATTAATTGCCAGCGATTCAGCAGTTTTTTTAATTGCAGCTGCTCATTAATGGTAAAGCGAAAACGCGTAACCACATATTCAAACCCGGCATCATTCAGATTATTAATGCTGTCAGCTATGGTGGTTAATGACGTTACGACGCCATTAATAACCTCTAGCTTGCTGGCAATCAGCGAAGAAACCCATTGCGGTTGAATATTATTTGCCGGGGATGTTTCGTTATCGGAAATGATTTTCAGGCATTGTATTAATTCGCCGGTAGAAAACCGTACTGCGGTTTCATAAAACGCCGAGCCTTCCATATCGCAAAGCGCCTGTTCAGGGTAAACCGATTGCGGTAGCGATACGGTTTGCAAGCTGTGGGTGGGGCAGGGCGGCGCGAATACCAGAGGCGGGTAATAGCTTCGGCCTGTATCGTTGTCGGTAATTTTATCGGTCAGGAACAATTGCCCAATGGAATGATGTTTATGTCCGGCAATGCCGATATTCAGCATAACAGGGTTATTAACCGATGGGAGTAAAGCCATGGTATAGGCAACACCCGCCGCCATCGCAGTTTTCCCGATGCCGGTGACAATCAGTACGATATTCTCATTTCGGTAAACAGCAAAGGCTTGAACGGATAAGTTTTTTTTTAACTTAAAATAATCGATTAAAGGTTTGGCCTCGCAAGGCAGGGCGACGGCAAGGAGGGTATCAGGGAAAGTTAATGATTTTTTCAAGTTAATGAAATGACGATTAATAATGGACACATCGTTCCTACACAGAAAGTAGGAACGATGTGTCTTTGGTCTTTAGCCTTTCGTCTTGCGCCTGTTGCCTTAAATTGCTGTTTCTTATCAGTAATCTAAGGTTTCCGAAATGAGCAAAGACTTAGGGGATTCGTAACACCTGACCCGGATGAATCATATCCGGATTGCTGATTTTATCGCGATTGGCGTCGAAAATTTTATGCCAGTCATTTGGGTTACCGTAAAAATGCTTGGCGATCTTCGACAGATTGTCGCCGCTGACCACGGTATACGTCTGCGCTTGCGCGGCAGCCGGGGCTGCGCTGGGGGCAGAATACGAGGGCGCAGATGAGCCGCCAGCCGCCGAGCCTGCATCGGCCATAACCGGCGGTGCATCGTCTTCACCATGTCCGAATTTTCTTGCTACGGCTTTGGCCGCCATGGTGGCGCCCGCAACGCCCAAACCGCCTAAAATAACCTTAGAAAGCGTACCCCATTCGTGTTCTTTCGGCACTTCGCCGTCCGGCGTCATTTCATTAACGACATTGGGCAGGACTTCAGAAAGCACTTCCGCGCCTTTTTCTTTGGGAATGCCGGCTTGTTCAGCCAGTTCGTCCACTCTGTCTTGTCCTAACGCTTCGATGATTTGCGGTGCGCTGATGGGCTTGTTGTCGCCTTTACTGATCCAGGAGGCAGCAACATCGCCCAGGCCGGACTGGGTTAATTTGTCCACCAGCCCGTTCAAGCCGCCGCTGGAACTGTTGGTCAGCATACCGACCACGCCTTTCACCAGATTTCCGGTCATGGTATTGGCATTTCCGCCTAACGCGCTAGTTACGGCGGAAGTTACTAAAGTATCTAAAAGTCCTATCGTTTTTCCTCATAGTCAGTTGAAAATAAACGTTAGGCAATTACAACCTTGCCTCGTTGATTGGATTGTAACAGCGGGCTACAGCCAGTTCAAACAGTAAAATAGCAACTGTCAGGGCGATTAATGGTGTTGCGGGCTGAAAAAGCTGTTCGATTGGCCGAGTTGCACATTAATTGTTAAACAAGCTACAGTTTAACTATATAATTTCCGATTGTTTTTTGCCCGGAGTAAAGAATGACAGCATTGGTCGGTATCATCATGGGGTCCGCTTCGGACTGGGACACCATGCGCCATGCCGCGGAAGCACTGGAAGCTTTAGGGGTGTCGCATGAGATTGAGATCGTATCCGCACACCGTACGCCCGATAAGCTTTTTGCCTACGCGGAAGCCGCCGAAAGTAAAGGTTTAGAAGTCATTATCGCGGGCGCGGGCGGTGCGGCGCATCTGCCGGGCATGACCGCAGCCAAAACCGCCCTGCCGGTGTTGGGCGTACCGGTGCAGTCCAAGGCATTAAATGGCATGGATTCCTTGCTTTCCATTGTGCAAATGCCCGCAGGCATTCCTGTCGGCACGTTGGCTATCGGCAAAGCCGGAGCCATTAATGCCGCCTTGCTGGCGGCGGCGATGTTGGGTAATAAACATCCAAAAATACGTGCAGCATTAACGGCTTACCGGCAGGAACAAACGGATTCGGTATTAATGAATTCGGATCCTAGAACAAGCGAGTAGGCTTAAAAAATACAGATAACATCTCTTCAAGTGATGCTATCGGCGCAAATCGATGAGGCTATCGGTTTGGCTTGTTAATTTAATATAACCGTTTGTGCTGAGCTTGTCGAAGCATGAACACCTTTCGGTAGGCTGATAAACTTAAGCGTTATCAGTGTACAAGGGATATTGAGAACACCTTTCCACTACCAATACCATGAAAATCGGCATACTCGGCGCAGGGCAATTGGCCCGCATGATCGCTTTGGCGGGTTATCCGCTAGGCTTGGACTTTATCGTGCTTGATCCTTCCCCTGATGCCTGCGCAGGAAAACTGGCCGAACAATTAATCGGCGAGTACGACGACGAAACCTTGCTGGCGCAATTGGCGGAGATAAGCGATGTTGTTACTTATGAATTCGAAAACGTACCGGCTCAAGTCGCTAAATTCCTTAACGACAGAACCCATGTGTATCCGCCGCCCAAAGCCTTGCAAGTCGGACAAGATCGGCTTGTGGAAAAAAGTTTTTTCCGCGATTTAGGTATTCCTACGCCCGAATTCTCCGTCATTAATAGCCTGGAAGATTTGCAAAGTGCGGTCGCCGGATTGGGTTTTCCCGCTATTTTAAAAACCAGGCGCATGGGTTACGACGGCAAAGGCCAAGTTTTGATCAAACCCGAAACCGATTTGGCGGAGGCATGGGAATCCGTGCGCGGTTACGATTGCATCCTCGAAGCCTTCGTGCCGTTTCAACGCGAAGTTTCCATCATCGCGGCGCGCAGCGTGTCGGGTGAGGTTAAGTTTTATCCGCTGTCGGAAAACCGGCACAAAGGCGGCATCCTGCGTGTGGCCGAGTGCAAGGCAGGCGATCCCTTACAGGCACAGGCGGAAGTTTATGTTTCCAAGTTATTGATAGCGTTAGATTATGTCGGCGTTATCGCGCTGGAATTGTTTGATGTTAATGGCAAGCTGCTTGCCAACGAATTCGCCCCACGCGTACACAACTCCGGCCATTGGACGATTGAAGGTGCTGAAACCAGCCAGTTCGAAAACCACCTAAGGGCAATCATGGACTGGTCGCTGGGTTCGACAGCCGCTGTCGGCAAGGCGGCGATGGTGAACTTTATCGGTGGGTTACCCAAGGCGGAGGACGCGCTCGCCATTCCCGATATTCATGTCCATTGGTACGGCAAAGATCCTCGCAAGGGGCGGAAAGTCGCGCATGCGACTGTGCGGTCTATTAATGATAATCGTTATCGCAATGCCTTGGTTGAGTTGGAACGGCTGGCTCAGCAAACGGACGATTCGTAAGCACTTCCTCTACTCTACGACACCATCCTTTCGATGGTGTGATCGCTAATTCAGCAACAGCTAATTTTTGTGTAAATTACCAGTCAAAAAATGAATTCGCTCCAAGTCCGAATTCTTCTTAACCTTTCATTTTCCAGTCTGACGATTTTACATGTCTCGCTTGAAAAAATGAATTTCCTTACTTTCATCTGTCAACGTTTTCTGATTATAAAACAGAAGGTTGTGGTTGATATGAGCCGGTCTCATTGGTTGAAACCAACCAATAGTCGTTAACCCGCTGTTTGTGGGTTTTTTCATTGTTAATAAATTATTAATAACTTACACTTAATAGGTGTCAAACGGCTTTGAAAAGTTTCCACTAAAGAGCGCCGAATAGTTTCCAGCCAAACTGTAAGGTTATAGGTTTTCTACCGCCTTTTTGCGTTGCTTAAATCGATAGGAATCGTTGCCGGTTTCCAGGATGTCGCAATGATGGGTAATCCTGTCGAGTAGTGCGGTGGTCATCTTGGCGTCACCGAACACTTGCACCCATTCCGCAAAATTCAGATTGGTGGTGATGATCAGGGACGTTTTCTCATACAGGTGGCTAATCAGATGGAATAGCAAGGCACCACCCGATGCAGGAAACGGCAGATACCCCAATTCATCGAGGATAACGGCATCCATGGCGGTGAGTTGCTTGGCCATGTTGCCGGCTTTACCCTGCTGTTTTTCCTTGTCCAGCTGATTGACCAGGTCGACAGCATTGTAGAAGC
>VGVA01000070.1 GCA_016874115.1 Gammaproteobacteria bacterium
TGGGTTGTTAGTATGTAGCATGAGCGTTACCTCTGGTTAAGTTTGATTACGGATTCGACACCCTTATCAAACTCGGTAACGCTCGCTTTTTCAAGAGCTGTGTCAGATTAGATCGGAACTAGTGCAAATTAATGTATACAATTGCAGTCCGCAGGCCAGCGCTAGAGCAATCGTTATCTGTGTCGTTTTCATGCGCATTCTCCTTGTTATTAATATTAATTACCGGGCGGCGGATTAACCTTTTTAATGTAAGTCTGCTCGCCCAACAACTTATTGAATGGCAATATTTTTTCGTTGACTTTTTTCTGTTTTCGAAACGATTACCTTCAGCAAACCGTCCTTAAAAGTGGCTTTGGCCTGATCGCTATCCTCGTACGTCGGCAACGCCAGTGTGCGTTGATATTCGCCTTGCATAATTTCCCGGCGGAAATAGCGTTCTTTTTCCTTTTTTGCTTCCTTTTTGGCAGTGGCGTGAATATTAATGGTTTGATCAGTAATGGTGACTTCCAAACCTTCTTTCTTCACGCCGGGTAGTGCTGCCATAACTTCTATTTCTTTCTCGTGATCGATGACGTCGACTTTCGGAAAGGTTTTGTCGAAGGCGGCCGGGGCGTTCCAATCTATTACTCGCGGCCATTTATGCGAAAGAAAATCGGTAAAAAAGTTATCGAATTCATCGAAAGAAAATAAGCCGCCTGCGGTAGCAGCCCCCACTTCTTTTTTCTCTTTGTTTTCCATTGTTTTCTCCTCTGTACTGCAAAGTTATTAATGCCTCCTTTGTGCATATCCGCCACGGCTATGGGGAGCGCGAAGCCTGTAAAGTACTCGTTCGCGTCGAGTAGCATCCGTTAGGATGCATTTAAACAAGTTCAGACTGGAAAAACTATGGGAGTCTCCACCTATAAACCCGTCAAAAGTAGAGAACAAACCGAAGTTGTCCGTTACAGACATAGCGTTATTAATGACAGCTTTGGCAGAAAAAAATGTAGTTTTAAGATAGATTCAATATATTTGCGTTTGTACTTGTTATCTGTTCAAATAGGATCGGGCAGCAAAACAAACATTTATAATTATTTTATACTATATAAACAATGACTTAATTAAGTAAAACAATAAATGTCAGCCGAACCCAAACCGTTAGTCTATGTTGTGGATAACGATCCTATGCTGGGTTCCGTTCTGAAAATGATGCTGGAGCAAGAAGGCATGGCGGTGCGGTTATTTAATTGCGCCGAAACTTTTCTGGCTGATTTAATCGATCCGGCAACTGGTTTTAGTCGGTTTTCTGCGCTCAAAACCTGCGTAATTGTCGATGTATGCATGCCTGGTATGAGCGCCCTGGAATTACAGGAAAAATTATGCGAGCGCTCAATCTTGCTGCCGTTGATATTTTTGACCGGACAAGGCACCATCCCAATGGGGGTTAACGCCATCAAAGCGGGAGCCGAAGATTTTCTGACCAAGCCCGTATCCCGTGAGCAATTAATGGCGAGCGTTCATGCAGCATTGGAAAAAGCATGGTTTGGCACAGCCTAAACCAGCGGCAAACGGAAAGCAGAAAACGCTTAAGCGCCTTAACGCCCAGGGAATTGGAGATAGTTTCCATGACGATTGAAGGGCTGCCGAACAAGGTAATTGCCCGGCGTCTGGCTATCAGTTTACGGACGGTCGAGCATCACAAAACCAATATTCTTAACAAAACCGGTGCTGTTAATTCGCTGGAATTGTCCAAGCTTGTTCAAGACAGCGGACTGTCTATTGGCTGATCGCATTTTTTAGTGGCGTGGTATGCCAGGCGATTAATGGTATTGAACCAGACCATTCATTAATAAACTATTTAACAATATAATAATCGTCATGCTTTGGTTTTGTTCAGTTCGTTCGCGTGAGCAACTACCTAGTTTTCGTCCTAAGCCAGTCGCTTAAATAACTGATAACAAACTTTGCCGGCCGTTTTGCTTTTCATTAATTGCCAATTGTCTGGGATCGTGTTTTCTAATGTTTTACCGCTTTCCATTTCGACATAAATCAGGCTATTTTGAGTTAACCAGCCTTTTTCCTCCAGGCAACGGCAGGTTGGTGTGACCAGATTTTGGTTGAATGGCGGGTCTAGGAAAACAATATCGAACGGACTTGCCTGTTGCTCACTTAAATACTGTAAAACATCGGACTGGACGGCGTTGATTTGTGAGGTGTTAAGGTTGGCAATGTTCTCTTGCAAGGCGCGGCAAGTTCGACTGTCTTGTTCGATTTGGATAACTTCCTTTGCGCCGCGGGAGGCGGCTTCATAACCCAGCGCACCGCTGCCAGCGTACAAATCCAGACACCGGCTACCGGGAATGTCGTATTGCAGCCAGTTGAACAAAGTTTCCCGCACCCGGTTAGGTGTCGGCCTTAAACCGGGAGTGTCGGCAAAGATTATTAATCGGCTGCGCCACTGGCCGCCGATGATGCGGATTTGGTTGGTTGGCATGGTTTATTAAGTAGGATGGATAAGCAACACGCACTTGTGACCTTTAGGTTAACCATCAAAATCAATTGTATTTGTTCCCTGCAAATGATGGATGCGCGTTGCTTATCCATCCTACACATCTAAAGTTAATACGAAATATATACTTTGTCATTCCGAAGGAGTGCAACGACTGAGGAATCTTAGGTGTTTAAGATTTCTCCCTTTGGTCGAAATGACATTACCAATTTAAGACTTAAAATCAGTTCGTAGCTCACATTGCCGCAAAGCGGCTATGTGACAAAGAAAAGAAATACACATGCAGGCAGCTAACGCAGCCTGACCTACAAGGCTTTTAAGTTCGTATAGCCACTCGACCGATTAATGAAGTTGTTGTTTCGGTGCGAGCGTTTTACTACTGTTACCGACGGTGACGGTTTGCAGCAAAGATGTATTAATTTTACGCTGCAACGCCGCCTTGATCGAATCAATCGTTGTCGCTTCAATCTTTTGCCGGAAGGTGTCGAGATAATCCAGCGGCATGTCGTAGAAGCCGATCATGGCGACATAACCCGCCAATTCCTTATTGGTGTCGAAGCGCATGGGGAAGCCGCCGATGATGTTCTTTTTGGCGGCATCAAGTTCGGCCTGGGTCGGGCCGTTTTTGACGAAATCGGCCAGCGTGGTGTTCAGCACTTCCAATGCTTGGTTAGTTTGGTCGTTGCGGGTTTGCAAACTGGCGATGAAGGGTCCCGGTTTTAGCATGGGTGCGAAAGCACTGGATGCGCTATAAGCCAAGCCACGCTTTTCGCGCACTTCTACGAACAGTTTGGACACCAGCCCGCTGCCGCCCAGGATATGGTTGCCAATGTACAGGTCAAAATAATCCGGGTCTTTGCGCCAAGTGCCGGGCATCCCGACCAGGACATGGGTTTGCGTGGACGGGAATTCGATGTGCTGCTGATTGGCTTTTGCGAGCATGACGACATCGGGAATCGGCGCAGGTTTCGTTCCGGTAGGCAAATCGGCCAACAACTTATTGGCGGTGGCTTCGGCTTGTTGTTTGTTTAAGTTGCCGACGATCACGACCATCGCATTGTTCGCCACGTAGTATTGCTTGTAGAACTTCTGCAAATCCGCTGACTTCAATTTGCTGACGGTCGCCATCACACCGGAATCGGGATGGGCGTAAGGATGGCTGCCGTAAATCATGTTGGAGAAGGCTTCGCTGGCGACTTCCGCAGGCGATTCTTCCCGCTGCTTGATGCCCGCCAAGGTGCGGTTTTGTTCGCGCTTGAAGTCGGCTTGGGCAAACTTCGGCTGGGTCAAAATGACGCGCATGGTTTCCAATGCCTTATCGAACAAGGCCGCATCAGTCAGCGTTCTTAATGAAAGACTGGCGTTGTCGCTGCTCACGCCTGTGCCGAAATTTGCGCCCACGCTTTCAAAGCGTTGGGCGATCTGGTCGGCATTCCATTGTCCTGCACCGGTGTCGAGTAGGGCAGATGTCAAGGCCGCTAGGCCGAATTGTTCGCCATCTCTTGCGCTACCGGCATCGAAAATGACTTGGATGTCCGCCATCGGCAAGGCATCAGCCTGGACGAAAAACACCTTACTGCCTTGGGCAGTACGCCAAATTTCAATTTTGGCGGCAGCATAAGCAAATTGGCTGAGCAGTAAAAAACAAATTCCTATTAATCGTAACATTACACGCCACCTTTCTTTGTTGCTGCATTGTTCACAGTGCTATTAATGGGCAAAGGTTCCAGATAAGCTATATTCAAACGGTCGGCTATCAGGTATTTTTTAGCGACTTCCTGTACTTGCGCCGCAGTCACTTGGTTGATTTTGTTAACGTATTCATCCGCTTTTTGCCAACCCAAGCCGACGGTTTCCAAAATACCCAACTGCATGGCCTGATAGAAATTGGAGTCGCGCTCATACACCTTGCCCGCCAGTACTTGTGCCTTGATGCGTTGCAATTCGTCCGGGCTGATTAAGGTCTTTTGCAATTTAACGACTTCTTCTTTCAAGGCTTTTTCCATGTCCGCCAAAGTCTTGCCTTCGGCAGGCGTGGCTTCCAACTCGAACAGATCGGACAGGCGCGAAGTGAGGCCATAACCCGCACCCGCTGAAACGGCAATCTGTTTGCCGCGCACCAATCCGGAACTCAAACGTGCGCTGCTGCCGCCGTCCAATACGCCTGCCAGTACTTCCAGCGCATAAGCTTCCCATTCGTTCTGCGCAGTCTTAAGCACCGGCACTTTATAACCCATCAAGATAGACGGTAACTTGGCGGGCACTTTCACCGTCATCCGGCGCAGGCCGAGTTGCTCGATTTCGGTTTGCGGTTTCAACGGTTTGATATCGCTGGGCTTGAGAGGACCGAAATATTTTTCCGCCAATTTGAAGACATCGTCCGTCTTGACATCGCCGACCACCACCAAAGTCGCATTGTTAGGAGCGTACCAGCGTTGGTACCACGCCTGCAAATCCTCCACCGTATAAGCGGCAATGTCGGCAGGCCAGCCGATGACGGGGTGCTTGTAAGGGCTGCTGCTGTAGGCCATCGCATTGAAATGTTCCTGCATCTTGCCCTGTGGGTTATCCTCGGTACGCATCCGGCGTTCCTCGGTGACGACTTCCAGTTCCTTCTTTAATTCTTCCGGCAACAGGTGCAAATTCCGCATCCGGTCGGCTTCCAGTTCCAGGCTGACTTCCAACTTATCCGCCGCCATCGTCTGGAAATACGCAGTGTAATCCTGGCCGGTGAAGGCGTTTTCATCGCCGCCGTTCTCCGCGATAATCTTGGAAAATTGCCCGGCTGGGTGCTTATCCGTACCCTTGAACATCATATGCTCCAGCATATGCGAAATTCCGGTAATGCCGCCCGGCTCATAACTGGAACCGACCTTGTACCACACTTGCGATACCATCACCGGCGAGCGGTGGTCTTCTTGCACCAGCACTTTCAGGCCGTTGGCCAGCTTACGTTCGACGGCTGTGGGTTCGGCAATTGCCGCAAACGCCGCACTCCATAGTACGGTAAGACTGATTAATCGACTTATCATTGTATCCTCGTAAGAATTTAGTCAGTGTGTCCGACTGTTTTGATTAATACTTGGTTCACTTTATGCTATAGAATAACGAAATTGTCAAAACTGTACATTATGGTTAATCAATCCGTCGTTACATTATCATCTTTGAAAAACTACCTCGAACTGTGCAAGCCCAATGTGGTATTGGAGATGCTATTCACGGCAGCGGTGGGCATGTTGCTGGCCGTGCCGGGCTTGCCGCCGGTTGAGAAGGTTGCTTACGGTTTGTTAGGCATTGCTTTGTCAGCCGCATCGGCGGCGGCGATTAATCACTTGATCGACCGACGCATCGATACCGTATTGAATCCGCATCGTCCTTTGCCGAACAATTATCTAAAGCCCAGTCAGGTCATGGTTTTTGCGGGTATTTTGGGTGTCGTTTCGATGGCTTTACTGATTGTTAAAGTCAATGTGCTGACTGCCGTGTTGACTTTTATTTCCCTGTTCGGCTATGCAATTATTTATACCCTGTGGTTAAAGCGCGCCACGCCGCAGAATATTGTGATCGGCGGCGCATTCGGCGCCACTCCGCCGCTGTTAGGTTGGGCGGCGATTACGGGGGATATCCATCCTCATGCGCTGCTGTTGGTGCTGATTATTTTCGTATGGACGCCGCCGCATTTTTGGCCGCTCGCCATCGCCCGGCAGGAGAAATACGCCCTGGTTAATATCCCCATGTTGCCGGTTACTCATGGCGAAGACTTTACCCGCTTGCAAATCCTGTTGTACGCCATTTTGTTATTAATCGTGACGTTGTTACCGTATCTGGCGGGCATGAGCGAGCTGATTTATCTGGCATCGGCTATTTTACTCGGCTTTGGTTTTTTGTATTACACCATCCAGATGCGTCGGTATAAAGATGCCAAAACAGCCATTAAAACATTTTGGTTTTCAATAATTTATATTACATTGCTGTTTGCTGCCTTGTTGGTCGATCATTATGTCCGCGTGAGCTTATGAACAAATTCTCGCACCATTTGCAGACTGATAGCGAGGAGCATCCATTTGCTAAATACATTCGAATACTGGGTAGAGGCAAAAAAGGTGTACGAGCTTTGACGCAGGACGAAGCCTATATTGCCATGAAGATGATTATGGCTGACGCGGTGCTGCCGGAGCAGCTTGGCGCGTTTTTGATGCTGATGCGGATTAAGGAGGAAACGCCGGAAGAGTTGGCGGGTTTTGTAGTGGCGGCGAGGGAATTTTGCATTATTAGTGTAGAACGATCCGATTCGCCCTTCGACAAGCTCAGGACGAACGGATTAGAAAATCAAAACCATGCCCATTTAGCCGATCTGGACTGGTCAACTTACGCCGGCAAGCGGCGGCATTTGCCTTGGTTTATTCTGTCGGCCTTATTATTGGCGGATAACGGTATCAAGGTGTTTATGCATGGTGCGGAAGGACCGTCATCCAGTCGTTTGTATACCGAAACCGCACTGTCGCATCTGGGTATTAATGCAGCGACATCGCCGGATCAGGTCGCGGAGCAATTGCAAAACCAGCAATTCAGCTACTTTTCGTTGGCGCAGTTTTGCCCGCTGTTGCAGAAAATCATCGATCTACGGCCAATTTTGGGCTTGCGCTCGCCCGTGCATACCCTGGTTAGAATGCTAAATCCAGCGAATGCGCCGTACAGCATGCAGGGCATCTTTCATCCGTCGTATCGCGCCGTGCACCAACACGCCGCTGCTTTGTTGGGGCAGCCGCACATGGCAGTGCTGAAAGGTGAAGGCGGCGAGACAGAACGCAATCCCGACATGGATTGTCTGGTGCAAAGCGTACATCACGGCGAGTTAAGTGAAGAAATCTGGCCGGCACTTTTCCCGCGGCGGCATGTCAGAGCGGAAAGTCTTAATCCTGAATTATTGCGGGCAGTATGGCAAGGTGACATCAGCGATGAATTTGGCGAGGCTGCGGTCATTGGCACTGTTGCGGTCGCATTAACATTGTTGGGCAAGGCTAGCAATCAACAACGGGCGCAAATTTTGGCGCAGGAATATTGGAATGAAAGGGATAGGCAGCGATTTACTTAACAATTACTTTTGCTCCGATAAGGTTACTAAATTATATTAATAACAGTCTATTAGATGTGTTTACCGGTCTATTAATGCGAGCCCTGAAGATACTATTACTGCTGCTTATCGTTATTTCCGTTGCCTCAACGGTTGATGTAACTGTTATTAATCATGCCGAAGCGAAAGCGGGCAAGCATCGCGCAAAAGCACACGGACGAAAAGGCAAGAAAGCCGGTGTTGAGAATGTGTGGGATAGGGTATGCAACGGCTTAAGGATTCCGGTATTCGGGCCGTCTCCTTACGGCTCGCAGCAATTGGCCGTGTTACCCAGTAAATCGGCGCTGCCGCCGCAGATTAGTACGACAGCGAAATCCGGTAGCGGCGCAACAGCGGAAAAAGGGCGGGTCAGCTCTGTGATTATCCCTAAAAAATCAAAACAAAGCGATGCGCCTGATGGGAACCCATCAAGAATCCGGCAGGTGCTGGGAGGCAATAAAAAAGCAAACGAATTAACCGAGGCAAAAGATCATTACACGGCATTGGGCCGCATGAAACTGGCGCCCAAAGAACTCAAAGATCCTAAGCTAAGGCGTTTGTTTAATAAAGCCGATACAGATACTTTCGGCGAAACTGACGATAGCAAAGTTGTTAAGTCGGCCGTAATCCAGCGTCACCGGACGCGATTGGGAATGCATCCTGAATTGTTTAAAAAAGACAATATTAATGGTGAACTGACTGCCGGTGATCCCACAATGGTCGATAAATCGAATAGCAAAGATAAATCTACACCGGCAAAGCCGCAATTTACCATTAATGGCTGTGCTGATTTCAATAAAAGCAGCGTCATTCCGATGGTTAAGCAAGGCTTATTGTCTGCGCATTACATGCAATTGGCCGAAGAATGCCGTGTCCGCCAAAATGCCGCTTATGCCCGTATTAACCGGCATATTGGCGGTTATGGCCGGGATTATCTACAGCGGGTTGCAGAACGCGCCAGACCGTTTTTGTATCACATTGTCGAGTCACTCAATAAACACGGATTGCCGCTGGATTTGGCGTTATTGCCGATTGTGGAAAGCGCGTATCAGCCGACAGCGTACTCCACTGCCAGCGCGGCGGGGATATGGCAGTTTATTCCCAGCACCGGACGAGAATTCGGGTTAGAGCAAACGGCTAATTATGACGCTAGGCTGGATGTGATAGCCGAAACACATACAGCTATCCGCTTTTTATCCGCACTGCGGGATCATTACGGCGGCGATTGGTGGCTGGCTTTGGCCGCCTACAATGCCGGTCCGGGAACTGTCGATGCGGCAATCAGCCGGAACAGGGAGGCAGGTTTGGGCCGGGATTTTTGGTCATTGGAGTTACCGGCAGAAACAATGGATTATGTGCCGAGATTGTTGGCGTTATCGAGTATTTTCCGGAATGTCGGCCCAACCGGTTTGAAGCTGCGCTCCCTTAGAAACGAACCGTATTTTATTAAAGTTAATATCGATCGAGAGTTTGAAATCAATCATCTGGTTAACAAAGACCTATCGGCTATCGCAAAGCTGGCAAGTTTCGATGCGGAAGAGTTTAAATTCTTGAATGCTGCTTGTTTAAGACCCACGTTGCCGAACAATCAGCCGCTCAGCTTTTTATTGCCGATCAGAAACGCCAATTTATTGCACCAAAGTTTGGCGTTTTTAGCGCAGGCCAATAAAAATCAGGAAGCTTCCGATTCGTTGCCTGCCATATTAAGCGCAAAAGCAAGGTCTATAAAAGCCGACATGCCATTAATATCGCTGCAAATAAATGAAGAGACGCAGTTTTTTGCCGATAAAAATATTCGGCAATTTGCCGGAGTTGATACGGGTTCAGACGAAACTAACGATATTAATCAGGCGACAAAAATAAACAAAAAGGAAGACTGGGTGGTGCATTATCTTGATGCCGGGGAACCGTTAAAAATCGTTGCTGAGTTTCACGGTGTAGATGAGGAAGTATTGCGCGAGGCCAATAATATCAAACGCAAACAGGTCGTTGCATTAGGTCAGCGTTTGTTGGTGCCGTTGAAGTTTTTCAGCTTTGGTCCTATTAAAAAACAACATTCTTCTATTCTTTTTAATACCGCCTTGTCAAGGGTTGCAGGAATGTAAATGTTTTCTCGATAGAATGCAGTTAATGATTAATAAAAAACTATTGCTTCCTGGACGAAGCAATAGTTATTGCAGTAAGTAAAGTGAAGTAGCAGTGTGAAAGTTAAGCAGATTGCGGCCAAGCGAAGATGGGGATGCCTTTAATTTTCGATTTTTCCATGTGGACGTATTGCAGCCCCATCAATGTGCCGCCGTCCGGCAGGTGATCGACCCAGATTACCTTGATTTCACCTTCCAGTTCCAGACGTTTAAATTCGAATACCGTGACAACGCCGGGTTCAACATGAACGGTTTCAGGCAGTTGTATCATAATGCCGTCTTTCGATACGTTTACCGAATTGAATTCCATATAGGAGCCATTAAAAAGAATATGGCCTGGTCCGGGCAGATTTTTACGGTAGGCTTTGCGTTTGTAGAGCAGATCGTTGACATCATAGGTGACATTTCTGAATTCCAGCGCCAGCAGGATATGATCGTCTTCCATATCGACTCTGATGACTTCTACTTCGCCCGCCAGCCGCATTTCCGGCAGGTAGATATCGACCACGGTCGTAGAACTGAGGAGAGTATTAAAGATTTGTTTGATATCGTTTTTACCAACTTTGCTATCCAACTGGGCGAGCACCCCGGAGATGGAGATGTTTTTGATGGTAATAGGCTGCTCTCCGCCGGATAAGTATATTAATCCATGCGTAGTCAGATTTTTTCGATAAGGTCTTAGTAACATTGAATTCATTGTAGTCTCTCCTCGTTCCGCAATCACAACTTCACTGTCCGTATCCCTTTAGGGTAGAAGCTGAGGCGAAATTGTAGACACTAAATCTATATCATATTTTTAATAAATTGACAATTATTTATCCTAAAAAGATCAGTTTGCCTCTTATGCAGGTGCGGGAAGGCAATCTGGTGGATGTAATTGCCGACCTCGAAGATACTTTACTAGCGCCAAACTTAATATCCGGCACCAACGCTGTTGGGCA
>VGVA01000071.1 GCA_016874115.1 Gammaproteobacteria bacterium
CAAGCCATTGATATGGGCATAGCGTTTGTGCCCTGACAACACTGAAAGCAATAGCGTCCCCAGCACATTGCGTTTTCTCGGGGCGTTGGGGCTAACCCAGCGTAAAGGGCATCGTGACACCCAATCTCCAAACAATCCGCTGATGTGCAAAAATTCTATGAAAAAGGGCAATTGCCCCATCGCCGTCACCGATGCTTGTGGATCCCATTCCACATGGATCCTGCCGCCAAATGTTTCTACCCTGACAGGTTCAGCATACGGAATTAATGCCTTCGGTTCGGGTTCACCCAAAGGGTGAATGATCTGTTCTGCCATAAGCGCCTCCTTGCCGCTTAATTTCAAACAGTTAACAATTTTTTGCAACCTTAAGATGCTCTTTTAAGGATTAATGAATGACTCAAATTAATAGCATTAAACAGTTCTAAGCGGTTTTTCACTAAAAACCCATTAATGAATGCTCGAGTTACATAGTTAATCGGGATCATTCATGATGACGAACTTATATTTCAAGCAATATTTGAATGATAGAATTTCTCTAAAAAATTACAGTGAATTAATACAATGTAGAATAGATAATATTACCGTTGGGTATTGAATAACGGTAACTTAAAACATAGAAAGATGTTGAACAACGGTCTGAGCGACGCAAAACCTAGCAAGCTGTTGGTTATTAGCAAAACCAGCCGATTTTAAAACCGAATTAGATCTTGCAAACGCAAAGCAACGGCCTGATAGTGTAATGATTTATTTATTATCCCACGTATCCCTTAACGTTACCGCCCGGTTAAACACCCGCTTGCCATTAATGCTGTCCTTCACGTCAAAGCAAAAATAACCCAGGCGTTCAAACTGGTAGCGGCTGTTATCTTGCGCATTGCTTAGGCTGGCTTCCACGCGGCAGCCGCTCAAGGTTTCCAGCGAGTTATGATTAAAAACATCCAGGAAGTTGGTTTCGCTGTCGGGATTGGGCACAGTAAATAACCGGTCGTACATTCTGACTTCGGCGGGCAGGGAATGCGTTTCCGATACCCAATGAATCACGCCTTTTACTTTGCGGCCTTCCGGATTTTTGCCTAAAGTGCCTGGATCGTAAGTGCAACGTAATTCCACGATTTGACCGCTGCTGTCTTTCACAACTTCATTGCACTGTATCACATAGGCGCCGCGCAATCTGACTTCTTCCCCTAAAATCAGGCGTTTGTATCCCGGCGGCGGGTTTTCGTCGAAGTCGTCCTGTTCGATTAATAGCGTTTTGGTGAAAGGAACGTCGCGCTTGCCCAACTCCGGTTTTTGCGGGTGGTTATTAATGACCAGTTGTTCGACCTTATCTTCCGGGTAGTTGTCGATGACGACGCGCAAAGGCTGGAGCACGGCCATGACGCGTAATGAATTTTCGTTTAAATCCTCGCGGATGCAGTACTCCAGCATGGACATCTCAATCCAGGAATTTTGTTTGGTTACGCCGATGCGTTCGCAAAAGTCGCGGATGGCGGCAGGCGTAAACCCACGTCGGCGTAAACCGGCAATGGTAGGCATACGCGGGTCATCCCAGCCGCTGACATGTTTTTCCATCACCAGTTGATTAAGTTTGCGCTTGCTCATCACCGTATATTCCAGTTGCAGGCGGGCGAATTCGTACTGGTGCGGGCGCGGCTGCGGCCAGTCGAGTTGCTCCAGCACCCAGTCGTACAACGGGCGATGGTCTTCGAATTCCAGAGTGCAGATCGAATGGGTGATATTCTCGATAGCATCGGAAATGCAATGCGTGTAATCGTACATGGGATAAATGCACCACTGGTCGCCGGTGCGATGATGATGCGCGCGGCGGATGCGGTAGATAACCGGATCGCGCATATTAATGTTGGGCGAAGCCATGTCGATCTTGGCGCGCAGCACATAAGCGCCATCCGCAAATTCGCCAACTCGCATGCGCCGGAACAAATCCAGGTTTTCTTCAACTGGCCGGTCGCGGTCTTTGCTGGCTTTGCCGGGTTCGGTCAACGTGCCGCGGCACTCGCGGATTTCATCGGGCGTGGAGCTGTCGACATAAGCCAGTCCCTTGTTAATTAACTGCTCGGCGCATTGGTAGAGTTTTTCAAAATAATCCGAGGCGTGGTACAACCCAGTCCATTCAAAGCCCAGCCACTTGACGTCGCGCTCAATGCTTTCCATGTATTCGATGCTTTCTTTTTCCGGATTGGTGTCGTCGAAGCGCAGATTACAGGTGCCTTGGTTCTCTAAGGCCAGACCGAAATTCAGGCAAATGGATTTGGCGTGGCCGATATGGAGATAACCGTTCGGTTCGGGCGGAAAGCGGGTGGCGACTTTGTTATTGTATTTATTGGATTTATTGTCTTCGGCAATGATATGGCGAAGAAAATTGGCTGCAGGTTGTTTTTCTGACTGGGACATTCGGCCTCGAATTCTGTACTATCGATTTAAGTTAAACAATAACAGATAAGCCCATATTAGGGTAAGCTTATACTTGCTGTGGGAATAAAATTATCGTAAAAATGTTGCCATTAATATCGTTGCATTATACAAAAATTAATCGGCTACCGGGTTGTATTAACGCAAGACAAACTAAAGCGATAGTTTTGATAACTTTAACTGATTTCGTATTTCTAATTAATCTTATGGTGTAGCTTATGGGTAAGATGAGCTGGTATTCGCGTTTTGCCAAAGTTTGTTCGCGCTTTAGCGGCAGGCCGATAGTATTTTTTCTGGCGGTGCTTGCCATTGTGCTTTGGCTGGTTACCGGGCCATTGTTCGGTTTTAGCGATACCTGGCAATTGGTGATTAACACGGCGACGACTATCATTACTTTCCTGATGGTATTTTTAATCCAAAGCACACAAAACCGCGACACTGAAGCTATTCAAATAAAATTGGATGAGCTTATACGCGCCACAAGAGGCGCGCATAATGCCTTATTAGATTTAGAAGAGCTGGAAGAATGGGAGTTGGATATGTTTCGCGGTAAATATGAAAAGCTCGCGGAATTCGCCCGAAAAAACGTGGAAACCGGCGTACTGGATACCGATACCCCGGAGCCGGATTAATGATCGATAGAATAGTTACAAACTATTATTAATCAGTAGCCGAGCATTGCAGTGTCAGCATTAACAATGGAAAACAATGCTGTTAAAGCGGCGGCTGTTGCGGTCCGGTAATTTGTATGTGAACTTGATCGCCTACGGATAGGGTGCCGCAGCCGTTGTGGATGGCGTTTTGCCCGAAGTAGACTTTGTTGTTCCACTTGCGTAAGCGGTTGAGTGTGGTGAGCGGCTCTTTGCCGTATTCTCCCGTTGCCGGATCATTTGTCGGCACAACGCAACGCGAGCAGGGTTTAGGCAGGCGGAAGCCGATCTCTCCGATGGTAATTTCGCGCCAGAAATCTTCCGCATAACTGTCGCAGCCTGAAATCACCAGATTGGGGCGAAAGCGCTCCATTGCTATGTCGAGCGGCATGGCGGAATTTAACGCATTGAGCGAGTTTTCGCCGATTAATAAGAACGGAAAACCGTCGGATAACGCACATTGGTCATCTAAATTGGCGAAATCCGGGTTGACATTGCGCACACTGGCGGACGGTTGATAAACCAGGCGGCACTCGGTTTGCAAGAAACGGCTAAACCATTGATCCGCTTCAGTAGAAACTGAAATCGTAGCGATCTCATCATGCCAGATCGTACTGTGGATTACGTCGCCGCGTACCGGCGACAGCGCCAGCATGAGCGAATCCATGCCCGGCGCCGATATAATGAGCTGATGGTTTTGAATAGCCGTATTAATGAGCGCCATACGCGGCAAAGTACGCTGGCTGAGGAAATGCCGGTTGTTATCGATTAACATCCATTGTCTGTCGTATTGAAAACCCGTTGCAATGACCGGCCAACTGCTCGCCTGAATGCCCTTTAACGATTTAACCGGGTAAATAAAAATGTTGCTTAGAGAAGGTTTGCTCGTCGGCATAAAATGTTAATTCGATCGAAGTACAGCTATCGGATCATTAATAATACGGGAAATGGTAAAACAGCGTTATTTGAATTTTAATCTACGTTGCGTGTTTAAAAGGTGATCCGCCAGATCGTTATTAACGTGGTCGAATTTGACACCGTAAAGGTGTGTATCCCCCGGCACAGAACGGACAACTGTGGCTGACACGTCAAACTCGGTAAAATCGGAAAACCGTATGTTGAGATGGATTTTTTTTATTAACGGTAAGCCGCATCGGCGACGCTATTAATACACCGCGGCTGCTGATGTCGATGAGTTTAACCGCAATTCCCTAGTCTTTAATGAAGCTGAATTTGAAAACGCTGATTTTACGTACGGAAACGCCAATGTCGCTTCTGACATAACGGGTACTTTTGCGCCGGTTGTTAGGGTAAGCATCCGTCAAGTCCTGAACGAACCATTTTTCGGCTAGAATTGGCGGTTGTTCAGGCGTTGACATGAGTGCTTTAAATGGCAAATTAATGGCGTTAAGTATTAACCTGAAACGTCTATTTTTCAAATGGAAAAGTGAATAATGCGGTTAAAGTCAAAAAAACCGCTGAATCTATTAAAATAACGGCTACTTGATTAGACTTAACACCAAAAATGCGCTTAACAAAACGTTCGTCTCAGCTAATTTCAATCGTCTCGCTGCTGATTTCATTATTAATAGCCGATCCCTGTCTGGCGAAAAAAACCGTCAAGCCCACGTCTAAATCCCCTGCAAAGCAAACGGTTAAGATTGCCTATTTAATGCAAACGCCGAAAGAACCGGCGGCTTTATCCAATCTTGATCCTTTTATTGGCGACAAAGGCATTAAAGGTGCGGAATTGGCCATTGAAGATAACAATACCACCGGACAGTACACCAAACAGCAGTTTACCCTGGATACTCTTGTTGTGCCTGCAGACGCCAATGTTATTGATATCTTTGCAAAAAAAATAGCCGGACATTATTCTTTCGTTATTGTTAATACAACTGCCGAGCAAACCAACGCAATAGCCGACGCCGCCGGAAAAGAGATGCTGATATTCGATGCAGGTACTGTGGATGATGCCTTACGCAATGCCGGATGCCGGGCGAATGTATTCCATTTGTTGCCAAGTCGCGCCATGCGCACCGATGCGCTTGCCCAGTACATGAAGAAGAAAAACTGGACGAAATGGTTTTTGGTTGTAGGCACTGCTGACGAAGATAAGCTCTTTGCCGAGGCAGCGCGGCGTTCGGCGCATAAATTCGGGATTACGATAGTCCAGGAAAAAACCTGGGAGCATACTTTCGATGCCCGGCATTCGGCACAGGCCGATGTGGCGGTATTCAGCCAGATTGATGACGATTATGATGTATTAATCGTCGCTGATGAACAAGGCCGGTTCGGCGAGTACCTGGATTACCGCACCTGGATGCCGCGGCCCGTGATCGGCACACAGGGATTAATCGCCGTTTCCTGGCATCCGACGCACGAACAATGGGGCGCTTCACAAATCCAGAACCGGTTTAAAGAAAAGGCGGGGCGCTGGATGACGGAGCAGGATTACGGCGCTTATCTGGCGGTTAGGGCAATCGGCGAAGCGGCGACCCGGACCAAATCCAACGATATGAAGCTAATTAACGACTACCTGACGGGCGGCGAATTTGCCTTGCAAGGTTATAAGAGCGGGCCGTTGACGTTTCGCGCGTGGGATCATCAGTTGAGGCAGCCGGTTTTATTGGCAGCGCCGCGGTCATTGGTGGCGGTCGCGCCGATTGACGGGTTTATGCATCCTAAAACGGAGCTGGATACTTTAGGTTACGATCAGCCGGAAAGCGGCTGCCAATGGAGCAAAACAAAATGAAGAAATGCGTTTCGGTAAGGGGTTTATCGGTAATTACTTTATTAATAACTTGTTCGGCGCAAGCGGAAACGGTTTTCGTCACTCTGGAAAAAGATAATGCACTGGCGGTCGTCGATCCGGTTGAAGGAGAATTAATCAAAACGGTTGAAGTGGGCAAACGTCCGCGCGGTATTGCCATCAGTCCTGATTTTAAAGTGTTATACATTGCCGTCAGCGATGAAAATACTGTCAAAATGTTGGATACGGAATCATTAACCATTATTGGAGAACTGCCTTCCGCCGACGATCCCGAAACGTTTGCGTTGAATCCGAAAGGCGACAAGCTGTATGTGTCTAATGAAGACGACAGCATGGTGTCGGTGCTGGATATTGCCAAAAAGCAGGCCGTCAAGCAGATTAAAGTCGGCGTGGAGCCGGAAGGTATTGCCGTTAGCCCAGATGGCAAATGGGCGATTAGCGCCACGGAAACCACCAACATGCTGCATTGGATTGACGCCAGTACACATGAGATCGTGGAAAATACTCTGGTTGACGCCAGACCGCGCGCCGTTACTTTTACGGCGGACAGCGCCTTTGCCTGGGCGACCTCGGAAATGGCGGGTACTTTGCAAGTGCTTGATGCCAAAACCAAACAGATCATAAAACGCATTAACTTTGAAATTCCGGGCGTCAGCAAAGACAAAATACAGCCGGTCGGCGTGGTCATCGACAAAGCCATGCAACGGGCTTACGTGGCGCTCGGGCCGGCTAATCGTGTCGCCGTTATTAATGTTAAAACATACGCGGTTGAAAAATATCTGCTGGTCGGTCAACGGGTGTGGAATCTGGCGTTTTCGCCGGATCAAAAGCGCCTGTACACCACGAACGGCGTCAGCAACGATATTTCCATTATCGATCTGGACAGCCAGACGGTAACTAAATCCGTCGGTGTCGGCAATTATCCGTGGGGTGTTGCTGTTAAGCCATGAATCAGGATAACGCCTTAGCTATTAATGATTTAAGTTTTTCTTACGGCAGTAAAAAAGCCCTGGATTGCGTTGCCATTAATGTTAATGCCGGCGAATGCGCTGTGCTATTGGGACCGAACGGAGCCGGAAAAAGCACCTTGTTCGCCTTGATTACCCGCTTGTACGACGCCCGTGAGGGACAGATTCAGCTCTGCGGCTTTGACGTGAAGAAGCAGACAGGGAGGGCGCTCGCCAAATTGGGCGTAGTATTCCAGCAAACCACACTCGATCTGGATTTGACCGTCATGCAAAATCTAACGTATCACGCCGCCTTGCACGGACTGGGACGGAAGCTGGCGCGAGAACGCATCCGGCAGGAGTTGGAGCGATTAAACATGTATGACCGGCGCTTCGAAAAAATCCGCCAATTGAACGGCGGGCATCGCCGCCGTGTGGAAATCGCCAGAGCCTTACTGCACAAGCCGTCACTATTATTGCTGGACGAGCCGACCGTCGGCCTGGATGTGCCAAGCAGACAGGCTATTGTCGATTATGTACACGGGTTAACGAAGGAAGAAAACCTTGCCGTGTTATGGGCTAGTCATTTGATCGATGAAATCTATCCAGAAGACCGTCTCATCGTCTTGCATAAAGGCCGCATTAAAGCGTCTGGCTCCATTAATGAAGTCCTGCAAGCTGCCGATAAGCCGTCGATTAAAGAGGCGTTTTATGCCTTAACTCAGGAGGCGCAGGTATGAGCATCCTGCATTATTGGCGTGCTTTATGGGGCATCGTCTGGCGCGAATGCTGGCGTTTTATTACCCAGCGGGAACGCTTTATTTCCGCTTTGGTCAGGCCGCTGGTCTGGCTGTTTATCTTTGCCGCCGGTTTCAGGTCGGCCTTGGGCTTGGCGATCAGTCCGCCTTACGAGACGTATATTTTGTATGAAGTTTATATTGTGCCGGGCTTGTGCGGTATGATCCAGCTATTCAACGGTATGCAAAGTTCGCTGTCCATGGTTTATGACCGCGAGATGGGCAGTATGCGTATCTTATTAACCTGTCCGTTACCACGCTGGTTTTTACTGCTGGCCAAGCTGCTGGCCGGGACCGCGGTGTCTGTTTTGCAAGTCTATGTTTTTCTTGCTATTGCGTGGTTTTACGATATACGTCCGCCATTAATGGGTTATGCTTGGGTGCTGCCGGCATTAATGTTGTCCGGCATGATGTTGGGCGCGTTGGGACTGTTACTTTCGTCGCTGATTAAACAATTGGAAAATTTTGCCGGGGTGATGAATTTTGTGATTTTCCCCATGTTTTTTATGTCTACCGCATTGTATCCGCTCTGGAAAATCAAAGAGTCAAGCGCTTTGTTGTATCGTATGGCTGATATTAATCCGTTTTCTCAAGCTGTTGAATTAATTAGGTTTGCGTTGTACGGCCAAGCCCATTATCATGCTTTTGTGTATACTTTTACGGCGTTTATTGTTTTTATGGCGCTGGCAATCTTGGGTTATAATCCTTCAAAAGGCATGATGACCCGAAAAGGCGGCGCTGGTTAAAACATGGCTATTTGTCATGCTGTCCTGTCGATTATTGATACTTATAAATAAAGGGATTAATCATTTTTACGGTGAATAGGTGAAAAACTCATTCTTTCTTGTAATTCCGGCACAAGAAGCAAAACCCGAGCGGTTAAAAGAATTTGAGCCGAAAGCGCTGGCGCAGTGGTTATTTGAATTGCCCACGGCGAATCCTGGTTTGGCGACGCGATTAATCCAGGAGTTTCTCATTGATTTTAATACCATTAAAATGCCTTGCCAGTTGCGGCTGGATGCATTGGAGCAGATCCGCCCAAAAGTTCTCATTATTGAAGAATACTTGCGGACGCGATTAATGAAAGCGGCTTTTCCCAAAGAAGAGAACGACTTAAAGATCCTTCAGGTATTAACCTCGATTGAACGGGAACTCACCATCGGTTACTGGATGGTGCTGAAAGAATTGACGCACCGGCAAATCAGTTGGTTTCAAGGCAAAAATCTCGTCTTGGCATTGCAACGCTGCATTAAAGGTCTAAACAGCGTCGTACTCAGTCATTACCTGATGGGGATCCGATTCCGGATTTCGTCTGGATCGATTTACATTCCTTGTTCAAACTCAGTGTAAAACTGAAAAAAGATAATGTCAAAGTCTCCGATTTGACCGGACTTTTGAACAAGGAAAGCAGTCCGGAAGAATGTTACCGGCAAATATTATTGCTTTGTCTGTGCAAACCGACCGGCATGATGCAAAAGGAAATCATCCAGGTCTATGAATTTGTTGCGGATTTATTTCCTTTATTCAGTCTGACGACAGAGCCGGTTGAAAGTCAGCGCTACCAGTTTGTGGTGATGATGGACGACGACAAACCGCCCTTCGTACAGATGGATTTGTATGCGTCGAAAAATACGCTGACCATGTATTTGGACTTAACCAAACTGAACAAGGCGCTGGAAAGAAAGGATAAATTTATTAATCCAGCGTTGACGCGGTTTGCTTCCATCCATGAAGGAGTACATGGAAGCGAGCGAAGCCGAGCGATGTACGACGACCCCTGCGTAGCCGTAGAGGCCGGGCGTTTTGACGGAGTTGGAGCGCAAGCGTAGTGCGTAGTCAAAATGCAAGGCCATACGACACGGCGTCAAGTCATTCGCGCAAGGTCAAAATACGAAGCAAGGCGGAAGCCGATGTTTTGTGTTTTGGGCTGTAGCGGGACGAACGCAGGCCGCCGAAGGCAAACTCGCCACGTCATTTTTCGCTGCTGAAATCGGATTGGACCTCATTTCAGCTTTCGCGAAAAATAGTGGCGCGCTGGTTGAAAAATCACGAAGAAAAACCTACGCTAGAATTGCTTGAATACCTTGAACAGCGTTGGCTTGGGCACGATTTACAGCAAGAAGCCATATTTAGCGATCGCCTTGACCGCTACATAGCGCTGGGGATTGTGCCGGCGCATGTTCTGCAACAGTCTGGAAAAGATAAAACGTGGCAGGGAAGCGAAGATGAACAGGAATTTTTAGCGCATTCGGAATCCGATCGGTTATTATTCTGCGTTTTTGAAAAGATCGGCATCTTATCGGTAGGCAATCTCGTCAGTTTAAGAAGAACCGATCAACCGGCGGCAAACCGGTCGATAGCGGTTATTAATGAATTAATCGTCGCAAGACAAAGTGGTAAAATCAGCTTTGGCGTCAATTTGATAACCAAGCGATACACGGCCGTTCACTATTTGATGCTGAATGCCGCAACATCCGATACGCCGTATCGAGGCTTATTTTATAACGATGACGAGGAAGTCGGCGACGTTAGTTTTTTAATGGTCGATAACTTCATGCTCAAGGATGGCGATTTAATCAAAATGCATATGAATGAAGAAATCATTCATCTTGTGGTCAAGTCGAAGAAAAATATAGCCTTAGGTGTAAGAAATCTCAGGGTTGTTTACAGAGTGGTTGATTAAAATATTGGTAGAGTATTTCATAAGGAGTTGAATTATTCAAAGCCTTGTGTGGTTTGACGGTGTTATAGAAGTTGATGAAACGGTTCAATTGCAATTGTCGGTCGAAGTTATCCTTGAATTCGGTTTTCACATGCCACATCTCCATCAAGGTGCGGATGACCCGTTCGGCCTTGCCATTGGTTTGCGGGCGG
>VGVA01000072.1 GCA_016874115.1 Gammaproteobacteria bacterium
TTTGCACTTCGACATCCAGGATCAGCCGGAGATTGGCTATCATATAGGTGTGGTAGGTATGCGATGGGCGACCCGGTTTGTGCGGGTTATAGCCCACTTCCGCGCCGTCTTGGTGACCATGCAACGTTTTGATGGTCGTATCCGCATCTAAAATCCACGGCTCACTCAACAACGGCGCATACACGTCGTAATTGCTGTCCTGCAGCCAGCGCACGCCTTCTACTTCATCCATCTGTTGCAACGAACGCCGGACTGAGTCCTCGCTGACAACCTTGTTCATCCCCAGCAAGCCCGGGTTGACACCGTCTCCACGCAAGCCATTGATATGGGCATAGCGTTTGTGCCCTGACAACACTGAAAGCAATAGCGTCCCCAGCACATTGCGTTTTCTCGGGGCGTTGGGGCTAACCCAGCGTAAAGGGCAGCGTGACACCCAATCTCCCAACAATCCGCTGATGTGCAAAAATTCTATGAAAAAGGGCAATTGCCCCATCGCCGTCACCGATGCTTGTGGATCCCATTCCACATGGATCCTGCCGCCAAATGTTTCTACCCTGACAGGTTCAGCATACGGAATTAATGCCTTCGGTTCGGGTTCACCCAAAGGGTGAATGATCTGTTCTGCCATAAGCGCCTCCTTGCCGCTTAATTTCAAACAGTTAACAATTTTTTGCAACCTTAAGATGCTCTTTTAAGGTTAATCATACTCACATACTTAGGGAGAAAAAATGAAAACTTTTGCGAAATTGTTCATGATGGCGGCTGTGCTTGTAGCCGGTCATGCCCAAGCCGCATTTATTGACGCTTACGCCGTTAACAAATGGACACAGACGATTAATGGCGGTTCGATTAATACGTCCGGCGCACCAAACAGCGTTGTGTTAACCAGCAGTAACAATGGCGGCGGCAGTAAAAACCAGGACTTTACCATTACTGCGGCAGCAAGCGGCGTGGTCAGTTTTAACTGGAGTTATGTAACAAGCGACACTGACGGCTCTTTTTACGACCCGTTCGGCTTTTTACTGAACAATACCTTTACAAAACTCACCACAGATGGCTTGTTTAGCCAATCCGGCAGCTTTATATTGAATGTAGTGGCTAGCGATGTGTTCGGCTTCCGGGCTAACTCGTTCGACTCTGCGTTCGGCGCTGCAACTACGACGATCACCAACTTTAATGGCCCATCGTCAGTACCGGTACCTGGCGCTTTATGGCTGGTTGGCGCACCGTTGTTGAGCCTGCTGACCAGAAGAAAGAAAGCGAAGGCGTAACTGCCAACCCATTATTTAAGAAAACAAAGCCCGATTCGTCATGATCGGGCTTTTTTATTGCAACTGCAAACCGGCTGCGACCGGAACAATCATCCGATTGATTTAGCGGCAAATTTTTTCAGCAAAAATAATGGCGCTATACATCCGGTTAATACGCAAGTCACCAGAATGACCGTGGTCATCACATTCCAATCGACCGGATAAACATCGGCCCTGACCGGTTTGGTCAACCCTGGAATACTCGGCAGATCGCCATCGCCGCCGCCGACCTTCAACTGCGCCTTCATGCCTTTTTCCATGTGTTGCGGCAACTCGCAATGAACCAGATAGGTTTTAGGCATGGCAGGCATAATTAACGACGCCCTCAGCTCGCCCTTACCGTACAATTCCAGGTGGAACATACCTTGCGGATAAAGATAGCCCGGCAGTCCGTGAATCATTAATTGATGGCGGATGTCGTCATCATTAATAAACGTGATATTAATGCGCGAACACGGCGCGACATCCCATTCCTGTTGATCGAATGCATACATTTTGCCGTGAAATTTCTCGGCATGTTTATGTCCGGCGCGGATGGTAATATCGATGTCGCCTGCTAATTTCGGGCAATCTTTGGGTAATTCATCATGATTGGCATTCATAATCATGCCTTTTTCATCCATTATCATGCGGTCGTGCGCCATGGCCGAATACGCCGGCTTAAGCGAAAAACACGCCATTAATACCGGTAATATCCGTAAAAAAATGTAGCCCGCATTCAATCTGCTGCCGAATGCTTTCATGACCGTTTCTCCTTTCGGCTAGCAATGACGATCACAATCAGTAAGGCAATGATTAATCCCGCCAACAAACCGAAAACCACCAATCTGATCAGATCGGGCGGCAGCAAACCCGCATCGCCGAAGAGCTTGCCGTATTCGCCTTGCTGCCAAAGCGGTTGATTTTTCGCGTAATAATCTTTGTCGAATGCTTCGCCCAGCATTTGTTCGTGCATTTTGGGCATACCTTTATCATCCAGCAACGGCTTATAGGCCAGAATAGCCATGTTGCCGCCAGGCTCCATGCCGTCGGTTGTGGTGCCGACCGGTACGTGGTCGTGAAACATCCACAAACCCGGACCGTAACTGTGCAAGCCGTCGTCGGTGGTCTGTAAATGCAGGTCAACGCGCTGCGCCATGGCGATATCGAAAACATCCCTGGTAATCTGCTGACCAGCCGCCAAGTCCACGCCATCCATTGCGGTAATGGTAGCTTTATGGCCGTGAATGTGAATAGCGACCGGCGAACGTTGGGCATTAACCACGCGTAGCTTAATGGCTTCATTGCCTTCGGTTGCGATAATGGAATCGCGCAGGGTATAAGGAAACGAATGACCGTTTAACAGAAAGTAATTCTCAAAGGATTCGGTCATGTTGTACTCGCGGCTCATGCTTTTGGCGATCAACCGGACATCGCTTGCCGCTTGAATAGTTTCGGCCAGTTTTTTATCAATCGATTGGTACAGCAAGTCGTATTCCTGGCTGAACGCTTTTTTTACGCCGACCGAAGGATGACGCACCTGCCCTGCGCCGATATTAAAGGTTTGCACCCAGTTATTGGGTTGATTTTCCTCAATAATAAATAATCCGCTCAGCCCCATCATCATGTGTTGCGCCGTTTGCACATGACAGTGGTAAAACATGGTGCCGGTATGGCGCGGCTGAATTTCGTAGGTGTGGCTTTTGCCGGGAAACACCGCATGTTCTTCCATGCCGTCGTTATCTTCGCCTTTGGTATTAGCCCACGGATGATCGACGCCGTGCAAATGAATCGTGTGCGGCAGATAATGAGTATTTTCCAGAGTTATATAAACTTTATCGCCCTGCTCCACGCGAATGGTCGGAGACGGTGCGCGTAAAAAAGAACGCGCTTCGCGCGAACTGAAGTTTTTCAGCGCCATGCCGCTGGATTTCGGCGCGAACGCCCACAATCCCGGTTGAATGCCGGGTGCAATATTGTAGGTATTAATGAGGTATTCGTCATCCGGTGAAGCACCATTGAATTCGATGACTTCCAGTTTGATACGGATGACGTCTGGATCACCGTCTTTATCGACATCTTCGCCCATGATTAAGGCATCCTGGGCAAGATTACCCTGCATTAATGTCGCCATCGAAATATTGTTGACCCCTTTAACCGAGGCCGCTATATCGTAGGGATTATCGGGGTCGCAGGCTAACGATTCGGCGATCTCGACACCTTCAATCGTTTGCGCCTTTCGCCATTCGGGATGCTCATCGTAACACGGCGATTCGAGTTTACTGGTGTCGCTCTGCGCCCGGGTGTACGCGGTAGCCGGAGAATTAATGCCTGCTTTCTCTGTTAACCCCGGAAATAATTGCGCGACAACGGCAATTGCCGCCAATAATAAAATAATCAGTATTAATAACGGTCTGTTTGCCATTCGTTTGTTTGCTTTGGTATTGGTGGTTATTAATACCGTTTAAAAGAACCAGCCGTCCTGTTCCGGATTTGGCTTTTGGCAACTTGGCCGTCCTTGCCG
Source organism: Gammaproteobacteria bacterium (assembly GCA_016874115.1). Lineage (GTDB taxonomy): Bacteria > Pseudomonadota > Gammaproteobacteria > Methylococcales > Methylomonadaceae > Methyloglobulus. The sequence goes on from VGVA01000072.1 coordinate 3,814, forward strand.
CACACAAAGCTGGTAATCCAGCTGTAATGCCCAGAACTTGTAGGCTTCTTCAACATCATCCCATTCATTCGTAGAACCGATTAATGTTTTTCCTCCGGTTCGGGAATCGGCGGACGCCATCAGGAGTTCGCCGGTCGTTGAGTCGGTGATCTTGCCTTCCACACTGGCCTGGCCGACAAAGGCTTCGCTGCCGAAAACCAAGTGATGTAAGCCGGAAGTAGCCCGCGCCGAAGGGTACACCGATGAAAACATATCCAACAGCACAATGGAGGTTTCGACATCGGTGATTGCGTATTCCACGCGCATGGTATCCGGACCCGGCTTATTGACCAGTTTAAACCGTGTTTTTAACGCCTCCTGCAAACGATAACCCAGCAGTTCGCATAAGCGGTAATTTTCGGCATGGGTCATCTCAAACAGATCCGAACCTTTGGTTTTCTTGACGATAACCGGCTCTAAAATGATTTTTTTATAGGCCCGCCAGTTAACATTCTTTCTCCAGTAACTGAGCAAAGCTTCATCCTCACCGCCCTCTTTGAGCAAGGAATAATCGTCATGAAAACCAGCGATTTCAATATGTCGAGCCTGATAAGTCCGGGCGCAACCTATCATTAACAAAAACATGGTAAGCACCACAAAACGTTTAATTAACCTCAACACGCAAACCTGCATAGGACGCAAAATAAGCGTGTAAGTTTAATCTATTTTGTTAATTAAGTATGCCTGGAATTAACAACCCGCACAGGGGTGGAGAAGAATAAACGAAGAAATTGCTGCCAAACAGCAGATAAAGCAAGGCCTGGTTTAACTTGGCTATAGAGCTAAACCAGGCCTCAAAATGCCTAATCCCTGGCGGTTATCGGCGACTTATCCTTGCATACGTCCTAGTAGCGCCAACCCATTCCATTTCCTAAGAAAGAGCCTGCTGCCGCGCCTACGCCTGCAGCTAATGGGTGTCCGTTCCCCAGCTCATATCCGAATACTGTTCCCAACACACCACCTGCCAAACCTTGATGCGACCGGTTGTCATAGTACTGAGGCTGCTGATAGTACTGTGGTTGCGGCGGCGCATAATACTGTGGTTGCGGCGGCGCATAATACTGCGGTTGCGCGTAGTAATTGTTAATTACCGGACGCCCTATACCCCATCCATGATGGCCATGATGATGTCCCCAGCCGTGGCCACGATGACCATGACCGCCCCAGCCATGATCCCACGCCATGGCGGATGACGCGAACAATAACGCAAAAATACCTATTTGAATTAAATACATACATTTTTTCATGGCATTTTCCTCTTAGTCGATGTAATTAGTGAAAATTAACTTTTCTTTATCGTTACGCAATAGTTTACAAATCGAAAATGAATGACTGCTTAACAAAACCAAAAAATACCTTGTTATCGTCTGCCGGAAATTTCATTGCCTAGAAATGACCCAGCGGCCGCGCCAATACCGGTCGCCAGAGGATGGCCGTTGCCCAATTCATAGCCGACAACACTACCCACCACACCGCCCGCCAAGCCCTGGTGCGAACGCCTGTCGTAATGCACAGGCGGCGGTGGCGCATAATACGGTACCGGTCCATAATAATCCGCCTCGTGAAACCGATGGTGGTGCCGTCCGTGACCGCGGTGATGTCCGCCGGACGCATAAGCGGCCTCAACAGTAGTCATTAACACGACGAAACTGCAAAAAGTAATTATTAATTTTTTATTCATTTTTTTATCCTGAGTCCGTTGAAACAATATGTCTGCACTTTCTTGAATTACCGGCTTTACCTCTTCCGGTTATTTAGAAAAGATCATATCTTCATGGCATTAATAATCACTTAAAATCCAGACAGTCCGGCAACATTTTTTATTTTTAATAACGCCGAATTCAATGTTAATAATCTCTTAAAATCAATGAAATCCCCTGATTTTGTAAACTATTCTATAATAACGTTATCTAATACACTCCAGCACTTGCCGCGACCCAATTAATACCTGTTTTTCCGGCGTGTAACTTGCGCTAACCGCGATAAAACCTTTCGATTAACGGGATAATTTCTTGCTTAATAGCGCAAACACAGCAAAAATAAGGCGGCAATCGGCGCAGTAGCAGGCTGTTGCTTAATATCATGAGCAGCTATAACTAAGGTATAGCCGGATGCATCAGTGCAGTTTATTGGACGTAAATTGAGTAACATTAGGCCGAAAAGCAAACAACAACCTGATAAAACAATAAGCGGTAACAGGGAAACAACTAAACTAACTAAAGGCTGATTGTTATGGTTGACTTCAAACCTGGACAACGTTGGATCAGTAACAACGAATCCGAACTCGGCTTGGGACTTGTTCAGGAGGTTGCCTTTAAGCGGGTGACTGTCCTGTATTTAGCCAGTAATGAAAAACGCATTTACGCAACCGAAAATGCGCCGTTAACGCGCGTCAAATTCACTATTGGCGACGTCATCGAATCGGTTGACGCCGAGAAAATAACCGTAACCGGCGTTAACGAAGAAAACGGATTAATTACCTACACCGGCAAAACATCATCGGGTAAGTCCGTTAAACTGGAAGAGATCGAGCTTAACCACAATATCCAATTCAACAAGCCTCAGGACCGGCTGTTTACCGGGCAAATAGATCCTACCGCCTGGTTTTTGCTGCGTTACCAAACCTGGTTACATCAATGGCGTCACCAGCAATCCCCAGTAAAAGGATTGCTAGGCGGTCGCACCTCATTAATCCAGCATCAGCTTTATATTGCCCACGAAGCGGCCAGCCGTCTGGCGCCTAGAATCATGCTGGCCGATGAAGTCGGGCTGGGCAAAACCATTGAAGCAGGCATGATTATTCATCAACGCCTGATTAACGGCTTAAGCAACCGTATATTGATTATTGTCCCGGAAAGTCTTGTTCATCAATGGCTTGTTGAAATGCTGCGGCGCTTTAATTTGCGATTCAGTATTTTTGACGAAGCCCGTTGCCTGGAAGAAAGCGGCACCGACGGCATTGAAACCGAAGAAGCAAATGACGCGCAGGTCATTAATCCATTTCTCGCCGAACAGTGCATTCTGTGCAGCCTGACTTTTTTCAGCCAGAATCCGCACCGCCAACAACAGGCCATTGCCGCCAATTGGGATTTGGTGATTGTTGACGAGGCCCATCACCTGGAATGGCGTCAGCAAGGCGCAAGTCCAGAATACCGGTTTGTGGAAGCGCTGAGCCTGCGTTCGCCCGGACTTATTTTATTAACGGCGACACCTGAGCAATTAGGACAGGAAAGTCATTTTGCTCGATTACGACTGCTCGATCCCGACCGTTTCCACAGCTTTTCCGCCTTTGTTGAAGAAGAAAAACAGTTTGAGCCGATTGCCGAAGCCGCAAAGCTATTAATCGGCGATCAATCATTAACCGCCGACATCAAAGACCGGCTCGCCACATTATTAAAATCCGAAAATGTCACAGCGCTGCTGCAAAAGCTGGACGACCATAAAGACGCCAGCCAGGCGCGCGACAACCTGCTGAATATCCTGATCGATCACCACGGCACCGGCCGCGTGTTGTTCAGAAACTCACGCCAGACCGTACGCGGCTTTCCCGAACGGCAACGGCATGCTTATCCGCTGAACGGTCCGGTTAGTGTCTCCGATTGGGAACAGGATCCGCGTTACCGTTGGCTGGTCAATAAAATGAAACAATTGGCGGGAAAAAAGGCATTATTAATCACCAAATACGCAAATACAGCCATTGCTTTAGAGCAAACGATTAAAAACCGCGCCGGAATCGCCGCTACCGTATTTCATGAAGGCATGACTATCATCGAACGCGACCGCGCCGCCGCCTACTTTGCCGATCACGACAGTCCCGCCCGCTTATTAATCTGCTCCGAAATCGGCAGTGAAGGCCGAAACTTTCAGTTTGCCCACCATTTAATTCTGTTCGATCTGCCGGATAATCCGGATCTTCTCCAACAACGCATCGGTCGGCTGGATCGCATCGGACAAAAAGAAACCATTCATATTCACATCCCGTATCTGGAAAATTCTCCGGAAGAAGTCCTTTATCAATGGTACGACGAGGGCTTGGACGCCTTCCATCTCAACAATTCCGCAGCGACACGGGTTGCGGAGCTGGTGCATGATGAATTAATGGCCGCCATGGCGAATCCCTGCCATGAAGCTATTGCCGATTTGATTTTGCGCACACAGGAACTCAATGCCGACATTGAAAGCCAAATGCATAACGGACGGGATTTTTTACTCGAACTGAATTCCTGCCGTCCGGAAATTGCACTCGACTTGATTAATCACGTGTCCAATTTCGATAAAGAAGGTGTGCTTTGGCCTTATTTGGAAGACGTTTTCGACTGTTACGGCGTCGTCTCGGAATTTCATTCGCCCGATTGCTTCATTATCACGCCTGGCGACCACATGCGCGTTAGCGGTTTTCCCGGATTACAGGAAGACGGCGTCACCGTCACCATTAACCGGCAAATCGCCTTGGCGCGGGAAGACATCCAGTTCTACACCTGGGAACACCCTGCGGTTACCGGAGCCATGGACTTAATCGTATCCAGCGACACCGGCAACGCAGCGATTACGGTCGTTAAACACGAGAACTTAAAACCCGGACAGTTATTCCTGGAATGCGTGTTTATTGCCGAGTGCAGCGCGCCTGCCGAACTTCAGCTCAGCCGGTTTTTACCGGCAACGCCTATTCGCGTATTAATCGACCAACGCCTGCAAAACCAGACAAAAAATATTGATCATCAATCATTAATCGAAAGCCGCGGCGCCTTCGATCCGCAAAAACTGATCGAATTCGTCAATTCCCAGCGCCAGCATATTACAAAAATGCTCACCCTCGCCGAGCAGGAAGCGAAAACCGAGCTACAAATTTTAATTAATACTGCCTCGCACACCATGCTGGCGGCTTTATCAGAGGAAATAAAACGGTTGGTGCGATTGAAAAAACTAAATCCGACCATAAAAACCGAGGAAATCGAGCACTTGAAAGACATGACCATGCTGGCGCATGAACATATTGCCGAAACGCAGTTACGCCTGGACGCCGTCCGCTGCGTGGTAACCAGTTAACGTGAACAGCCAATCGACCGTCACTTTGGTGTTATTGCCCGGTATGGAAGGCTCGGGCGAGTTCTTTGCGCCTTTGCTGCAATTTTTGGGCGCATCGATTAATACTCAAGTAATCCCATTCCCTCAAGATAACGTATTAACCTACGAGCAACTTACTGATTTCGTAAAAAAACAAGTACCGCTGCATACACCCTATGTACTACTGGGCGAATCGTTTTCCGGACCCATCGCCGTTAGTATTGCCGCCCCCAAACCGCCGAATCTCATCGGATTAATCCTGGTCGGCACGTTCATCCGCTCGCCCCTCCCTCTACCGCCATCATTGTGGAACACGGTGTGCCGTCTGCCGCCCTCCTGGCTTCCGTTTAGATTCGTCGCCTGGTTTTTGTTGAACGGTTACGGAACGCGGGAACTCTTGTCGCAGTTGTATACTGTTTTATCAGGCATTCCGGATCGCGTCATGCAGGAGCGCTTACGATCCATCCTAGAGGTAGACGTCAGCAAGGAAGCGACTGCCATTAATGTACCGATGCTTTATATTCGCGCAAGCCAGGATAAAATCGTGCCGAGATCCGCCAGCGAATTAATCCTTAGCTTTCAACCGGCGATGCAGATAGCGGAGATGAATGGCCCCCATTTCATCCTGCAAATCCAGCCTAAGACGGCAACTGGAATCATATTGCGTTTTATACAAGGTTTAATAGATGGGGAAAACCGTTTGAGGATAATACCCATAAATTAAAGCTAACTTTCCAGCGTATTATTGCGATGTATGCCGTCCTCTCTGTCTGACTTTTATAGCTGTTTTTTATGCGAGCGGGGTCGCAAAAACCTATTATTCATTATGATTTACTGGGAATTTCACCCGCTTTATGCCTATACTATAAAAAAATAAGGTAGTGGCAAAATTATAAGTGATAAGTTACATTATGTATTTTGCATAAACTTATGCCAGCGCGCCACTATTTTTCGCGAAAGCTGAAATGGGGTCCAATCCGATTTCAGCAGCGAAAAATGACGTGGCGAGTTTGCCTTCGGCGGCCTGCGTTCGTCCCGCCACAGCCCAAAACACAAAACATCGGCTTCCGCCTTGCTTCGTATTTTGACCTTGCGCGAATGACTTGACGCCGTGTCATATGGCCTTGCATTTTGACTACGCACTACGCTTGCGCTCCAACTCCGTCAAAACGCCCGGCCTCTACGGCTACGCAGGGGTCGTCGTACATCGCTCGGCTTCGCTCGCTTCCATGTACTCCTTCATTGAACAGACAGTAAAGCCCACATGCCGATCTTGCCAAAGCGAAAACATCGTCAAGAACGGGCGCAACGCGGGCGGCAAGCAGCAATACCGCTGCAAGGATTGTGGCGTCCACCGGGTGCTGGAACCGACCGTCCGGTACGACCAGGGGCGCAAGGAAGAAATCCTGCGGGCGTACCAGGAACGGTCCAGCCTGCGGG
>VGVA01000073.1 GCA_016874115.1 Gammaproteobacteria bacterium
TACCGAGACCGCGCCGATGCTGAAAACAGTTTTGACGAACTCAAAAACCATTGGGGCTGGGGTGGCTTCACCACCCAAGACCTGAAACGTTGCCGGTTCATGGCCAGGATCACCGCATTGGTTTATAACTGGTGGAGTCTATTCGTCCGGCTCGCCGACCCCGACCGACATACCGAAGCCATTACCAGTCGCCCCTTGATGCTCTATGGCATCGGCAAGCAGACGCGTCACGCGGGACAAACCCGACTAACCGTCAGCAGTACCCACTCCGAGGCGGTAAAAGTTGAACAGTGCTATCGCCGGAGTGCCGCATTCTTCAAAGAGCTTTGGGCAACTGCGGAGCAGTTCAATGCCCAACAGCGTTGGTGCCGGATATTAAGTTTGGCGCTAGTAAAGTATCTTCGAGGTCGGCAATTACATCCACCAGATTGCCTTCCCGCACCTGCATAAGAGGCAAACTGATCTTTTTAGGATCAAGGGTTTGATGAAGCCAAACAAAAAATGGATAACGTGATTTACCAGGATATTGCGTTCGACATCGGCGGCGATCAGCAACGCATCGATCAATTCAGCACAAAACATAATAACAGCACCTACAAACATTGCTTATTGCCGGTCTGGTCTGCCGGATTTTACTATCGACAGGGATTTACCATTTAATCATTAATGGCAGGACAGGGCAGGTGTATGGCGAACGGCCATACAGTTATTGGAAAATCGCGTTTGCCGTTTTGTTTGGCATTATTGCCGTAGGCGGTTTTTTGTTGTTTCTGGAGCGTTCCGGACTATTGCAGCAAATGCGGTCGGATTTTCGTTATGATTCGACGGTCTCGCCAGGCTATTAATGAAGAAAAACGATAAACCGTTCACTTCAACTTCTAGCGTTATCACCTACTATAAAGTGTAGTCATTAATTACGGTAACATGCCATGGAATTCAAAGAATACTTAAAAATACTCGTGCAAAACGACGGTTCCGACTTGTACTTGACTGCCGATGCACCGCCTGCCGCCAAATTTCAAGGCGTACTGCGTCCGTTGGAGCCGATAAAGCTAACCAAAGATCGGCTGCGGTAGATTGCTTACGGATTAATGGATCCCGACCAGCAAAAAGAATTCGAACAGAGGCCGGAAATGAATCTGGCGATATCGGAAACCGGCATCGGCCGCTTTCGGGTTAATATTTTCAAGCAGCGTAGCAGCTTTTCAATGGTGATCCGCAATATAAAAGTGGATATTCCTAACGCCGATAAACTGGGTTTACCCGAAGTGTTAAAACGGATCATCATGGAAAAGCGCTGACTGATCCTGTTTGTAGGCGGTACGGGTTCCGGTAAATCGACGTCGCTAGCGGCATTAATCGATCATCGCAATTCCAACAGCTCCGGTCACATTATCACTATTGAAGATCCCATCGAATATATCCATCCGCATAAAAAGTCGCTGGTTAATCAGCGGGAAGTCGGCGTCGATACGCTCACTTACGAAGACGCATTGAAAAACACCTTGCGGCAAGCGCCCGATGTGATTTTGATCGGCGAGATCAGAAGCCAGGAAACCATGGAACATGCGCTGGCGTTTGCCGAAACCGGCCATTTGTGCCTGTCAACCCTGCATGCTAACAATGCCAATCAGGCCTTGGATCGCATCATTAACTTTTTTCCGGAAGAACGCCGCGGCCAGTTGTTGCTGGATTTATCGTTAAATTTAAAAGGTTTCGTCTCCCAACGTCTGGTGCAAACGGTGGACGGCAAGCGCACCGCCGCCATCGAAATATTAATAGGCACCCAGCTGGTCAAGGATTTAATCCACAAAGGCGATGTGCATGTCATTAAAGAGGTTATGGAAAAATCGGAAAACGTCGGTATGCAAACCTTCGACAGCCATTTGTTGCGCTTATACAAAGAAGGCCTAATTTCACTGGAAAAAGCGCTGGCGAATTCCGATTCGCCGAATAACCTTAAACTGAAGATTAATCTCAGCGGCGGCTTCGGTTCGTCAGGCGAGAAAGCGGCACAGTCGAACCGACCGGCAGGATTAGCGCTGCAAGATATTACAAAGAATGAAGATAATGAAAAACACGGTCATTAATCATTAATGACCCGGTTATGGCATGTTTGAGCCGTTCGTGTGGCCGAAGCGCATACTGCTTTTAGACAAAGCTTTCCTGGGCAAACTCTAAGTACTGAAGGCGAAGGAAAACTTAAGATTTCACACCGAATCGATAGCAACCTGTCCGACGAGCGGTGTGATTACGCGGCAAGTTTATCCCAGAAAAAAGGGTTTTACGGTATAATTTTCCGTCTTTTTGACGATTTTATTAATAGCCGTGGCCAACAAAACTTACGATTTATCCACCTTTCAGGGCCTTATTCTGGCTTTGCAGGATTACTGGGCGAGACAGGGCTGTATTCTGGTACAGCCGTTGGATCAGGAAGTCGGCGCAGGAACCTTTCATCCCGCCACTTTTTTGCGGGCGATAGGCCCAGAGCCTTGGAATACCGCTTATGTGCAGCCGTCGCGCCGCCCCACTGACGGGCGCTATGGCGAAAACCCCAACCGTCTTCAGCATTACTATCAGTATCAGGTCGCCTTAAAGCCGTCGCCCGATAATATTCAAGAGCTTTACCTGGGATCATTGCGGGAACTGGGTTTCGACTTGCTTGAGCACGATATCCGCTTTGTCGAAGACAATTGGGAATCGCCGACCTTGGGTGCATGGGGCTTGGGCTGGGAAGTCTGGTTGAACGGCATGGAAGTCACCCAATTTACCTATTTCCAGCAGGTCGGCGGGTTGGAATGCCGTCCGGTTACCGGCGAAATCACCTATGGACTGGAGCGGCTTGCCATGTACTTACAGGGCGTTAACAGCGTGTTCGATCTGGTGTGGACTAAAAGCGCTTTCGGTACCGTCACCTACGGCGATGTGTTTCACCAAAACGAAGTTGAGATGTCTACGTTTAATTTCGAACAGGCCAATGTGCCGTTTCTGTTCCAGTGTTTCGATCAGTACGAGCAGGAATGCCAGAAATTAATCGGCCTGGATTTGCCTTTACCGGCTTATGAAATGGTGCTGAAAGCCTCGCATACCTTTAATTTGCTGGATGCCCGCAAAGCGATTTCCGTGACCGAACGCCAGCGATTCATTTTACGGGTCAGAACCTTATCACGCGCCGTCGCGGAAGCCTATTACCAGCGGCGGGAATCGCTCGGGTTTCCCATGTGTGCAGAGCAGGGAGCGTAACATGACGGCAAAACATCTATTGTTCGAGTTGGGATCGGAAGAATTGCCGCCCAAAACCCTGGTTGCATTAAGCCAGGCATTAATGGCGAATATTTGCCAGCGTTTGACGGAAGCGGAACTTCCATTCAGCGACTGCAAAGCCTATGCAACGCCCAGACGTCTGGCGGTATTAATAGAAAACCTCAGCAGCCAGCAACCTGACAAAACCGTAGAAAAACGCGGTCCCGCCATACAAGCGGCCTATACGCCGGATGGTAAACCCAGCAAGGCGGCGGAAGGTTTTGCCGCCAGTTGCGGTACGGTTTTCGAGAAACTGGAACGTCTGAAAAACGACAAAGGCGAATGGTTGGTATTTAATCAAGCCGTTACCGGGCAGCCGACCGAGCAATTAATCCCGGATATTATTAGGCAAAGCATTGCCGCCTTGCCTATCGCAAAACGGATGCGCTGGGGTAATTTTGCCACGGAGTTCGTCAGGCCGGTGCATTGGACGGTATTAATGTATGGCGATGCGATTATTAATTGCGAAATTTTAGGATTAAAGACAGGTAATCAAACGCACGGACACCGTTTTCATGCGCCGCAAACCATTACCATTAACCAGCCTGAACAGTATGCCGATGCTTTATACCGGCAGGGCAAGGTCATTGCCGATATCGAGCAACGCAAAGCCATTATTAAAGAAAAAGCGCAACAGGCCGCTGCTGCTGTGCAGGGCATAGCCCATATCGAAGACGACTTACTGGAAGAAATCGCCGCCTTAAACGAATGGCCGGTACCGGTTACCGGCGGTTTCGATCCGCGCTTTCTGGAATTGCCTGCCGAGGTATTAATAACCACCATGCAGTCTAATCAGAAGTATTTTCCGGTTAAAAACAGTAGCGGTGCATTAATGCCTTACTTCATTACGTTTAGCAATATCGAAAGTACCCGACCGGAATCGATAAAGCATGGCAACGAGCGCGTGATTACCCCGCGACTGACCGATGCCGAGTTTTTCTGGAAACAGGATCGCAAGAAACCCTTGCAGGAACGCGTCGATAGTCTGGCTAATATCGTTTTCCAGAACAAACTCGGCACGTTGGCGGAAAAAAACCAGCGCGTTATTAATCTGGCGGAAAACATCGCTAAGGAATTAAATGCCGACGTTGCCAGCGCCAAACGGGCGGCATTACTGGCGAAAGCGGATTTGTTGACCAACATGGTGAATGAATTCGACAATCTGCAAGGCATCATGGGCCGCTATTACGCCCTTGCCGATGGCGAGCCGACGGCAGTTGCCGAAGCGATAGAGCAGCATTACTATCCTAAACAATCCGGCGGCCCGACGCCTGCCAGCCTGACCGGTCAAGTGGTGGCGCTGGCGGATAAAACCGATACTTTGTGCGGTATTTTCAGTGCCGGATTAATCTCGACCGGCGATAAAGACCCGTATGCGCTGCGGCGCGCGGCATTGGGTATCTTGAGGATTATTATCGAGAACGAAAATAATCTGGACGTGCTGTCATTAATTAATGACGCTTTGGCGCAATACACACATTCGTTCGATCGGACTGAAACTGGCAAACAGGTTGCCGAGTTTATCTTCGACCGCTTGCGGGGTTACTGCCTGGATAAAGGTTTTCTGCCTGACGAATTCGAGGCCGTGATGACGGTTAATCCCACTCGACCGCTGGATTTTATGAAGCGGTTACTCGCCGTTAAGGCGTTCCGGCAATTGCAGGAAGCGGAAAGCCTTGCCGCCGCCAACAAGCGCATCCGAAATATCCTGAAAAAATCTGAAACCGCGCCTGCCGCTAATATCGGCAATTTGGTAGAAGACGAGGAAAAACAATTGCTTGCAATCGCGCAACAAGCTGCAAACGACATTCAACCGTTTCTGGCAACGCGGGATTATCAGGCCGTGTTATTGCGGTTATCCCAAACAGAACCCGCCGTTAACGCCTTTTTCGACAAGGTGATGGTCATGTGCGACGACCTGGATTTGCGCGCCAGACGATTAGCTTTACTGAATTTGTTATCGGAGCAGTTTCTTAAGGTTGCCGACATCTCAAAACTGCAATCGTAAACGGCATGAAGCAGCGTCGTTATGTATTAATGGACAGGGATGGGGTGATTAATGTTGACTCTGAAAGCTTCATCAAAACCCCTGACGAGTGGCGGCCTATTGAAGGCAGTCTGGAAGCCGTCGCGTTGTTGAATAAACACGATGTTGCCGTCGCTGTCATTACTAACCAGTCCGGCATTGCCAGAGGCTTATTTGATGAAGCAACGTTGGCCGGTATTCACAGCAAAATGCACCGGATGCTGGCTGAAAAAGGCGGGGAAGTTGCAGCTGTCTACTATTGTCCGCACGGTCCGGACAGTCTTTGCGACTGCCGGAAGCCCAAACCGGGGTTATTAATCCAATTTGCCGAGCAATATCAAGCTAATTTGGAAGAAACTTATTTCGTCGGCGATTCGCTGCGGGATATTCAGGCGGCGCGAGCAGCCGGGGCAATGCCGCTGTTGGTGCTTACCGGCAAAGGCCGACAAACCATGAATACCCATCCCGATCTTAACATTCCTGTTTTCGACAATCTTTATGGCGCAGCCGAATACATCATCGCAACACAATAACTTCCGGCTTTATGCCGGTTCTGCCCTGTTTTTAGCGGGATCAATAGGCGCGACGGTGATATTTTCCACCCTTGTTATCCTGTCCACACCATTTCCTTTTCATGTCCGTTACGCTTTTGGCAGAGGTTGGGCAGTGTTTGTGCTAAAACTGGCTGAAATCTGTTGCGGAGTAACGTGCGAAGTCGAAGGATTGGAACGCATACAGTCAGAGAAAGCGGTTATTGTAATCAGCAATCATCAATCTGCTTGGGAAACGCTGGCTTTCCGCAGCATTTTACCGATGCAGACATCATTATTTAAACAATCATTGTTATGGATTCCTTTTTGGGGTTGGGCGATGGCGACTTTGAAACCTATCCCCATCGACCGGAATAATAAAACCGCCGCCCTGCGCAAGTTAATTACTGATGGAACTGCCGCGCTTAAGGCCGGTCTATGGGTCATCGTGTTTCCGGAAGGTACTCGCCGGGCAGTAGGGGAAATGGGCGAATTCAGCGCGGGCGGGGCGATGCTGGCGCAAAAATCGGGTTTTCCGGTGTTGCCGGTTGCCCACAATGCAGGCACAATTTGGCCGCGTTACAGTTTTTTAAAATACCCTGGCGTTATCAAGGTTAAGATCGGCCCATTAATCGACGTGCAGAGCCGTAAGGCGGCGGATATTAATCGAGAGGCGGAAGCCTGGGTCAAACAAGCGCTGGTCGAGATCAGCCGACAATAACCGGAAATTGATTCCCAGACAAAACTATAGCAATACCGGATAACGGCGTATAATGCAACGTTCCGGTAATCAATACAATCAAGATGGTGTGATGTAAATGAATAAAAAGCTATCAATACTTCTATTATCGCTATTTGTGGTAGCCTGTGCTGATAAAGAGCATTATGAGCAAGTCGTTCTGGAAGAAATGAAAAAAGAACATGACGTTAAGGATTACAAAATCGATCCCGAATACATGGCGAAATGCGTGATCGATACGACGTATCAACGAATGCCGGGTCTATTTGCTTTCGATCCCAACAGGTTGAAGGCCTATCGCAGTTACGCCAAAATGTTGACGGTAACCAAAGAAAAGGATCCGAAAAAAGCCCTTGACGATCTGAAAAAAGAATTCGGCAATTCCCAGGAAATCTCCAAGGCGCATACTCTTTATATGGAAAGCGTGATGGATTGTTACACGGCCATTTTGCATGAAAGCGTGCCTGAAAAGAAATCCTAAAGCATATTAATCATTAATCAGGTAAACAAAGACAAAAAAGGGGCGTTATCCGCCCCTTTTATTTTTCCAGCGGTTGTTGTAGTTACCGCCTTTAGGAAGAAGGACTGCTTTCGTCGGCTTTTACCGGCGCAACTTCGTCTGCGGCGGCTTGTTCGGCTTCTTTGGTTTGAGCTTCGGTAGCATCGCTTTTCGCATCTTTTTTCGATTTTTTCATATCGGCATAAGGATCGAACACATTGGGATCTTTCGGTTTCGGCTTTTTAGCTTCTTCCGCTGCCGCAATCGCCGCCAGCCGTTTTTCTTCCGCAATACGGCGGTCTTTCTCTAGGCCGGCCATGAAATCTTTAAACCATTGTTGATTAATCACACTGGCTAAATCGGGGTCGGCAAGAATGTCGGCGTCGTCCGGTAAACTGGCTTTTTCTTTGGCGATATTCAAGGCTTCCAAACAGGCGTCGTTGTCTCCACGTAAACCATGAACGCAAGCCAGATTGAATGCGGCAACACCGGCCTGTATCGAGTTGGCTTTTTCAAACTGTTTTTTCGCCATTTCATACAATTCATCCGTTGCCGGTACATTCCGGGCGCGCGCCAAATCCATGCAGGCGACGCCGGCGTCAATGGCAGCCGCTAGATAGTTGGGGTCGATGGTCATGCAGAACGAGAACTTGGCGATCGCATTCCGGAAAATATTAATGGATTCCGGCGGCGTTTTAGTTTTTGCTTGATGTAAAAGGGTAACGCCCCATTGATACATGGTAGCGGCGCGTAAAGAATCGCCGGTCATAATGTCGGCAAAATCTTGATAAACTTCCTTAAGTAATTGATCCGCAATACTATCTTCATTGGTACGTGCTTTGGCGGCTTTTTTTATTGCGGCATCGAGTTTTGATTTTTTTGTGAACGATGCTAATAAAGACATGCTAATGGCTCCTGGATGCAAATTATCGTGATTAAATGTTAATGATAGCTCAAATTTTCTTTCTAACGGTAAACTGTAACTTAATTATCAATTTAATTGATTTTTATCAATTTGCGTCAAGAAAAGATGTTAATACGGCTTATCGTAGCCGATGCCGATTAATTATTAATTAATGCACTGCGGCTATATTTTATTTCATGATGCCGCTGTATCTTAACGATGTTGTTATGTAACAGGCCGTCGGCCATTAATCGAGAGATGTTTCTTTAGCGAAAACTTATCCGCCCGTAACGTTCATGTGGCGCAAAATTACCGGCTGCTCATGAATATTAAACTCATGTTTTTCAGGCTTTATCCGCATGGCGTCGATAATCGTTTGCCGTAAAATCGCATCGTCCTCCGGGTGCTGCCGCACGACTGCTTTCAAATCAACCGAGTGTTCATTGCCAAGACACAACAATAACCGGCCTTCCGCCGTTAATCTAACGCGATTGCAGGAAGCGCAGAAATTAGCGCTGTGGGGAGAAATAAAGCCGATCCGGGTGCTGGCGCCTGGAATTTTATAATAAACCGATGGCCCGCCGGTTTTTTCGGTGGATGCTATCAGCGTAAATTGCGCCGCCAGATCGGCTTTTATACGGTCGCTGGCGTAGTAAGCCGAGGAACGGTCGTGCTGGTTGACCTGTCCGAGCGGCATTTCTTCGATAAAACTGATGTCAATGCCGTGATTAATGGCGAACTGCACCAGATTTATCACTTCCTCGTGGTTTCTGCCTTTCAGGATGACGGCATTAATCTTGATCCGCTCGAATCCGGCTTCACAAGCCGCCTGGATGCCGCGTAAAACCTTTGCCAGATCGCCGGTTCTTGTTAACGCTTTGAATTTATTAGCGTCTAATGTATCGAGACTGATAGTAATACGCTTTACACCGGCGCTTTTTAACGGCGCGGCCATCTCTTCCAGTTGCGATCCGTTGGTGGTCAACACCAATTCGTCCAGGCCGTCCAGACTGGCTATATTGGTCAATAATTGCAAAGCGCCGCGTCTTACCAAGGGCTCGCCGCCGGTTACCCGAATTTTTCTGACGCCCAGCCCCGTAAAAGCTTTGGCGATGCGATAAATTTCTTCCAAAGACAGCACTTGCTCGCGCGGCAGAAAAGTCATATCCTCAGCCATGCAATACAGGCAGCGAAAATCGCAGCGATCGGTGATAGAGATGCGTAAATAATCGACTTTTCTACCGAAACGATCGATCAAATTAATGGTTGGTTGTTGCGGCATGAACTAAAAAAATTGGGATAAAGTCAAATAATAAGACAATTGGCAGTTGGTGATTTTCAATAAAATTATAACATATTGAAATATATTAATTTAATGGTGCGCAAAAGTTGACCCATAACTGTGTTTTTGGCGCATTCGGTCGAAAACATTAGGGTGGCAACGCATTTTATCGCAGCTCCATGCGGTTCTTGAAAAATGACCTATTATTAATGGTTTGTGAACGGCTTCACAAACGCAATTTAATAACTACAATAGGATATTAATGAAGTCATAGTGGGAAAACCCTGAGTAGTAGTTTACGGCTATTGCCAAGGACTGTCATTATGCACAGTGCGCAAATACCGAGCCAGGGAATGACTCTACCTGAACTTATGGCAACGATTTGCATTGCAGGAATCCTTATGGCCATAGCAATACCGAGTTTTATGGATGTAATAACCAGCAATCGCACCATCGCTATTACCAACCGGCTAACTGCTGCGCTGGCTTTTGCGCGTAGTGAAGCCATAAAACGGGGAATTCCGGTTGCCATCAGGCACAAAGGCGAAACGGCAAGCGTTTGGGAAGAAGGATGGGATATTTTTACGGATGAGAACGGCGACGGTGTGATGAATACAGCGGATGAGTTATTAAAAACCTATGAGGCCTTACCACCAGGCCATACCTTGAGGACTGCCGGTTCTTATACTACCAATAGAAGGGGCTGGTTTATGGATATGATCAGTCCCGGCGCTGCCAACGGCGCGGGTGAAAGAGTGATGTTTAACCCCATATTAATAGGTAGTGCTGTTGTTTTTCCAACGTTTATCCCTATTAACGAAACCTGCCAACCCGGCGCAGACGGCTGGTTAATGGAGTTGGATATTAATGGCGCCCGCTTAAATGGCGCGCCGCTGGATTTCAATAATGATGGCAAGATTGACGACAACGATGAAGGAGTACATGGAAGCGAGCGAAGCCGAGCGATGTACGACGACCCCTGCGTAGCCGTAGAGGCCGGGCGTTTTGACGGAGTTGGAGCGCAAGCGTAGTGCGTAGTCAAAATGCAAGGCCATACG
>VGVA01000074.1 GCA_016874115.1 Gammaproteobacteria bacterium
TACCGAGACCGCGCCGATGCTGAAAACAGTTTTGACGAACTCAAAAACCATTGGGGCTGGGGTGGCTTCACCACCCAAGACCTGAAACGTTGCCGGTTCATGGCCAGGATCACCGCATTGGTTTATAACTGGTGGAGTCTATTCGTCCGGCTCGCCGACCCCGACCGACATACCGAAGCCATTACCAGTCGCCCCTTGATGCTCTATGGCATCGGCAAGCAGACGCGTCACGCGGGACAAACCC
Organism: Gammaproteobacteria bacterium; assembly: GCA_016874115.1. Lineage (GTDB taxonomy): Bacteria > Pseudomonadota > Gammaproteobacteria > Methylococcales > Methylomonadaceae > Methyloglobulus. The sequence continues at coordinate 245 of VGVA01000074.1, forward strand.
GACTAACCGTCAGCAGTACCCACTCCGAGGCGGTAAAAGTTGAACAGTGCTATCGCCGGATTGCCGCATTCTTCAAAGAGCTTTGGGCAACTGCGGAGCAGTTCAATGCCCAACAGCGTTGGTGCCGGATATTAAGTTTGGCGCTAGTAAAGTATCTTCGAGGTCGGCAATTACATCCACCAGATTGCCTTCCCGCACCTGCATAAGAGGCAAACTGATCTTTTTAGGATGAACGGAAAGGCGAAAGCGGCAAATCGGTCTGGCGGCACTTTTGCCCCAATTGCGGCACTTGGGTTTGTACTCACGTTGAAGTGTTACCCGGCATTATGGGCGTACTGGCAGGCACGTTGGACGATGTCAACCGCTATCAGCCGCAAATTGATATTTTTACCGACAGCGCCGCCTGTTGGGATGTGATGAACTCGAGCTTGCCCAAGCACGGTAAAATGCCGCCACTGAGTTAATATGGGTATTCATGATTTCTTATAACGAAATTGGCTTACGTGCAGCAAAACCAGAAGATTGCGAACAGCTTTTTGCATTAATCAAAGCCTTAGCCGAGTACGAAAAGCTGTCTCACGTCGTTAGCGGTAGTCCTGCTGAATTACAAGAACACTTATTCGGCACAACCCGCTTTGCCGAGGTCGTCCTGGCGGAAGTTAATGGACAAGTTGTCGCGTTTGCCTTGTTTTTCCATAATTATTCAACGTTTTTGACTAAGCCCGGCATTTATCTGGAAGACATTTTTGTCTTGCCTGAATATCGCAGCAAAGGCATCGGCAAGGCGTTATTAACTAAAGTCGCTCATATTGCTGTCGAGCGGAATTGCGGCAGATTCGAATGGAGCGTATTAGACTGGAACGAGTCGGCGATTGGTTTTTACCGGCAGATGGGCGCTGATTTATTACCGGAATGGCGGATTTGCCGGGTGACCGGCGAGGCGCTGTCATTAATGGCAAATACCGGTTTAGCATAATTAATAGCGTTCAAGATTGCTAATCTTGCGGCAATTGCTATAATGTGCGGTTCTTGAAATAAGTTTATTTCAGGCGCGTAGCTCAGTTGGTTAGAGCACCACCTTGACATGGTGGGGGTCGTTGGTTCGAGTCCAATCGCGCCTACCAGATTAACAAGCACTGCTCGGCGGTGCTTTTTTCATTGTAGGGGTTAGATTGTAAAAATGCCGGTAATTACCTTGCCAGACGGTTCTAAGCGCGAGTTCGACCAAGCGGTCACCGTGCTGGATGTCGCGCGTTCGATTGGCGCAGGGTTAGCGAAAGCCACCTTGGCGGGCAAGGTTAATGGTAAGCTGGTGGACGCCAGTGCCGAAATCATTAATGACGCTACATTGCAAATCATTACGGCTAAAGATGATGATGGCGTCGATGTTATCCGTCATTCCGCCGCGCATTTGCTGGCTTATGCGGTAAAAGAATTGTTTCCCGATGCGCAAGTAACCATCGGCCCGGTTATCGAAAACGGCTTTTATTACGATTTCTCATTTAAGCGCCCTTTTACCCCGGAAGATCTGGAAGCCATCGAGCAAAAGATGGTGGAATTGGCGGCAAAAGACGAGCCGGTTACCCGCGAGGTTTGGCAGCGTGACCAAGCGATTGAGTTTTTCCATTCCATCGGAGAAGCTTACAAGGCGGAAATCATCGAATCCATTCCGGTTAACGAAGAAGTCGGATTGTACCGCGAAGGCAACTTTATCGACCTGTGCCGAGGCCCGCACGTGCCCAGTACCGGCAAACTGCAAGCTTTTAAATTAATGAAGATCGCCGGGGCCTATTGGCGCGGCGATTCCAAAAACGAAATGCTGCAACGCATTTACGGTACCGCTTGGGGCGACAAAAAAGATTTGCAGGCCTATCTGCACCGTCTGGAAGAAGCGGAAAAGCGCGACCACCGTAAAATCGGCAAGGCTCTGAATCTGTTTCATACCCAGGAAGAAGCGCCGGGCATGGTGTTTTGGCACGAAAAGGGCTGGACGATCTATCGCCAGATCGAGCAATACATCCGCGATAAACTGCGTAAGCACGGCTATGCGGAAATCAGGACGCCACAAGTGGTCGACCGCTCTTTGTGGGAAAAGTCCGGACATTGGGAAAAATTTCATGCCGGCATGTTCACCACGCATTCAGAAAACCGCGATTATGCGATCAAGCCGATGAACTGTCCGTGCCATGTTCAGGTCTACAACCAGGGCTTGAAAAGTTACCGCGATTTGCCGATCAGGCTGGCGGAATTCGGCTCCTGCCACCGCAACGAGCCATCCGGTACCTTACATGGATTAATGCGGGTGCGCAGTTTCGTACAGGACGATGCCCATATTTTCTGCACTGAAGACCAGATACAGGCGGAAGTCTCAGCGTTTATCGATTTGCTTTTTGAGGTTTATAAGGACTTCGGTTTTGAAGAGGTCATTATTAAGCTGTCTACCCGCCCGGAAAACCGGGTCGGCGACGATGCAATATGGGATAAGGCCGAGCATGCCTTGGAACTGGCCTTAAATAACAAAGGCTTGGATTGGGATTTACAGCCGGGTGAAGGTGCATTTTACGGTCCGAAAATCGAATTTTCGTTGAAGGATTGCATTGGCCGGGTGTGGCAATGCGGCACTATACAGGTCGATTTCTCCACGCCAGGACGCCTGGGAGCCAGTTACATTGCCGAAGACAGCTCGCGTCAAGTGCCCGTCATGTTGCACCGGGCGATACTGGGTTCTTTGGAGCGTTTTATCGGCATATTAATAGAACAGTACGCCGGTACCTTCCCGCTGTGGTTGTCTCCGGTACAGGTTGTGGTGATGAGTATTACCGACCGGCAGGCCGAATATGTGGAAAAAATCTCACTTGATTTGGAAAAACAAGGCGTTAGAACGAAATTAGACTTGAGAAATGAGAAGATCGGGTTTAAAATCCGTGAGCATTCCATGCAGCGTATACCTTATCTGGTAATTCTTGGCGATAAAGAGCTGGAAAACCAGTCGGTTTCGGTGCGGACACAGAAAGGTGAAGATTTAGGGAGTCTGTCGATTATGCAATTTACGCAACAAATCTTGCGCCAAATTGACAGCCGGGAATAAGTTGTAGTTGGAGGATTAACGTATCGCTGCTAAAAAAGATGAAATCCGGTTGAATGACGAAATCACCACAAGACGGGTGAGAGTTATCAACGCAGAGGGTGAGGCATTAGGAATCTTGCCGATTGATGAGGCTAAGCAATTGGCTTACGATGCCGATTTGGACTTGGTGGAAATCTCGCCCAACGCCGATCCGCCGGTCTGCAAGGTGATGAATTTCGGCAAATTTCAGTTCGAGCAATCCAAAAAACTGCAACAAGCCAAAAAGAAACAAAAACAGATTCAAGTTAAGGAAATCAAATTTCGACCCGGCACTGAAGAAGGCGATTATCAGGTCAAATTAAAAAGCTTGATTAAATTCCTCAACGAAGGCGACAAAACCAAAGTGACTGTGCGTTATCGCGGACGCGAAATGGCGCATAAAGAGCTGGGTATGGATGTCATGAAACGCATCGAAACCGATTTGCTGGAACTGGCGGTTGTCGAACAGTTTCCCAAGCTTGAAGGTCGGCAAATGGTGATGGTGTTGGCGCCCAAGAAGAAAAAATAGTCAGAATAAAGCTTATTTATTTTTCGTAAACTGCGCTTTTCTCGCCAATTTTTGCATTGTCTTAGCTGCTCTCATAACGCTGTTAAAGTGTAATATTATTTCAACAAGTTTTACGGGCTTTATTAATAAAGCTCATCGGCAACCAGGGATCGGTTGTCAGTCGCTTTCGCAAAAAGCAAGGTGACAGCAAACCGGGCAGGGCCATGCATTTTGCCTTGTCAGGTTATTAATCTCAGGGATTTTTTAATTTTATTTGGAGCAAACAAATGCCAAAGATCAAGACCAACCGGGGCGCGGCCAAGCGCTTCAGGAAGACGGGGAGCGGTGCATTCAAGTGCGGGCAGTCGTTCAAACGTCATATCCTTACCAAAAAAAGCACCAAGCGGAAACGCCAGCTGCGTCGTCCGACTCATGTGCATCCTTCCGATCAACGCATGTGCGAACGCATGATGCCTTACAGTTGATGGGAGATAAAACATGGCTAGAGTAAAAAGAGGCGTAACCGCCAGAGCAAGACATAAAAAAATCCTGAAACAGGCCAAAGGCTATTACGGCGCCCGCAGCAGGGTATATCGCGTTGCTAAACAAGCTGTTATCAAGGCAGGCCAATACGCTTACCGCGACCGCCGCCAAAGAAAACGCCAGTTCCGCGCATTGTGGATTGTGCGTATTAATGCGGCTGCCCGTATGTACGGGATATCGTACAGCCGGTTAATTAATGGTTTGACGAACGCCAAAGTCGCCATTGACCGTAAAGTCTTGGCGGATATCGCTGTGCGCGATATCGAAGCATTCGGCGAAATCGCGAAAATTGCCAAGGCCAACCAAAGCGCGCCTTAAGCAAGCGGTATAGATTTTTAGCAATACTCAAAAACGCCCATTTAACCCGTTGGTTAGGTGGGCGGCATTTTATAGAATAATCATAATAACCCAATTAATTAAGCATCCATGTCAGCCAGCTTAGAAGACACCCTTGCGACAGCGTTAACTGCTGTGGCGGCAGCGCAGGATTTGGCAGGATTAGATCAGGTGCGGGTCGATTATCTCGGCAAAAAAGGCCGGTTTACCGAGCAGATGAAAACGCTGGGTTCCCTGCCGCCTGAAGAGCGCCGCGACGCCGGTCAGGTCATTAATGAGGCCAAAGACCGCTTTCAAGCAGCCTTACAGACACGCAAGGAACTGCTGGAACAACACGAACTTGGGCGCAGGCTGGCCAGCGAAAGCGTTGACGTCACATTGCCGGGCAGAGGTCAGACAGTTGCCGGACTGCATCCGGTTACCTTAAGCTTACGGCGCATTGAAAAAATCTTCGCCAGTATCGGTTTCGGTGTAGTGGAAGGTCCGGAAATCGAAGACGATTACCATAACTTCGGCGCCCTGAATATTCCCGAACACCATCCGGCGCGCGCCATGCACGATACCTTTTATTTTGATGCGCATACCCTGTTACGTACTCATACCTCGCCGGTGCAGATCAGGGTCATGGAATCGCAAAAACCCCCGTTAAAAGTTATTGCGCCCGGGCGGGTATACCGCTGCGACTCCGATTTAACGCATACACCGATGTTTCACCAGGTTGAAGGCTTTCTGGTTGATACCGATGTCAGCTTTGCCGACTTGAAGGGCGTGGTGTACCAGTTTTTGCGGGCGTATTTCGAGAAAGATTTTCAAGTTCGGTTCAGGCCGTCATACTTCCCATTTACCGAGCCATCAGCGGAAGTCGATATCGAATGCGTCATGTGCAATGGCGCGGGCTGCCGGGTTTGCGGCCAGTCGGGCTGGCTGGAAGTTATGGGTTGCGGCATGATCCATCCCGAAGTGTTCAAATCGGTCGATATCGACAACGAAGTTTACAGCGGATTCGCTTTCGGCATGGGTGTGGAACGATTGTCCATGCTGCGTTACGGCATTAATGACTTGCGCCTGTTTTTTGAAAACGACCTTAAATTTCTGCAGCAATTTCATTAATCAAACCATAATGTTAAAAGCATCTTTAAAAAGCGTAGCGAGCGATCCGGGTGTACGGCGCACAGAGCGCAGAAATCCGAGTGTACAAGTCGTACATGAGGGTTTCGAGCATCGTGCAACACAACATCGGAGCGCACAGTAGCTTTAAAAATAGAGCCAAGAACAGCTATATTATGAAAATAAGTGAAGCCTGGTTAAGGACTTATGTCAATCCGGCGGTATCCACCGAAGAACTGATCGCGCAACTGACCATGGCCGGGCTGGAAGTCGATTCTTTGGAACCTGCTGGCGCCGTCTTCAATGGCGTTGTTATTGCCGAAGTATTAAGTACGGAGCCGCATCCCGATGCGGACAAGTTAAAAGTCTGCCGTGTTAATACCGGCGGGATTGAGCCTTTGCAAATCGTTTGCGGCGCGGCTAACGTCAGGCCGGGGCTGAAAGTACCGGCGGCATTAATCGGTGCGGTATTGCCCGGCGATTTTAAAATCAAACCGGCAAAACTGCGTGGCGTAGAGTCGTCCGGCATGTTGTGTTCGGAAAAAGAACTAGGCTTGGCGGCAGACGCAAGCGGATTGATGGAATTGCCGCCCGATGCGCCGGTCGGTCAGGATATCCGCGACTATCTGACGTTGAACGATAACATCATCGAAGTCGACTTGACGCCAAACCGGGCCGATTGTTTAAGTGTGGAAGGCATTGCCCGGGAAGTCGCCTTATTAAACGGCCTAGATTGGCAACCGCTAAAGGCTTCAGCCATTAATGTTCAGCACCAGGATACTTTTTCGGTTACGGTTGAAGTAAAAAATGCTTGCCCGCGTTATCTGGGACGCTTGATTAAAGGCGTTAATCCTCGCGCGGAAACGCCCGCCTGGATGCAGGAACGTCTACGCCGCGGTGGCGTTAGAAGTTTAAGCGCCGTGGTCGATATCACCAATTACGTGCTGCTGGAATTGGGCCAGCCGCTACATGCTTTCGACGCCGACAAATTAACCGGCGGCATTATCGTACGCATGGCGCAAGAAGGCGAACCTTTGGCTCTGCTCAATGGGCAAACGATTAACTTGCAAAGCCAGACGCTGGTGATAGCCGATGCGAAAGAAGCCTTGGCCTTGGCGGGCGTCATGGGCGGCAGCATGACGGCCGTCGGCGACGATACCTGCAATATCTTCTTGGAATGTGCATTTTTTGCGCCGCAAGCCATAGCCGGCAAAGCCAGGCATTACGGCCTGCACACCGATTCGTCCCACCGGTTCGAACGCGGCGTCGATCCGGCATTGCAGCACCGCGCCATCGAACGGGCAACACAATTAATCGTCGAGATTGCCGGCGGCAGTGTCGGGCCGGTTAATGAAGTTACGCATGAACCTTCCTTGCCGCAACGCTTGCCGGTGTTATTGCGCCGTCAGCGTATCGAATCCTTGCTGGGGATTGCCCTGCCGGATGCGCAAGTCGTGGAAATTTTTACTCGGCTAGGAATGTCCGTACAACCCAATGCCGACGGATGGAATATCGCGCCGCCCGGTTTCCGCTTCGATATCGCCATCGAAGCCGACCTGATTGAAGAACTGGCGAGAGTGCACGGTTACAACCAAATTCCCAACAACAGCATGCACTTACGTGCTGAAGCCGGAAAAGTCACGGAAACGGTCACAACACTCGATAGAATCAAGGATTTACTGGTTGACCGCGGTTATCAGGAAGCCATCACCTACAGCTTTGTCGATGAATTAATCCAGCAGCAAATCGCGCCCAATGACGCCACCATCAAGCTGGCTAATCCGATCTCAGCGGACATGTCCGTCATGCGCAGCACCTTGTGGTGCGGCCTGTTGAAAGCGGCTTTGCACAACATTAATCGCCAGCAACAACGGGTTCGTTTATTCGAGTCCGGTTTGCGTTTCATTAATGAGGAAGGTGGCAAACTGAATCAGCAACCCATGTTGTCTGGATTGATCCTGGGCAATCTCTACCCCTTACAATGGGGAGAAAAGCAGCGCAAAGCCGATTTTTTCGATCTGAAAGCCGATGTGCAGGCCTTGTTTGCCTTGGCTGGGCGGCAGGTCAACTATGTTTCGGCGCAACATTCCGCTTTGCATCCCGGCCAAACGGCGGAAATTTTTAGTCTCGATGGTGAAAAAATCGGGATTATGGGCATGCTGCATCCGGAGCTGGAAAAACGGCTCGGCTTTGAAACCCAGGTCTTTTTATTCGAGCTGGACCAGGAATTGCTGCTGAAAAAACCGGTGGCGCGCTTTAAACCGCTCTCAAAATACCCGTCGGTAACCAGGGATTTAGCCTTTATCGTACATGAAAAAATTACGGCGGACGACATCATTAACAGTATAAAAAATACAAATGATGTTATAATACAAGACATTACCTTGTTTGATTTGTATCGTGGCAAGGGTATTGAGGACAATCATAAAAGTGTTGCGGTCAGTATGACCTTACAAAATTTTGCACAAACACTTACGGAATCCGAAATAACTGCTACAGTTAACAGGGTTGAACTTACATTAGCCGACACGCTAGGCGCTAAACTGAGGGAATGAATTCATGGCATTAACAAAAGCTGATTTTGCGGAAAGCCTGTTTGAAGAGCTTGGTCTGAACAAACGCGAGGCCAAAGAAATAGTGGAATTGTTTTTTGATGAAATCAAAGAATCATTGTCCAAAGGCGAGCAAGTCAAATTATCCGGTTTCGGCAAATTCGAACTACGCGATAAAAACAGCCGTCCGGGCCGTAACCCCAAGACTGGAGAAGAAATCCCCATTACAGCGCGCCGCGTGGTTACCTTCAGATCCGGTCAAAAACTTAAAGCAAGGGTAGAAACCTATGCTGGAACCAAGTAATAATAACGAACTGCCAGTCATTCCCGCCAAGCGCTACTTCACCATCGGCGAAGTCAGCGAATTGTGCGCGGTAAAGCCCCATGTTTTGCGTTACTGGGAACAGGAATTTACCGAACTAAATCCGGTCAAACGGCGGGGTAACCGGCGCTACTACCAGCGTCATGACGTATTAATGATCCGGCAAATCCGCGCCTTGCTGTACGAACAAGGCTACACCATCGGCGGTGCTAGAGCGCACCTGTCCAGCGACAACGCCAAAGAGGATTCGCTTCGCACCAAACAGCTTATCCACCAGATGATAGGCGAACTGGAAGACATTCTGGAATTGCTGAAATAACTTACCCTTCATAAGCAAAGGCGGATAAGTTACAATTGTCCGCCTTTACTTTCCCGGATTGCTTTACCCAATCCGCATTAACAAATCAAACCAGCCAGTCGGGACGTAGCGCAGCTTGGTAGCGCACTTGCATGGGGTGCAAGGGGTCGGAGGTTCAAATCCTCTCGTCCCGACCAATTAAATCAATAAGATGAGAATTTTTAAATTTCAGTAGTAACAAAAAATGCGTTTTCGGGGACTCATTCGGGTACACTTTTAGCTTTAATTTACAGTTTGTTTTTCTGTTTGTCTGTAATTAACGCCCATCGCTTTATAAACTTCCCTTAAAATATCTTCAGCATTTTGATTGTTGAATGTGCGAAGTGATCTTAATTGTTTCATAATCTCCCTTTGCCGATGTTCTTGTACATGACCGTAACTGTACAACGTTGTCAACACGCTCTCATGGCCTAGATTTTGGCTCCAAGCCTTAAACTCTTCGGGTGATTGGCACAAGGTTTCCCCAAGCCGCGCCAGCGTGTTACGAAAACTGTGTGGGTTATAGTAAGGCAACCCTGCCGCCGCAAAAGCCTTCCTAAAAATGTCCCGGATTGGTGTTGCTGTGCGCCAATGCTCTTTTTTTAAACCAGATGCTGTAAACAGCCTCTCTTTGCCCACGACCACATTTGATTGAGGGAAAAGCGGGTCATTATTGCCCCAGAGCAATTCTTCCTTCAAGTAACTTACCCAGTCTTCAAAAATTTGACGGATGTTATCCCCAACAGGAAAAAAATAAGTGTTAAACCTTAAAAGAGCATCTTAAGGTTGCAAAAAATTGTTAACTGTTTGAAATTAAGCGGCAAGGAGGCGCTTATGGCAGAACAGATCATTCACCCTTTGGGTGAACCCGAACCGAAGGCATTAATTCCGTATGCTGAACCTGTCAGGGTAGAAACATTTGGCGGCAGGATCCATGTGGAATGGGATCCACAAGCATCGGTGACGGCGATGGGGCAATTGCCCTTTTTCATAGAATTTTTGCACATCAGCGGATTGTTGGGAGATTGGGTGTCACGATGCCCTTTACGCTGGGTTAGCCCCAACGCCCCGAGAAAACGCAATGTGCTGGGGACGCTATTGCTTTCAGTGTTGTCAGGGCACAAACGCTATGCCCATATCAATGGCTTGCGTGGAGACGGTGTCAACCCGGGCTTGCTGGGGATGAACAAGGTTGTCAGCGAGGACTCAGTCCGGCGTTCGTTGCAACAGATGGATGAAGTAGAAGG
>VGVA01000075.1 GCA_016874115.1 Gammaproteobacteria bacterium
ATGGTCGCAAAGTCCACGTGCTTTTCCATTACTTGCAGAATGTCGCCCAACATATCGAGTTTGGCTTCACGTTCTTCGGCGGCAAATAGGCTTTCTTTGATCATGGTGGTGTGCATCAATCTAGCGGCTATGTAGATATGCTATTTTAACATGGGTGGGTTTTTCGATGCGCCCCTTAGCTATTAACTTAAATGTCAGAGTTTTTTGGTTAATGTAAGATTTAACTTTGTTTATTAAAAAAAATAAACAAGAAAAATAATAGGCAACATCCAATATTATTCAAGATTAAATTGAACAATATTTTTTACAAAAAATATGTTGGATTTGCAAACTAAGCGTTGTTTTTTTATATAGAAGGGCGCACTCGGTGGAACGGTTTTTTTTTGAAAAAAAGAAGGTACTTTATAGCGCTATAAAACTTTTAGCACACTAAAAATTTTGTTTTTTCGCAACGAAATCGCCGTTTTGTTGCTTTTTTAATACGATTTTTCGGAAAATAAAAATAAATTTTGTCACGTTAACTTTTAACTTTTATCGGAAGAAATCCAAAAATACAGCTAGTTACTATATAAATATCAATGTGTTAAAGACTATTAATAAAGCGAGTATTTAATATTTAAGGTGCGACAATTTGTCGCATTTTCATTTGTAATTTCCACTGCTATTCTTATTATGACTTTTAAGGGTTCATATTTGAGCCACGATAGCTGAAAGTTGCGTTATATCCTTCCTAATTTTTAAGGCGGCCAATTCGGCCGCCTTTTTTTATTTTCGATTTATTAATAACACACGCCGGTACCGCCCAGCCCGCAGTATCCTTGCGGATTTTTGGCAAGGTATTGTTGGTGATAGTCTTCGGCATAATAAAACTCGCCTGCGGGCAGTATTTCTGTGGTGATCTGATCATTAATCCCCGCGGCGAGCAAACAGTTCTGATAATGCACTTTGGCGGCAAGCGCTTCGTCGTATTGCGCTTGGTTGTAAGTGTAAATACCAGACCGGTATTGCGTACCGGTATCGTTGCCTTGGCGCATCCCTTGTGTCGGGTTGTGCACTTGCCAGAACACGATTAATAACTCCCGGTACGACACTATCTCAGGATCGAACACCACCCTGACCACTTCATTATGCCCGGTCATGCCGGTGCAGACTTCCTGGTACGTTGGATTCGGCGTAAAACCGCCGCTGTAGCCGACAGCCGTACTGAAAATATTAGGATATTGCCAGAACTTTCTTTCCGCTCCCCAAAAACAACCCAGCCCGAACAATGCAATTTCAAAATTTTCCGGAAACGGCGGCGCAATCGGATTGTCCAATACGTAGTGTTTATGTAGAACAAGCATGGGCGTTGCCCGGCCTGGTAAGGCATTGCCGGGATCGGGCATAACCGGTTTTTTGCTTCCGAATATCATCTGTGAGAATAAGATTGCCTAGGTTGTCAGAATGCTTAGTATAATTCTGGTATTGAATAATTTCCAAAATCGACGCTGGAATTAACATGTCAGATCAAGATTTATTGCGCCGCTTTTTATTTGAAGACCTGGGTGTGCGCGGTCATTGGGTCAAATTAACCACCAGTTGGCAAACCGCCAAGCAACACCAACAATGCGCCAATGATATGGAACTGCAATTGGGGCAAGCTTTATCGGCGGTCGTATTATTATCCGCCACCATTAAATTCACCGGCACTATGATTATGCAGGCGCAAGGCAACGGTCCTTTGCAAACACTGGTTGCGCAAGCCACTAATGATCGCAAAATCAGAGGCTTGATTCGCACCGGCAACGTGGAGCAAATCCCGGAAACGCTACAGGACTTATTTGGCGAAGGCCAGCTGGCGCTTACCATCAGATCGGAAAACTCCCAAAATTATCAAGGCATTGTGCCGTTGCAGGGCAACAATCTGGCGGAAGCGCTGGAAAATTATTTTGCCCAATCCGAGCAACTCAACACCCGTTTATGGCTTTATGCGGATAATAACACCGCCAGCGGGCTGTTATTGCAGGAATTACCCGCCAAATTACATAACCAGGATGATTGGGAACGCATCACTTTACTGGCCGATACGGTTACCAGCCGCGAAATGTTGAACCTGGATTGCGAAACTTTGCTGTTTCGCTTGTTCAACCAGGAAAAAGTCCGCTTATTCGACAGTGAACAGATTGCCTTCGAATGCGGCTGCTCGTCGGCGAAAATCCAGCATGCCCTACGCATGCTGGGCAAGGCCGAACTGGAAAACAGCCTGCAAGAACAAAATGTTATCGATGTTAATTGCGAATTTTGCAACCGCCATTATCATTTCGACCGGATAGATGTAGAGCATTTGTTACGCGGCGGCGACGTGTTTGTCGCGGACTCGCCCACGCATCATTAATAACGACCTTAAGGAGATCCTTGTGCCCTTCTTTTCAGCATTAGAAAACGCGTTGACTAAAAATACACTGCGATTAATCATTGGTATCGTGGCCGTCACCGCATTAACCGGCTGCGCATACTGGTGGCGGGCTTATCAAACCTATCAGCAAATGAGCGAATTCGATAAATATTTTTCTGTCGCTTCCGGTTCAGAATTCAGCTTGAATTTTAAGCAACCGGTCATGCTGAGCGAGGATTTCGTCTCTCTGGCGCGGCTCAGACCGACGGAAGAGAATCCCAAGCCGGACGAAAAACATTGGCGTTACTGGTTCCGCAAGGTCGACGGTTATAAAAAAGTCATTAAACCCGAAATCAATTTTTATTCCGATCTGAACTTTAATAAACAGGATAAGTTGGATAAATGGACGTTCTCTTCTCTTTTCCTGGACATTGCGCCGCCGAAATTCCTGGAAGCTTCCATCCGTTCGATTGGCGGCGGGGAAATCAACAAGGGCAAAATGCAATTGCGCGGAAATACCGACGCCATTCAAAAAATCGCCGCCCAATTGCCGCTTAAACCGGCAGTCGTCGCTCGTTTAGGCCCTCCGTTCGAGGTCAAAAAAGACAAAGAGAACGAAATTTATATTTACCGCTTTATGCTCGACACTAAAAGTATCGACGAAGGCTATGAAGACCGCGCCTTAAGCGAGGTTAAACTCAGTTTCAACAAAAAATCGCAGGAATTGGTCCGCATGGCCGGACGTTTTGCGGGATTGAAGATTTCGATTAATTATAAAAAATTCCAGGATAATCAAAGCGAAGAATCCTGACAGCTTAATGTAATGGAATATTAATGAGCGCTACAAACAGCATCCGCATTTTGCTGGTTGACGATCACGCCATCGTCCGCGCGGGTTTTAAAATGCTGCTGGAATCGGTCAGCGGCATTCATATCGTTGCCGAGGCGGAACGGGCGGAAATGGCGTTACAGCTTTACCTGGACTATCAGCCTGATGTTATCGTCATGGACTTGAGCATGCCGGGCATCGGCGGTTTAGAAGGCATTCGCAGACTGCGGGCGCGCCACCCGGACGCCAAAATCCTGGTGTTTAGCGTTCACGATGAAGCGGTTTATGTCAGCCGCGCTATGACGGCGGGGGCTACGGGTTATATTAATAAAAACAGTGCGCCCGAGTTACTGGTGCAAGCCATTCAATACGTTGCACGGGGAGTGCCCTTTATTGAAGCCGGGACTGAGAAACGAACCCATCCGGCTGACCTTCGAAACCCGGAAATAGATTACAAACAATTAATTAATAACCTTTCCGCCAAAGAATTCGATATCTTTTGCCTGCTGGCCAAAGGCTTGACTGCCCGGAAAATTGCCGATGAATTATGTTTGGGCTATAAAACCGTGGCTAATTACGGCACCCAGATCAAAGCCAAGTTTGCCGTCAGTTCCGTTGCGGAATTAACCCGCATTGCCACTGCGTACGGCATTATCAACAACCAGCCCTAACAAGCGGTTGCCAATCCTTGTACCACCGCATTAAAACGTCTAATCGATTAATAATTGTGTGACAAACCGAACTTTTTTTAAAATAAAACCTATAAAATAAAAAGAGTTTTCTATTTTCTTAAGCGGCTGCTAAGCATCAATCCGTATTGTTTACTTTATATCCGCTTGATTAATCATTCATGGAATAACATGCATTAACTTTTTGTTTTTATGAAAGTTTTAAGTATTTTCATTACCTATTAATAGCTTACGACATTATACGGCAGTACAACCCAGGATAGAACTTCTATGACTATACGATCTTATCTCACCTGTTTTGCAGTTTTATTAATAAGCTGGCAGCCGGTTCTTTGGGCAAACCAGACTGAACAGCCCGCTACCGGCGCGGACAACGCCACCGAATTTAACCGGCTGAACACCAAAGCCCTTTCCGACGGGAGCGTTCAGGTGATGGTTATCATGAAGGATACGGACGGCAATGACGCCCTGCCGAAAAGCCCGGCACAGGAAGCAATCCGGGAACAAAACATCAGCAAAGCGCAAGACGCGGTACTGCGGATCTTCCGGTCAGCAAAAAAAAATCGGCCAAGCGCTTGCTTACGTTCCCTATAATTGCGCTTTCCGCCAGTGCGGATGATTTAAAACGACTGCAACAATCCCCGTATGTAGCCGATATTATTGAAGATAATATGAATTTTCCGCTAACGTTAACCGCCAGTGTCAATAAAATCGGCGGCAATGCCGGTTGGGCGCTGGGTTATACCGGTGCTGGTCAAACCGTTGCCGTTATCGATAACGGTGTCGATAAAAACCACCCTTACCTCATTAATAAAGTCGTCAAGGAAGCCTGTTTTTCCACCACCAGCAAAGCGCAAAAAGTAACCTCTTCCTGCCGCAAAAAAGGTAGCCGGGATACGAAAACTGGCGCCGCCAGCTTAACGTGCAAGTTTCAGGATTTCGCCTGTACCCATGGCACTTTACTGGCCAGCCTTGCCGCCGGGAATAGCGGTCAAGCCGGTTTTGCCGGATCCGGCGTGGCGCCAAGCGCCAATATCATAGCGGTTAAAGTGGATTCATTAATTAAAAACAAAAGAGTCTGTGGCTCAACAACGCCATGCAGCGTGTTTTTTGACAGCGACCTCCTGCGGGGTCTGGAATTTGTCTATAAGCAACGCAATGCTTTTCGCATTGCCGCAGCCAATGTCAGTATCGGCGGAAGTTCATCGCCCAAGACATGCAAGAAAAGCCCCATCAAAAAAACAGTGGCTAAGCTGAGAAAAGCAGGAATTGCCACCTTGGCGGCCACCGGTAACGACGGTTTCAACAACAAATTAAGTACGCCTGCATGTGTGGACGGTGTGATCGCCATCGGCGCATCGACCGATACCGACACCGTCGCCCCATTTACCAACAGCGCCAGCAAACTCGCTTTGCTGGCTCCCGGCTTTAACATCGGCCTGGCCATGCCGGGCGTTAATTTGCCCGGCTTTGAGGTCGTTGCTTCCGGCACGTCACTATCGGCAGCTCTGGCAACAGGAGCATGGGCGGCATAAAATCGCATAACCCAAACGCCAGCGTCGATCAGATTCTGGCCGCCTTAACGAATTCCGGAGTTCCGTTGTTCGATCCTAAAAACGGCATTGTCAGGCCAAGAATTCAGGTTAATCAGGCGCATGCCCGTTTACCGTAATTATTAATACCGATTAACGTTTTATAACGGGTTACTCTCAGCATGAATACCATAAACAACAGCCCGTAATGGGCTGTTGCGGTTTTTATGCTATCGCGAAGTAAACCCTATCGATTGGGAATTAATGATTAATGAAACGGCTTACGGGTTGGGACTAAAATAATACCCTAACTTTTTGATTCCAATTGGAAGAGCATCAGGAACCGGTCATTTAACGCAATTCCGTCCGCTATGCTTTGCCAGATACAATTGCTTGTCGGCGGCGGCAAAAATAGTTTTCGATGTGGATTGCTGATCGTTAATGGCAATACCGATGGATACCGTAACGCCCGGCATCGCTCCGCCATCGGCATGCAATATGGTTTTCTGTTCGATTTCCAGACGAATCCGCTCGGCTAATTTAAGGCCGTCGCTATGCTGCGTATTCGGTAAAAGCACCATAAACTCCTCGCCGCCGATGCGCACGGCGTAATCGCAAGGACGAATATTGGATTTTAATACATTACTCATGGCAACCAAGGCAACATCGCCGCCTAAGTTTCCGTGTAAGTCGTTGTAATTTTTAAAATGATCGATATCGAGTATCAACACGCACAAAGTTTACCCCATGGCTTGCGATTGCGTCAGCATATGAGGCAACGCCTGATCTATCCAGCGGCGGTTGTAAAGCCCGGTTAATACGTCGATATTGGCTTGGTTGCTCAGTTCGGAAATTTGAAACTGGTCATTAATGATCTTTTGCGTGTTGGATTTCATCCATTCCGTTAGCAACCGTAGCAAATTGTAGGCAATCGGGTTGGTGGTCTGGATCAAATGCAGCAAAAAATCGCGATGCAAAGGAAATACCCGGCAATCTTCACTGGCTTTTACATACGCTGACGGACGGGTGCCGTCAATGATGGACATTTCTCCCACCGAGTAACCGGGATGCAGCTCACGCATCACGGGCGTATCCGGCGAGTGAAAATGCACCGTCAACGTGCCTGACAACAGCAAATAAATATGTTGATTGTCTTTCTCCGGCGATAGTAGTAATTCGTCAGCCTTTAATACGAAGGGTACGTTATGCGAACGCACCTGCGCCAAGATGTCCTCGGAGACGTCTTTCAATAACTCGGCGTGCATTAATTCTTGGATAAGCTGATCCATAGAACATCCTGTTTTATCGGAAATATCGGAACAACTATTGAATTTATCATATGCCTTTTAACCGGTGTACTCGCAAAAACTGCCAATATACAACATTAACAACTAAAAAGTGTAAGTCAAAACCAAGAAAAATGTGACTTTGTTGGCGTAATTTATCTGCCGGACAACATCGCTCAGCGGAAACGCAACACGATTAATGAGTTAGGACGGCGTTTTACTGTGCTCGACATGCAATCCGCATTCTTTTTTGGTGCTTTCTTCCCACCACCAGCGCCCTGCCCGTTCGTGTTCGTGCGGCAGGATAGGACGTGTGCACGGTTCGCAGCCGATGCTGACGAAACCTTTGCTGTGCAACGGGTTATACGGCACCTGATGCGCTTCGATATAATCCCAGACCTGCGCCGATTTCCAGTTAAGCAAGGGATTGAATTTTATTAATGGATGACCGGGGGCGGAAAATACGCCGTCAACCTGCACCTCGGTAATGTCCTGACGGGTTGCGGGACTCTGGTCATGGCGCTGACCGGTAATCCAAGCGTCAACATGAACCAGCTTGCGTCTGAGCGGCTCGACTTTGCGGATTTTGCAGCATTCCTCATGCCCATCTTCGTAAAAGCTGAACAAGCCTTTACGTTTAACAAACTCGTCGAGCACAGTGCGGTCCGGCGTTAATAATTCGATGTCCATTTGGTAATGTTTCCTGACCGTTTCGATAAACCGGTAGGTTTCAGGATGCAAGCGCCCGGTATCTAAGGTAAAGACCTGAATATCTTTCCTGATGCTGTGCGCTATGTCGATTAATACTACATCTTCGGCCCCGCTGAACGAGATGGCGATGTTGTCGAACAGCGTCAGCGCTTTTTTCAAGATATAGCGCGGATTCTTGCCCGCCAGTTCTTGCCGTAAAGTCTCTATATCGCTCGTATTCATCATAACTGCTGGGAAAAATACTTGGTTAAAAACTCGTCGAAAGGCAATTGCGGCTGGCTTTCCATCTCGGCCTGTTTTGCAATTGACTGTTGCGCCAGCCGGTCGAAGTCTTGGACAAAATCCGCATCGGCCGGTTTCCCTTGAAAACAGGCTGCATGTTCGGCCGATTTGGCTAGAGCATAATCGCTAAAAGTCTGAGCGCCTTGGCGCATACAGTCTAACATACGGGCTGAAGGGGTTAAATCCGGATTCCTTACGGCCTGTTGTTGGCGCATTAATGACCGGCTATAGGGTGGTTCAGGCAAATCGGTATCCAATACGGAGCAGACCGTACGCATGTCGTCCAAAATTTCCAGCGCCCATTCTTGTAAAGTGATTGCCTGATGATTTCTTTCCAGCACCAGTCCCGGCTTACGTCCGTAATTGGCCACCTGCAGCTGATTGCGGTTATTGGTTTGAAAATCGGCTTCCGACATAGCCGGGCTTTCCTGCAACAAACACATTAATAACAACGCCTCGATAAAACGCGCCTTGTCGTCGTCGATCCCTATCGGATCAAATAAATCCAGGTCAAGCGAGCGCATTTCCACATATTTAACGCCGCGCCGTTTTAATGCCAAGGTCGGCTTTTCGCACGATCTGGCAATCTGTTTGGGGCGGATGATGCTGTAAAATTCGTTTTCGATTTGTAGCACGTTGGCATTAAGCTGACGGTATTCGCCGTCCACATTAATTCCGATTTTTTCATAGTCGGGATACGGCGTATTAATGGCCTGACTTAAACTGTCGACATATTCCGGCAACGAGTTGTAATTAATGCGAAGATTCGCCTGATTTTTACTCTTATAGCCGATATCGCTCATTCTGAGCGAGGTGGCGTACGGATGGTACAAGGTGCCGCGGTCGAATTCTTCAAACTGCACCATTAATTGCGGTCGGCTATTGAAAAAACTTTTGCAAATGGCTGGCGATGCGCCAAACAGATACAAAATGATCCAGCCGATGCGTTGAAAATTCCGCACCAATCCAAAATAACCCTGCGATATGAATTCATCCAGACTGATCGTAGCGTTTTCTTGCTGGTGCATTACAGGCCACAGTTGCTCGGGTACGGAAAAATTAAAGTGAATTCCGGCGATCGCCTGCATGGTTCGCCCGTAACGATGCCACAAGCCATGCCGGTAGATGTGTTTCATTTTGCCGACATTGGACGTGCCGTATTGGGCAATCGGAATGCTTTCATCGCCTTTTATGCCACAAGGCATGCTGGTGCAAAGCAACATTTCATCGTCCAGGTGTTGGTACACGAATTGATGAATCGAACGCAGATAAGCCAGAGCATCCTTACAATCGGCAAACGGCGGGGTGATTAATTCGATTAACGCCTCGGAATAGTCCGTGGTAATGTAAGGATGGGTTAACGCGGAACCCAGCGCTTTCGGATGCGGCCGATGGCTGATGGCGCCGTCCTTGCCGATACGTAGGCTTTCTTTTTCTATTCCTTTCAGTCCGCCGCAAATGAGATGCTGTTGTTGACTGGAAAGCAAGTGGTGTAGACGCGCCGGATGCGGTTTATTCATGTGTCGCCATGGTTTGTTATCGATAAACTGTCCTGTTAACGCACCATTATAAAATGGTTACCGGCAAGCCATGAAATAAATCATTTATTCTGTCGCTTTGAAAGCAACAAATTTTGAGTAAATCCCACAAAAAAGGTTGTTACAAGGCAACAACCTTCTCATTAATAACTTAATGTGCAATCAGTTAAAAGATCATTAATCAAACACAGACCGTTAGTTGGCTGTCATCACAAACCAATGCGCCTGATTTTTCTCGTCGAGCTTGATGCGGTATCTTCCCTTTGCATAGTCCGTCGCTATGGCGGCTTTTTTATTGCCTAAACTATCAATCGGAAACAGTTTGAGTCCTTTCCCCGCGGAAATGGAAAGTTCGCCGCTGACCGGTTCGGACAGAAACCCTTCACCACCCGCAACCGGGACAGAGCGCGCCATCAGGGTTAAAAAAGTTTTTTCGATTGTTTGATGGGCTTGCCGTCCAAACTTTGCACAGCGGCCACAGCTTTTTTTGTACCCAAGGCAAAGGTAACATCCGCCAGCTTAATCTCCTGCCCGCCGATCCAGCCGGACGCAATTTGCGATTCACCCTAAAAAGATCAGTTTGCCTCTTATGCAGGTGCGGGAAGGCAATCTGGTGGATGTAATTGCCGACCTCGAAGATACTTTACTAGCGCCAAACTTAATATCCGGCACCAACGCTGTTGGGCATTGAACTGCTCCGCAGTTGCCCAAAGCTCTTTGAAGAATGCGGCAATCCGGCGATAGCACTGTTCAACTTTTACCGCCTCGGAGTGGGTACTGCTGACGGTTAGTCGGGTTTGTCCCGCGTGACGCGTCTGCTTGCCGATGCCATAGAGCATCAAGGGGCGACTGGTAATGGCTTCGGTATGTCGGTCGGGGTCGGCGAGCCGGACGAATAGACTCCACCAGTTATAAACCAATGCGGTGATCCTGGCCATGAACCGGCAACGTTTCAGGTCTTGGGTGGTGAAGCCACCCCAGCCCCAATGGTTTTTGAGTTCGTCAAAACTGTTTTCAGCATCGGCGCGGTCTCGGTA
>VGVA01000076.1 GCA_016874115.1 Gammaproteobacteria bacterium
AGCGGGTCGGGCGGATGGTGCGGAAAACGCTTTCGTTCTCCAAAGATGAAAGTTGGCATGACGGCGTGATCCATTGGTTTGTTGTCACCTATAATTCGAGCTTATCACTTAATAGTTAGCCACTACCGTAATTAATTCTATTAATAATCGCTGGCCTTTTCATTTCTCAACCTTTTGTGTTGAGATTGTCGAAACGTATTTGTCTTTGCCAAGCTCTTCGGCTTGCTCTGGCTATGTTTTTTACCCCGTGGGCATATACAAAGACAGTTTATTAAGCCTTGTAATGCCGAATCTAGGATAACCGCAAAAAAATCCTAAAAAAACGCCGTATTAGAAACGGCGTTTTTAAATGCGCAGGTTATTAATCTTCTTACATGATGTAAACGAATATAAACAAACCCAGCCAAACCACGTCGACAAAATGCCAATACCAAGCCGCCCCTTCAAAGAAAAAATGATTTTCCGGGGTGAAGTGGCCTTTCCAGCTTCTAAACAATCCCACGCTTAACATGATAGCGCCGACGCAGACATGAAATCCGTGGAAACCGGTCAACATAAAGAAGGTCGACCCGTAAATGCCGGTACCTAAAGTTAATCCCATTTCGGTATAGGCTTCATGATATTCGGTCGCCTGACAAACCACGAATAATAAGCCTAATAGGACCGTTGCGATCAAACCTTTAATAAGCTGGTCGCGGTTCTTTGCTAACAAACCGTGGTGCGCCCAGGTAACGGTAACGCCGCTGGACAACAGTAATAGTGTATTAATAAAAGGCAAGCCCCAGGCACCCATTGCTTCGAATTCGCCGCCGTCGGGTTTACCGTCTACTAAATGTTTCGGGCCATTGGTCGGCCATGTCGCTTCATAAGACGGCCATAGCAATTCCTTGGTTGCTGCGCCGGTGCCTTCACCGCCCAACCAGGGCACCGATAAGTTGCGGGTGTACCATAAAGTGCCGAAAAACACAGCAAAGAACATTACTTCCGAAAAGATAAACCACATCATACCCATGCGGTAGGAAATGCCGACCTGTGTGTTATACATGCCGGTCTCGCTTTCCACCGATTGCAGTGCAAACCATGCCGCTGACATACCGATGAAAATGGCCAATCCCAAGAACATGAAATTAATGCCGCCCGGCGATCCGGTTAAATAACTTGCGAATCCGGCCAACATGCAGAGTAAACCAATCGTTACCAATACCGGCCAAGTCGCTTTGTGAGGTATATAATAACCATGCGATGTAGACATAATGTTCCTCTATTTTTGCGCGTTTTTTTTAGTGTTATCGAAAAATGTATACGATAGTGTAATTGTTTTAAGTTCCTGCGGTATATCCGGTTTTATAACGAAACGCATCGGCATCGTCTTGGTCTCGTCCGGTTGAAATACCTGTTGCCGAAAACAGAAGCATTCAACTTTCTCGACATAATTTGCCGCCAGCCCCGGCGAAAAACTGGCTATCGCCTGGCTGGTCAGCGTCTTACCGGATTTATTTTCAGCATAAAAATTAACCGTGTAATATTTGCCAGGGTTAACTTTTAACTGTTTCTTTTCCGCCCAAAATCGTAACGGCGTTTGTTCATTAATCGTCGTCAAAAACTCTATCGTCAACTCCCGGTTAATGTCGGCTTGATAGGTTGACTCTTTTACCGCTGTTTTATCGCCTTTACCATTAATCCCTGTCAGCTCGCACAGGACGTCGTATAAAGGCACGAGAGCATAACCGAAGCCGAACATGCCGATAACCACCAAAACCAAAACCTTGACCAGTTTTGCATTTTTTTGTTCTGTGCTAGCCGCCATTAACGATGTGTTTCAGCATTTTACCGATGGCCTCGAACACTTCTGCAGGCAATGCGTACAGATATATCCCGAAAGCCAGTAAAACCAATAAAAATACTGTTACTTGATTTTTGGTTTTCGTTTCCATGTTAATCGGCATTATGCCCTGCCATGAATCGGCTCGTGATCGTCAAAATGGATGGGTTCGACCACAGGTTGCTCAGTAAAAGTATGGTACGGTGGCGGCGATGGTAACGTCCACTCCAAACCGACAGTCCCGCCACCGCCATATTGCACCGCGCCTTCCCATACTTCGCTCGTGGTTTTGCCTACGCCGCCGCGAATGGTATCGATAACAATATATAAAAACAGTAACTGACTGATTCCGAAAATGAATGCGCCGACAGTAGAAACTTGATTCCAATCGGTAAACTGTACCGCATAGTCGGGAATCCGTCTCGGCATACCGGCTAAACCTAAAAAGTGCTGCGGAAAAAACAAAATATTGACCGATATGGCCGACAACCAAAAATGCAGTTGCCCTACCCGTTCGTTGTACATATTACCGGTCCATTTAGGCAACCAGAAATAAGCTGCTGCCATAATCATAAAGATGACGGAAGGAACTAATACATAATGGAAGTGGGCAACAATAAAATAGGTATCATGGTATTGCAAATCGGAAGGTGCAATAGCCATCATTAATCCGGTAAAGCCTCCCATCGTAAACAATACGACAAAGCAGATTGAGAACAACATCGGCGTCTCAAAGGTCATAGCGCCTTTCCACATCGTCGCCGTCCAATTAAAGACTTTTACAGCGGTCGGAACAGCGATAATCATGGTTGAATACATAAAATAAAGCTCGCCCGCCAACGGCATTCCGACGGTAAACATGTGGTGCGCCCATACGATAAATGACAAAAACGCAATCGCAGCAGTTGCATAAACCATTGAGCTATAGCCGAATAATGGCTTTCTGGCAAATACGGGAATAATGGTGGACGCTAAACCGAAAGTCGGCAAAATTAAAATATAAACTTCTGGATGACCAAAGAACCAGAAAATATGTTGGTATAAAACCGGATCCCCACCGCCTGCGGCATTGAAGAAGCTGGTTTCAAAGAACTTGTCTGTCAATAACATGGTAACCGCACCAGCAAACACCGGCATAACTGCAATTAATAAGAATGCGGTAATCATCCAGGTCCACACGAACATCGGCATACGCATTAATGTCATGCCCGGCGCGCGCATGTTAAAAATGGTAGCAATGATATTAATGGCGCCCATAATGGAGGAAATACCCAGTATATGGACTGAAAAAATGGCGAACGGCAATGCCTTCCCGGTTTGCAGCACTAACGGCGGATATAAAGTCCAGCCAGCCGCCGGCGCACCACCTTCCATAAACAAGGTACTGCCAAGCAGGGTAGCGCCGGCCACTAACATCCAGAAACTCATATTATTCATTCTCGGCAACGCCATATCCGGTGCACCAATCATTAATGGTATCTGCCAGTTTGCCAACCCGACAAAAGCTGGCATCACTGCCCCAAATATCATGATTAAAGCATGCATGGTGGTCATGGAATTGAAGAACTGCGGCTCCACAAAATTGAGACCTGGCTGAAACAGTTCTGCACGAATGATTAACGCCATCACCCCGCCGACAAAAAACATGGCCAGTGCAAAGATTAAATACAGCGTACCGATGTCTTTGTGGTTAGTCGTGATTATCCACCGCAGCCAGCCTTTGGCCGGACCGTGATCGTGGTGATCATGATCGTGTTCATGGGCACTATGATCGTGATGTTTGTCATGTTCGCCGATTACCGCAGACATAATATTTCCTCTTTTAAATTCAGTTAATTAATGCTTTTTCGGCATTAATTTTAATAAGTTCGATCAATAGTTACTAATTAGCCGTTTGCAACTGCTCAATTTCCGCCGGTTGTTTGAAATCGCCGGTGGCATTCGTACCGAGGTTATTTCGTGTATACGCCAACACAGCAGCAAAATCCTTGGCGTTTAAGGTTTTGCCGAATGCCGGCATCATACCCTTGCCTTTCAGCATGATACTAATTTGATCGTCAATCTTGCCGGTTACGATTTTACTGCCTTGCAATGCCGGAAACGCAGGCGGCATACCGGCGCCGTCTTTTTGATGGCACGATTGGCAATTGCTGGCATAGACCGACTCGCCGTGTTTAGCCAACTCGGCTAATTCCGCCTTGCCGCCACTACCGGTAGAAGATGCGTTGCTTGTTTTGGCGGCCGCTTCGCTCACCGGTTTATCGGTAAAACGTTTTTGCGGATAGAACTTATCACCGGCAAATTGCACATCGGTAATATTTTCTTCCTTGGTTTTTGTTGCTTTGGAATGAATTTCCGCTTGCGGTTTTGTGGAAGCAGCAGGTTTCGGCGGCTTAACTTCCGATGCTTTCGGTGCAGCAGCAAGCGGTTTTTCCGCTTTACTAGCTACTGCCGACTGTGCGGTTTTACTGGCAGACGCTGGTTTGCCGCCGCCCAGCATTGCAGCTATATCTTTCGGCTGGATTTCATCGCCCTTAGAGTTCCCTAACGCATTACGCGTATAAGTGATAACTTCGGCAATGTCCTTAGCTTGCAACTGCTTGCCGAATGCAGGCATTGCATTTTTACCGTTTACCACCAAATTGGCCTGTGCATTAATATCGCCATTAACAACGCTACTTCCTTTCAAGGCCGGGAATGCGCCCGGTATACCGGTGCCATCCGGCATGTGGCAGGTAGCACAGTTTTTCGCATAGACTTCCGCACCGTTTTTCATAAGTTCGTCATGGCTTTCATCCACCGTCGGAGACAGGTCGGGGATATTCTTTGTTGCAAACCAGGCGTCATAGTCTTTTTGCTCCATGGCGACAACGACAACCGGCATGAAGGCATGGTCTTTTCCGCACAGTTCAGTACATTGCCCACGATAGATACCCGGTTTATCAACAGAGGTCCAGGCTTCATTAATAAACCCAGGAATAGCGTCTTTTTTCCAGCCCAGATCAGGAACCCACCAAGAGTGGATAACATCTTTTGCCGTAAATACGAATCGAATTTTCTTTTTGACCGGAATAACGACCGGCTCATCTACGCGCAACAAATAATGCGGCACTGCTGTCGTATCGACACCAGAATTTAATTTACGTGCTTTTTCACTTTCCGCATCCAATACGCTGAAAAAGTGAATGTCGGTATTAAGGTAATCGTATTCCCATTTCCATTGCCAGCCCGTCACTTTAATCGTCATGTCCGAGTCTTGAACATCATCCATCTCCATCATGGTTTTGGTAGCAGGAATGGCCATGGAAATCAGGATGACGGCGGGAATAATGGTCCAGATAACTTCCACCATCGTATTTTCATGAAACTGTTTAGCGACATGGCCTTTTGATTTACGGTGATGGTAAATCGAATAAAACATAACGCCGAACACGCCGATACCGACCAATACACAAATCCAGAAGATCAGCATATGCAGGTCGTGAACATCCTGGCTAAGCCGGGTTTGACCTTCGGTCAGATTGAGTTGATAGCGCGTCGGTTCCGCTTCAACCGGAAAACCTGCAGGAAGACACAGCTTACCTTCAGTCAGATTCGAAGGGCATTCCTGAGCTTGCAAAGTTCCTAGACCTGAAAGTATTAAAAGAAGGCTAAGGAATAGTTGCTTTGTTTTCTTCACTGAGAAAACTCCTCTCTGTATTTAGTTATCGGTGCGGCGTAAACTGGATCGCCAAATTTCCATGACCGCGATTCGGTATTTATTTAAGCATATAATGTGAATTTTATCCCATGAAGCTATTTCGCGCCAGAAGACAATTTATTTTACCTCAGAACCCAGGTCGTTACTTGGTTAGGTAATTGATTTAAGTCAAAATCCGGTGATTATAGAATAAATAATTAAATTACTATCAGTAAACAATGTTATATAAGCGCAGTAATACACAGTATAACTTCACGACCATGAAGGAGTACATGGAAGCGAGCGAAGCCGAGCGATGTACGACGACCCCTGCGTAGCCGTAGAGGCCGGGCGTTTTGACGGAGTTGGAGCGCAAGCGTAGTGCGTAGTCAAAATGCAAGGCCATGCGACACGGCGTCAAGTCATTCGCGCAAGGTCAAAATACGAAGCAAGGCGGAAGCCGATGTTTTGTGTTTTGGGCTGTAGCGGGACGAACGCAGGTCGCCGAAGGCAAACTCGCCACGTCATTTTTCGCTGCTGAAATCGGATTGGACCCCATTTCAGCTTTCGCGAAAAATAGTGGCGCGCTGGATAATTAACAATTACCATGCTTAAGTACGCCGATTACCTGAAAATCCTGATTGCTCTGCTGGCCGTGATCGATCCTTTAGCCGCCATTCCGGTCATTGTGATTATGATGCGCCGGGACAATCCGCCCGATCTGTCCGCCATCGCCAATACCGTGGTGCTAACTGTTACTATCCTGATGTTAACGGCTTTGCTGACCGGCGAAGCGTTGTTAACTTTCCTGGGCATCAGCATTAACTCATTTCGGGTGAGCGGCGGCGTCTTATTAATGTTAATGGCGCTCGCCATGCTGCAAGGTAAAATCAGCGAAACCGTACTCAACAAAGCGGAAGTTAGAGAGGGCGAAACTCTTGAGTCTTTTGCCGTCGTACCGTTGGGAATTCCTTTGCTTGCCGGTCCTGGCGCAATCAGCACGGTAATTTTATATGCGCAAAAACCAGCGCGCCACTATTTTTCGCGAAAGCTGAAATGGGGTCCAATCCGATTTCAGCAGCGAAAAATGACGTGGCGAGTTTGCCTTCGGCGGCCTGCGTTCGTCCCGCCACAGCCCAAAACACAAAACATCGGCTTCCGCCTTGCTTCGTATTTTGACCTTGCGCGAATGACTTGACGCCGTGTCGTATGGCCTTGCATTTTGACTACGCACTACGCTTGCGCTCCAACTCCGTCAAAACGCCCGGCCTCTACGGCTACGCAGGGGTCGTCGTACATCGCTCGGCTTCGCTCGCTTCCATGTACTCCTTCGGCGCCGGGTTACAGCATAACTTATTAATGGGCATCGACATTATTGTTGTTGGCATTGTGCTTTGGTGTGTGATTCGCGCCACCCCGTGGCTGAACCGCCACATCAGTCAAACCGGCATTAATGTGGTCATTCGATTGATGGGATTAATCTTGTTGGCGCTTGCCGTTGAATTCATCGCGGGTGGATTAAAAGGTTTATTTCCTGCGTTGAGTTAAGAAATTAATGCGGTTGCCGCGGAAAATCCCGATAAATTTAAGGAAATTTTAAGAATTGGGCAGCAAAATTGCTTAATTTTTAATTAACGGCAGGTTGTTTTGATATGACACCTACATCCGAAAGAGCAAATATCGTCCCCATTAATGACAACCGCTTTTCCAGAAGACGATTCCTGCAAAGCTTGGCTTACGGCTCTCTGGCTTTAATAGGCACACCCAAAATGGCTGAAGCGGCTTTTTACGGTTATGACCATAAATCGCTTACTCTTGAGCATCACCATACCGGCGAGTTTCTGGACATTACTTATTATTCTCAAGGCCGTTATATTTACGGCGCTTTGGATGAAATCAGCTATCTCCTACGGGATTACCACACCGGCGAGACCCACCCTATCGATCCATACCTGTTGGATCAACTGTACGATGTTAAATTATTGCTGGAAACCAGTAAGCCGTTTCATGTGGTTTCCGGTTACCGCTCCCCGGAAACGAACGCCAATTTGCGCCGTCATTCCCACGGCGTAGCCCGGCAAAGCCTACATATGGAAGGCAAAGCCATCGATATTCGCATCGAAGGCGTCAGTGCCCGTGATATTAGGGATGCCGGATTAGCCTTGCAGCGCGGCGGCGTGGGATTTTATCCCGGTCAAAACTTCGTCCATCTGGATACCGGCGACATTAGAACCTGGCGCAAATAATTGCGTAGAACCTATTCCACCGCAGAAACGCGCTCCGCATGTTTTTCCGCCATCTCTTCAAGCAAGCCTTTAAAATGGTCGTAGTTTTTAATTTTTAAAACGCCGATTTGGTCTAACACGGCCTCGTAATGGCCTGCCGCCCGTCCGCCCACAACTAACGCCACCTGATTGCCGATTAACTTCCGTAAGCGCCGCAATTCCTTAACAATCAAGGCATCATCCGTTTTGTAACTGATGCTGATGGTGACAGCCGCCGCCGAGGTATAACGCACCGCCGCCGCTATTTCCTCCGCCGGAAGATTTGCGCCGAGATAAGTCACTTTCCATCCTTTCAATTCCGCAATGATGCCCGCCAGCAACGCGCCGAGTTCATGCAGTTGATTAATCGGTGTGGTAACGATCATCCGGGGCGCATCAGCAGCGCAAGGCGCATTGTTACGTAATATATATGTTAACGACCGCACGATGGCCGACGCCATATGCTCATGCACGGGCCTTAATTCGCCCGAACGCCAGCGGTCGCCGATCATGGTCAGCAAGGGATTTAACAGCCGGTCGATAAAGAATTCCGTTCCCAGTTCGACGATGGCATTCTCAAAATGAGCTTCCAGCGCATGGGCGTCGAATGCCAGCACCGATGCATAACACTTGTGCACGTAATCTTCCGCCAGATGCAAACGTTCGCCATTAATGGGCGCAGATTTTGCTAATGTTTGATCGGCATGTTCTTGTTCTTTGCGTAGCAAAGTTTTCAGTTCATCTAACGACAAATTGGCGATTTGTCCAATGCTGTGGCCGCAACCGGTGGCTTCGTTAAGAAGTTTCAACCGGGCAATGTCCAGATCCGTATAGACGCGGTGGCCGCCTTCCGTACGCGTGGGAGTTACCGCGTTATAACGCCGCTCCCATGCCCTGACCAGATCGGATTTAACGCCGGAACGCTTAGAGACAGTGCTGATTAAGTATTGAGCCGAATCGTCCATAAGTTAGGGAATTACGTCATAATCTGCACAAGGGTGATAATCGTTTAATTTTATCATGAGTTATACAATAGATGGACAAAAAGTATTGATCGATCAACACATCATTAATGTATAGGCGATTTTAAGGCTGTCAAAAAAAATCACATCTATTAATCACGGCCAGTTTAGCAACTGAATCATTTCACTATAACCGCTTTGATAATCGGGATGAAAAAAGCGATAGCCTAAGCGTTTGATCCGTGCGTTCCGGCAACGTTTGTTTTGTTCGCTGTCATGACTTAGCGCTTTTTCGACCGGAGTAGGACAAGCCAAGTATTCGGCAAGCCAACTTACCACATCCCATAACGGCGCCGGACGGTCATCGTTGGCAAGATAACAGGATTCCAGTTGTACGCCTTGTAAACTTTGTTGCAATAAAAACGCCAAAATGCCGACACAGTCCAGCTGATGAATACGATTGGTGTAACTGGGCGGCGTTTTTTGCAGAACCGGCCTTTGCATTGCCTGTCGCAATAGATATTCCCTGCCCGGACCGTAAATTCCCGAGAAACGGACGATTATATTAGCCGGATTCATGACTTTCACTGCTTGTTCGGCCTTGAGTAACAATTGCGCAGTCGCGGTTTTCGGCAAGGTTTCGGAATCTTCATCGACCCATTCGCCTTGCGTTTGTCCGTACACGCTGGTCGATGACACAAAAATCCAGAGGGCATGCGATTTTGCTTGCCTAAAATGACTGAGAAGCAACATTAAACCCGTTTCGTATACACGAGCATAACTAACTTCATCGCGTTTATCAGGGGATACGATGAAATAGACGAAATCGAAATCAACATCCAATTTTGCCACATCGGTCGCAACAGCAATGTCGGCGCGAATGAAATCGATGCCAAAACCTTCAGCTTCCGGAGGCATCCGCTTTAAACCGGTTACCGCATGGCCGTCATGCGTTAGTTTTATTGCCAGATCGTAACCGATCTTGCCGCAGCCGATAATCAATATTTTCGCCATGTTTACAGATCATTAATCCTAAAAAGATCAGTTTGCCTCTTATGCAGGTGCGGGAAGGCAATCTGGTGGATGTAATTGCCGACCTCGAAGATACTTTACTAGCGCCAAACTTAATATCCGGCACCAACGCTGTTGGGCATTGAACTGCTCCGCAGTTGCCCAAAGCTCTTTGAAGAATGCGGCACTCCGGCGATAGCACTGTTCAACTTTTACCGCCTCGGAGTGGGTACTGCTGACGGTTAGTCGGGTTTGTCCCGCGTGACGCGTCTGCTTGCCGATGCCATAGAGCATCAAGGGGCGACTGGTAATGGCTTCGGTATGTCGGTCGGGGTCGGCGAGCCGGACGAATAGACTCCACCAGTTATAAACCAATGCGGTGATCCTGGCCATGAACCGGCAACGTTTCAGGTCTTGGGTGGTGAAGCCACCCCAGCCCCAATGGTTTTTGAGTTCGTCAAAACTGTTTTCAGCATCGGCGCGGTCTCGGTA
>VGVA01000077.1 GCA_016874115.1 Gammaproteobacteria bacterium
CTATGGCATCGGCAAGCAGACGCGTCACGCGGGACAAACCCGACTAACCGTCAGCAGTACCCACTCCGAGGCGGTAAAAGTTGAACAGTGCTATCGCCGGATTGCCGCATTCTTCAAAGAGCTTTGGGCAACTGCGGAGCAGTTCAATGCCCAACAGCGTTGGTGCCGGATATTAAGTTTGGCGCTAGTAAAGTATCTTCGAGGTCGGCAATTACATCCACCAGATTGCCTTCCCGCACCTGCATAAGAGGCAAACTGATCTTTTTAGGATGATAGCTTTTGCTTTTCTGTCAGAAAAAATCCGTTTATTAATTAATAGGCTGATTTTCTGCGCTGCATTAATGGTTCAATATCGCATCAGTGTGAGCCAAGCCCTGCCTGTCCAAAGAACGATATTTATAGTATGCAGCAAAACAAGCTCACTAACTGGCTTCGGCATGATAAGCCATTAATAACTCCACATCCTGTTTCGAACCCAAAATCACTGGCACCCGCTGGTGAATATCAGTGGGTTTGATATCGAGAATGCGTTCGCGCCCGGTGGTGCATAAGCCGCCTGCCTGTTCGATAATAAAGGCCATGGGATTGGCTTCGTACATTAGCCGCAATTTAGCCCGTTTGGCCGGATTTTTGTTGTCTAATGGGTACATGAAAATACCCCCCCGCGTCAGAATACGGTACACTTCCGCCACCAGCGAGGCAATCCAGCGCATATTATAGTTCTTGCCGAGCGGGCCTTCCTTACCTTGCAAACATTCGTCGATATAGCGCTGCACCGGCGGTTCCCAAAATCGCCGGTTGGTCATATTAATGGCGAATTCCGCAGTTTCTTCCGGTATACGCATATTGCGATGAGTCAGGATGAACTCGCCGATATCCTGATCCAGGGTAAAGGCGTTAACGCCGTGTCCTGTCGTAAGCACCATCATGGTCGACGGGCCGTACAGCACGAAACCCGCGCAAACCTGTTCCACCCCTTTGCGCAGAAAATCCTGTAAGTCGGGATCAACGCCTTCACGGGTTCTCAGAATCGAAAAAATGGTGCCTACCGCCAGATTGACGTCGATATTCGACGAACCATCCAAAGGGTCGAATACCACCAGATATTTGCCTTTCGGGTAATGTCCCGGAATTTTGATGATGTCATCCATCTCTTCCGACGCCATGCCGGCCAGATGTCCGGTCCAATTCAGCGCATTAATCATGATGTCGTTAGTGATGATATCGAGCTTTTTCTGCACCTCGCCCTGCACGTTTTCGGAATCCGCACTACCTAACACGCCGATCAGCTCGCCCCGGTTGACATAATGCGAAATTTTTTTACAGGCCGTGGCAATGTCGTTCAAAAGAGAGGTAAAAGCGCCCGATGTACCCGGAAATTCGCGTTGTTGTTCGATAATAAACTGGGTCAAGGTGACTTTATTTACCATGGTCTGGAGATCTCAAGTAAGTAACTATTAATGAATGAAAGGATTAGCACCATAAAACCGGTATCATGATTTCTTGTTGGAAATCTTAATTCCGGAGCCGGACTTTTAGCTCAACATTGGACAGGAAAAAACTTTTTCCTTAAAAATTAATTGTAACATCGTGAACGGCAATTAATTATTTTTCACTGTCCTGCCCGGCAGATATTGCACCGCATCGCATGAGTTTTTTTGTTAACTGGCTCTTGCTTTTTTGTAATTAATTGATTTTGTGAAATTGTTCGCACTTTTACACAAAAGCTGTGGATAACTTTGTGGAAAGTCTGTTTTTGAGCCCCTCTAAACATTGTATTTACTGGCTTTGAGTTAAATTGACCAGAAATAAGACAATGCATTAATTGCTATATACATCAATAAGATATGCTTTGTCAGCTAGATTGGACATACAATTTGCAAGTTTTTTCTAACTTATTGATTCGTTCTGTGCACAAATTGTAGTGATTAAAAAATATTTATCGTTATCAATGCGAAATTTATACGCATTTTCTCGCCTTCATCCCCTTTCGTCCCAGGCTTTTTCCAGCCTTTTCGCCGAAATAGGGTATGCGGTTTTTAATTGCTGCGCAAACAAAGACACGCGGAACTCTTCCAACATCCAACGAAACGAATCTTGTTCCGGCAATTGGTGCAGTTTTGCCGATTTTTTTTCGAAATCTTTCCAAAAGCGGACGGTATAACGGTTAACTTCCTCGCTTTTTTGGCTATCCGTTTCCGGTTTGTCCAGACGGTAAGCAATAGCCTTAAGATAGCGCGGAATGGCTTTCAGTTGAGCAACAGGCGTATTACGGATAAAACCGGCATAAATCAAAGCAGAGAGCTGGTTTTTAATATCGCTGCTCCGCTTATCCTGGCTGTTCAGCCGGGTTAATTTGCTATTAATGTCAGTATATTGGTTCATGATTTCGAGCACAAGGTTGCCCACTTCGTTGGCAACGCTTAATAACTGCGCCTTATTTTCCTTTATGCATAGCTCGAACGCGGACTGGGTGCGAATGTTTCGGCCTTCTACAAATACATGAAGTAAAATCGCATACAGAATACCTTCTTTAAAAGCAGTATGCGGCATTTTCACGTTGGATGACGGCTTATTAATGAAGGGATGAGCAGGCAAACGGTTATAGGCCAATTCAACCGATGCGGATTGTGGCATGGTTTTCAATAAATACGCGCAATCCTTGCGGAGCTGGATCTGAAAAAGTCTCGCCAAGCCGTCCTTATGTTGAGCGGCGGCCCTAAATTGGGTATCGAAAATTTTTACCCCAATGCTGTCGCCCTCATCAATAATCGCCGGAAAACCGGTGAATTGCCGGCCGTTTTGGGTGAAGGCGTAAGTCTCGGGCAAATCGTCGAAGGCCCATTGAATGCAGCCGGTGAAATTGAGTTCCTCCGCAGCGATCTGATCGAAACTCTTACCCGCCTTAACCGCATGCTTTTCCTGCAAACCTTTGAGGTCGCGACCGTAATCGAGTCCGCGCCCTTGGTCGTCGATGACGCGGAAATTCATGCGCAGATGTGCCTGCAATCCGGCCATATCCCAAGCGTTGAGCGGAATTGCCTCTCCGGTAACTTTAAACAGCCGTTTGCTCAACCATTCTTGCAACGATCCTTTGAAATCCGGCTCGATTTCGAGACACTTTTTCACCGTTTCCGGCACCGGCACAAAATGCTTGCGCAGTTGTTTCGGCAATCCTTTAACAAGAGCAATACATTTTTCTTCCAGCAAGCCCGGCACCAGCCAATCGAACGGCGCTTGGGTTAATTGGTTGAGCTGATGCACTGGTATGATCGCCGTTACCCCGTCTTCATCATGGCCGGGTTCGAAACGGTACTGCAAGGGAGTAGTCAGATTGCCGATCTTCTTGTGGTCAGGATATTCCCATTCGTTAATGGCTCGATCACTATCGCGAGTTAAGTCTTGCTTGGTCAAAAACAGAATTTTCGGATTGTCGAGTTCGGCTTTTTTCCGCCACTGATCCAAAGTAATGCCATTAACGACTTCCGGCGGCAGCTTTTGGTCGTAAAAAGAATAAAGCCATAATTCGTCTTCCACCAAATCCACCCGGCGGCCTTTGTGCTGGATGTAGTCGACTTCTTCCAACAGCTTCCGATTATGTAGGAAAAACGGCGCATTGGTGTGGTAATCCTGGCCGACCAAGCCGGATTGGATAAACAGCTCCCTGGCACCTTTGGCATCGACATTTTCGTAAGGAATTTTACGTCCGGCTTGTAAGGTTAACCCGTACAGCAAGGTGCGCTGGTATACGCCACAGCGCCCGGATTTTTTTTCCCAGTGCGGATCGTAATAATTGTGTTTGACCAAATGCCCGGCGCAGGCCTCGATCCATTCCGGCTCGATCTTGGCAACGGTGCGGGCGTAAACCTTGGATGTTTCGACCTGTTCCGCCGCCATTAACCATTTCGGCCTGAGTTTATGCAGTCCGGATCCGGGAAAAACAAAGAATTTTAGCCCGCGCGCGCCCAGATATTCGTACTGCTCGTGCCGGAAGCCGATATTGGACAGCAAGCCTGTCAATAACGCGCGGTGAATATTTTCATAAGCCGCTTCCGTCGTGTTGAATGTCCGTTTCAAGTCGCCCTTTAGCACCTGCAAAATTTGGCTGTGAATGTCGTGCCATTCGCGCATTCTCATGTAGGACAGGTAATTGTCCTGGCAATATTTGCGCAATTTGCTGTTGGATAGGTGTTTTTTCTGCTCTTCGTAAGTGTTCCACAGATTGAGCAAGGTCAAAAAATCCGACTCGGGATGGCGAAATACGGCGTGTTTGGCTTCGGCTTGCGCCATTTTATCCGCCGGTTTTTCGCGCGGATCTTGAATGCTCAAGGCGGAAACGATAATCGCCGCTTCGTTCAAGCAATGTTCGTCCGCCGCCGCCAGCAGCATCCGGGCAAGCTTGGGGTCGGTCGGAAATTTGGCGATTTGCTTGCCGGTTTCGGTCAGTTTGCCTTGCTTGTCCAGCGCATTAACTTCGTGCAAGGCAGTCTTGCCGTCGCGGATCATCTTCTCGTCGGGCAACTCGATGAAAGGAAAATCCTCGATGTCGCCCAAATTCAGCATCATCATTTGCAAGATAACTGCCGACAAATTGGTACGCAGGATTTCCGGTTCGGTGAATTGCGGCCGGGCCTCGTAATCTTCGCGCGAATACAAGCGGATGCAGATGCCTTCCGCGACCCGTCCGCAGCGTCCGGCGCGCTGGTTGGCGCTGGATTGCGACACGCGCTCGATGGGCAAACGTTGAATCTTGCTGCGGTGGCTATAGCGGCTGATGCGGGCATGGCCGGTGTCGATCACGGCGCGAATGCCCGGCACGGTGAGCGAGGTTTCCGCCGCGTTGGTCGCCAGCACGATGCGGATCTTGTCGCCTTTGGGGTTAAATACCCGCTCCTGCTCTGCTACGCTGAGTTTGGAATACAAGGGCAGGATTTCGTATTGGCTGGGCCGGTGTTTGCGCAGGGATTCGGAGGTTTCGCGGATTTCATGTTCGCCGCTCAGAAAAACCAGGATATCGCCGCGCAGGTCGCGGTATAGTTCGTCGACCGCATCTAAAATAGCGTGCTGCAAATCGTCCGTGGTTTCGTCGTCTTCCTCGGCAACCACTCCCTGCGTTGCCCTACCTCCTGCATCCTTGCAGTCGTCGTCCTCCACAATGGGGCGATAGCGTATATCCACCGAATAAGTACGGCCAGAAACTTCGATAATCGGAGCATTGCCGAAATGTTGGGAAAAGCGGGCGGTATCGATGGTGGCCGAGGTGATAATCAGTTTTAAATCCGGCCGTTTCGGCAGCAGCCATTTGAGATAACCGAGCAGGAAATCGATGTTCAGGCTGCGTTCGTGCGCCTCATCGATAATAATCGTATCGTATTGATTAAGATATGAATCGTTTTGAATTTCCGCCAGCAGGATGCCATCGGTCATCAATTTAACCAGCGATTCGGCATGGGTTTTATCGTTAAATCTTATTTTATAACCGACCGACTTACCGATCTGCTCGCCCAATTCCTCGGCAATACGGTCGGCAACAGTGCGGGCGGCAATCCGCCGGGGCTGGGTATGGCCGATAAATCCCGCTGTGCCCCGGCCAATGGATAAACAAATCTTGGGCAATTGCGTGGTCTTGCCGGAACCAGTTTCCCCGCAAACCACCACGACTTGGTTATTTTTAATTAATTCGGCAATTTCGTCCTTCTTACCGGTAACCGGCAAATCGGGGAAATTCAGCGGCGGAATATTCGCCAAGCGTTTATTGCGTTGTGCGACCGAACGTTCGATCCGCGCGGCCAAGGTCGCCAACTGCTCGGCGGGATTCTTGCCTTTTTGGTATTCGCTCCGCAGCCGATCCAACTGCCGCTTTAAGGCGTGGCGGTCTTGGTTAAGGCAAAGCGTAAGTTGTTGTGTGAGTTGTTTGATGTATTGAGATACCGGCATTTAGCATTATTTTAATGCTAAGCTGGGCATTCGTACCAATTTTTACTGCGATTAACGATTCTCACCACAATCAGCATTACCGGCACTTCGATCAACACCCCGACGACTGTCGCCAAGGCCGCGCCGGAATTGAAACCGAACAAACTGATGGCGGTCGCCACGGCCAGTTCGAAAAAATTACTGGCGCCAATTAATGCGGAAGGACAAGCCACATTATGTTTTTCACCCGCCGCCCGGTTCAGCCCATAAGCAAGACCGGCGTTCAGAAAGACCTGTATCAGTATCGGCAGCGCCAGAATAGCAATAACGAGAGGTTGTTTTAAGATAATTTCGCCCTGGAAGCCGAATAATAAAATCAGGGTAATCAATAAAGCGGCCGTTGACCAAAGTCCGATTCGAGACACGACATGGTCAAATACGGACGTTCCCTTGCTAAGTAGGAGTTTTCGGATTAACTGCGCCAAGACAACGGGAATAACGATGTAAAGCACAACTGATGTGAACAAAGTCTCCCATGGAATGACAATTGACGACATACCCAATAAAAGCCCAACGATAGGGGCAAACGCAAAGACCATAATGGTATCGTTTAAGGCCACCTGGGATAAGGTAAATAACGGATCGCCATTGGTAAGCCTGCTCCAAACGAAAACCATCGCGGTGCAAGGGGCGGCGGCTAAGAGAATCAGTCTGGCAATATAGCTGTCCAGTTGGTCTGCGGGCAAATAAGCAGCAAACAGT
Organism: Gammaproteobacteria bacterium; assembly: GCA_016874115.1. Lineage (GTDB taxonomy): Bacteria > Pseudomonadota > Gammaproteobacteria > Methylococcales > Methylomonadaceae > Methyloglobulus. Next base: position 6,679 of record VGVA01000077.1, read on the forward strand.
TGACGGATAAACTGCCAGCCCAGAAACGCCATTGAAAAGGGCTTGACCGCCCAATTTACCAACAGCGTAATACTAATGCCTTTCCAATACTCTTTTACCTGGTGCAGTGCCACAAAATCCACCTTCATCAGCATGGGAATAATCATCAGCCAGATCAACAGGCCGATCGGAATATTAACTTTCGCTATTTCATACTGCCCGATAAGCTGGAAAAAACCAGGGAAAAATTGTCCTAAAATAATACCGGCGGCAATGCAAAGCAGCACCCAAAGACTTAAGAAACGCTCGAAAAAACTCATGCTTCTTTGCCGATTTGATTCAGAGCTTTGCTGATTTCATGAGGTGTCATGCCGTCTATCGGCAACGCCAACAGTTTGTTAACCCTTACGGTTAAGGCATCAAAAGTAGCCTGAAAAGCCTGGGCAATTTCATCTTCCGTGCCGGTCACATGCGCCGGGTCTGGCAAACCCCAGTGGGCGCGGATGACGCTATTTAAATACACCGGGCAGATTTCCCCGGCGGCGTTGTCGCACACGGTAATAGCAATATCGATGGGCGTATCGGCAAATTCATCCCACGATTGGCTGGTATAACCTTCTGCGGGCAAACCGTTACGTTTGAGGCAGGCTAAAGCATTTTGATTTACCTTCCCGATTGGACGGCTGCCCGCCGAATAAGCCTTAAAACGGCCTTTACCAAGATGATTAATGAGGGCTTCGCCCAAAACGCTGCGACAGGAATTGCCGGTACATAAGACAAGGATGTTTTTTTCAGTCATTTGATAATTAACAGCACTTGCTGGTGTTAAGTTGATGGGTTTCTTTAGGTTTGCAACAGACCGAAGAATTTCCAGTATTTGCTACGGGAAAGTAGCAGCCTGAATCATCCGGTTTGGGTTCGTTGTCTTCGCCGTAAACCGGGATGGCATCCAATGTATGAAAGGACTCCCAAGCGATGCCTTGCGGGTCGTTCACCCAATATTTATCGGATTTGGCGTAGCAGCAAGCCGCTTCTTTCTGCTCGATGATGTCGGCTGGAAGCGATTGCAAGCGTTGATGTACTTCGGCCAGTTCCTCCGCCGAATCAACCTGCAAGCCCAGATGGTTTAACCCCGGCTTAGCGCCGCGTTGCGATATTGCGAAGTTAATCCTTGGATCCTCCAGCATCCATTTGGCGTAATCGTCTTTCGTTACCGTGGGTTGCGCCGCAAACAAGGCCGAATAATATTGAATGTTTTGCGGCAAATTATCGACCACAATATGTATATGAAAGCGTTTCATAGCAATTCCTCCGTAGGCGGGCAACACGCTTCTGTGGTTGAACAAGCGCTACCCTGGCAGCAGTTTTCAGTCAAAAAGCCTAATAAATCATTCATCGCGTTGAAATTGGCCGAATAAATGACAAAACGGCTTTCCTGCCGGGAATTGATTAATCCCGCATACGTTAGCTCTTTAAGGTGAAAAGATAGAGAAGATGCCGGAATTCCGCACATTTCTCCGATTTTTCCGGCAGCCATGCCAGTAGGTCCGGCCTGTACTAGCAGCCGAAAAACAGTTAGCCTTGATTCTTGGGCAAGAGCGGCTAAAGCAGTGACAGCGGCTTTCGATTCCATATTTCTATATTAATGGAAATATAGAAAATATCATGTCTTGTCGTGAGAAAAACACTACGGGAGCTTACTTGTTACAAATACTGAACCGAAATGTAGGCTTTTATGAAAACTTCGGGTGTTTAACTTATCGCTAAATTATTAATGACAGTTAAAGTTTTATTAAACTATCGGTTAACGTATAATTAATAGCATCGTTTCAAATAGTTATTAACTTTGCCAAAAAGTTTAAGCCTATGTCTATTTCCTTAAGAAAAGTCACCTATCAAGTTAATGTCGGGAACGTCAAGGTCGGCGGCGGCGCACCGATTGTGGTGCAGTCGATGACTAATACCGATACCGCCGATGTTGCGGCGACCGCCAAGCAAATCATGGAGCTGGCCGATGCCGGTTCTGAAGTGGTTCGCATTACCGTCAATACCGAGGAAGCCGCTGCCGCGGTGCCGGAAATCAAGAATATCCTACTAAAAAACGGTTATTCTACCCCCATTGTCGGCGATTTCCATTTCAACGGCCACCGCTTACTGGAAGCTATTCCCGCATGCGCCGAAGCCTTGGATAAGTATCGCATCAATCCCGGCAATGTCGGGCGCGGCAAGGCGCGCGATCCGCAATTCCAGCAAATGATCGAATTCGCCATTCAATACAACAAGCCGGTGCGCATCGGCGTTAACGGCGGTAGCCTGGATCAATCGGTATTAACTCGTCTTTTGGATGAAAACCGTCAGTTAACAAATCCAGAACCGTTAGCGGCAATCACCCGCAAAGCCATTGTGCTATCCGCTTTGGAAAGCGCTGCGAAAGCGGAAGAACTGGGCTTGGGCAAGGATAAAATTATTTTATCCTGCAAAATCAGCAATGTGCAGGAATTAATTCAGATTTACGAAGATCTATCCAACCGCTGCAACTACAGCTTGCATCTAGGTTTGACCGAAGCGGGCATGGGTTCAAAAGGCATTGTGTCCTCATCTGCCGCATTAGGTATTTTGATGCAGCAAGGCATCGGCGATACTATCCGCATCTCATTAACGCCGGAACCCGGCGCCTCCCGCACCAAAGAAGTTATTGTCGCGCAAGAATTGCTGCAAACGATGGGCTTCCGTTCCTTTACGCCGATGGTTATCGCCTGCCCCGGTTGCGGACGCACCACTAGCGATTACTTCCAGCGTTTGGCGCAGGACATTCAGACCTACCTGCGCGATCAAATGCCGGTATGGCGCAGCAAATATCCCGGCGTGGAAGCGATGGAAGTGGCCGTAATGGGTTGCGTGGTCAACGGTCCCGGCGAAAGCAAGAACGCCAACATCGGCATCAGCTTGCCCGGCACGGGCGAATCTCCAGTCGCGCCCGTGTACGAAGATGGCGTAAAAACCGTCACTTTAAAAGGCGACCATATCGCAGAAGAGTTTCAGGCGATTGTCGAGCGCTATATCGAAAGCCATTATGGTGAAGCCGTCAGAGAAAAATCCGTGGCGTAATTAATTCGCCACTATGACTCGATGTTATAAACAATCGTCACCACGACTTTCGCCACCATTATTAATGGTGGTTTTGTCGTAAGTGCCGCCGTAGTCGTCGGTATCGGTATTGCCGCCTGCGGCGTAAATGTAAAACGCGCCTTGCGATGCCGACCGCATCAAGCCGACTTTAACCTTGTCTTGCTTGACGAATTCTTCCGCCCGTTTGCGGGCATTTTCGGTTGCCGCTGCGATTAATGACATCTTGATATCTTCCAGATTGCTGACCAGATACAGCGGTTCGCTGCCAGCGCGCCACTATTTTTCGCGAAAGCTGAAATGGGGTCCAATCCGATTTCAGCAGCGAAAAATGACGTGGCGAGTTTGCCTTCGGCGGCCTGCGTTCGTCCCGCTACAGCCCAAAACACAAAACA
>VGVA01000078.1 GCA_016874115.1 Gammaproteobacteria bacterium
CAAGCCATTGATATGGGCATAGCGTTTGTGCCCTGACAACACTGAAAGCAATAGCGTCCCCAGCACATTGCGTTTTCTCGGGGCGTTGGGGCTAACCCAGCGTAAAGGGCATCGTGACACCCAATCTCCAAACAATCCGCTGATGTGCAAAAATTCTATGAAAAAGGGCAATTGCCCCATCGCCGTCACCGATGCTTGTGGATCCCATTCCACATGGATCCTGCCGCCAAATGTTTCTACCCTGACAGGTTCAGCATACGGAATTAATGCCTTCGGTTCGGGTTCACCCAAAGGGTGAATGATCTGTTCTGCCATAAGCGCCTCCTTGCCGCTTAATTTCAAACAGTTAACAATTTTTTGCAACCTTAAGATGCTCTTTTAAGGATTAATGCTGAGATGAAATGGCCGCCGATTAACGACCAGGGCGCTGAATACGGGCGTCCGGGTTTCATAAATACAATTACGGCCGCCGCGCCGATGGACGCGGCAATGACAGGCGATTGAAAGCCGGGTAACAGGTAACCGGTAATGAAGGCGACCAGATAAACGGCGCAAAAAGCGGCGACAGGCAGAAAAACGGTGCGAATAACCCGGACTCTGGATTTATTAATGACAGAAAGATGTACGGATGGCAAAGCCATATTCAGTAAAACGGGGCGGATTAATACTTAACGCTACCCTGGCGTGGTGTAAAACGCATCGGCATAAATATCGTTCAGGGACGCGCCTTTGAGGTAAGCCGACATTTTGCTTTGCTGAACCATTTCAGGATGTCCGCACAGATACACGCGCCATCCGCTCAGGTTGGGCGTATCGGCTAAGGCGACATCGTGGGCGCGACCTTGTTTGAACGAGTCAGTAGCTTTTGCCAGCGACACGCAGGGATTGTAATCGAAATTATGATAGGTTTTTGCCAATGAACGCATTTCGTCGACAAGATATAAGCCTTTCGGCTCGCTGCTGCCGTGGTAAAGTTTAATCGGAGCCTGATGATTATTGCTCAGGGCGTCGTTAATAATGCCTGCCAGGGGAGCAAGCCCGCTGCCCGTACCGATAAGGAGCATGGGTTGGCCGGACTTTCCCAGCAAATAATGGCAACTGCCTTTTGCTTCCGAAACCTTCAGGGCGGTTCCGGGCTTCAGATCGTTATGCGCCCAGGAGCTGAAACGGCCGAAAGGCAGACGTTTAATGTGAAATTCGAGTATGTTGTCTTGGCCGGGAAGATTGGCGATAGAATAACTGCGGGTCAGTCCGTCAAAACGCGTAAGATTAACAAACTGACCGGCAAAAAATTGAAAGGGCTCCTGAAAAGACAGAACAAAACGCATGATGTCTACGCTTAACGCTTCTTTATGGCTGACAATAGCGGTGATATTGGCGAGTTCGTGTTCTGGCAAAGCAACCGCCATGTCTTGCTCAGGGTTGCACCGGCAGGCCAGAAAAAATTTTTGCAGTTGTAACGATTCTTTTAAACCTTTTTGCGATAAGGAGGGCGGAACAGCATCCAAACTGCGCATTAAACAAGATTGGCAAACACCTTCACGGCAACCGTTCGGTATTTGTATATCGGCTTTTAATAGCGTATCCAGAACTGTTTCATTCGTTTGATGACGATATTTTTTTCCATTAAATATGATCGTAGTCATTACGCCGCCCCGGCGGTAGCCTATTATCGGCCTAACACATCGTTACGGGTGCTTTCCGCAATGGCTGCTGCTTCGGCAATCAGGTCTGCGGGTACCTTCAATTCGGTTAAGGTAGCGCCCAGATGTTCCATAACGGCATTAAAGTGATCTTCGTTCAACCCTATATCGACCAGTTTGGCATGGGCTGTGCGCATATCCTTGCCGGTATAGCTGTTAGGTCCGCCAAAGGCCATGGTTAAAAACGCCCTTTGTTTGGCGATTTGTTTATCCATGTCGGAATTGGTGAAGAATCGGTTAATCCGATGATCGTTAAGGACTTTGCGATAAAAAACATCAACGGCGGCGTTGACGGCGGCTTCGCCGCCCAGCCGGTTAAAAAGTGACTCAGCCATGTTTTGCTCCAATGTATTGTTATTAAATTTACAGACGGGATGAAGTGCCTGTGCGAGGATGGTACAAAAGAACCGTATGTTTTGCAATAAAAACACATAAAAAGCATAATATTTGATCAAAATTATATGGGTGATTTTAAAACGCTATGACGGAGAAAATAAATTCCAGGCAATATCAAATACTTAAGTTGTTACTGGAAAACAAGGCCGGTTTAAGTATTGATGAGCTGGCGAGATGTTTGGACATTTCCAGGGCGGCTGTGCAGCAACATTTTGTGGTTCTAGAGCGGGACGGCTTGATTAAAAAGAAACAATTGAATAAAACCGGCGGCCGTCCGGTCAGTCTGTACGAGCTGACGGATAACGGTATTAATTATTTCCCTAAACAATACGCCTGGCTGACCGACATTATTTTAAGTAACCTGCTGGCCGATTCGGATCGGGAGAACTTAATCGCAACCATGCGCAAGCTCGGTTCCACGACGGCGGAATCGTTACAAAAAAGACTGGCCGGTAAGGTTATGGAGGAACGGATTAATGAATTATCCATCATCATGAATGAATTAGGATATCAGGTGAAAACGCAAGTTGATACTGAGACGGATAAACCCATGTTACAGGCGTTTAATTGCGTTTATCACGATTTGACGCGAAAACGCGCTGAAATTTGCGATTTCGATGTCGCTTTTATGTCGGCATTGCTCGATAAGCCGGTTAAACAGGCTAGTTGCATGGCGAAAGGGGATTGCTCGTGCCGGTTTATTGTAGACGGTTAATGCACAATATATTACTAGCTAAAGCACTATAGCTCACTTTCTGTCATCAAAACAAATCCGCCGGATCGACATCAACGCTCCAGTGGATTTTTTTTACGCCATTAATAGTTTCTAATTGGGGAATCAGCATGCCCAGCACGTTTTGCAAGTCGCTCCGTTTGGCGCTTTGCAGTAACAACTGGTAGCGGAAGGCGCCGGCGCGTTTTTCCATGGGCGCGGGCACAGGGCCTAAAATCTGAGTCTGTTTCGCTGCACATTGATTAGCCATAGCTGCGACGGTGCGCAAAAAATCCAGGGCAAGCTGGTTTTTTCCCGCTTGCGCGCGCACTAAGGCGTGATAACTGTAAGGTGGTAACAAAGCCTGCTTCCTTTCGGTTAAGGCATTCGCGGCAAAGCTGCTATACCCTTCATTAATCAAGGTATTCAGTAACGCATGACCAGGCTGGCGGGTTTGCAGAATAACGCGTCCCGGCTTATTGCCGCGGCCAGCCCGGCCAGCCACTTGAATGATGGTTTGCGCCAAGCGTTCGGTGGCGTGATAGTCGATACTGAATAGACCGCTGTCTACATCGATAATCGCCACTAAGGTCACATTGGGAAAATGATGGCCTTTCGCCAGCATTTGCGTACCGATGATAATGTTGGCTTCACCGCTATTAATCTGCGCCAGATAGCCTTCCAGCGCGCCTTTGCGTTGGGTGCTGTCGCGATCCAGCCGTACTACTGTTTGGCTGGGAAATAAAGTCTGAATCGTTTCGGCGACGCGCTCCGTGCCTAAGCCGAGCGGAGTTAATTGATTGGCGTTGCAGGCCGGGCAGTCCGGCAGTAATCGTTGTTCTTTACCGCAATGGTGGCAGCGGAGTAGTTTTGCCTGACTATGGATGACTAGATTGGCGTCGCAGTGTCGGCAACGCGCCACCCAGCCGCAATGATGGCAGATCAGGGTGGGCGCAAATCCGCGCCGATTAATGAACAATAAAGCCTGTTCGCCTTGCCCCAATACTGTACGAATCTCAGCAATCAGCGGTTCGGACAAGCCGCTGTGCAGTTTTTGGTTTCTAATATCCATTAATAGCAACCGGGGTTCTACCGCATTGCCTGCTCTTTGTTTGAGGACGATAAGCTGGTAGCGTTGCTGTTGTACGTTGTAGAGGCTTTCCAGCGATGGCGTGGCCGAACCTAACACTACCGGAATGTTCAATAATTTTGCACGCATAATGGCGACGTCGCGCGCGGAAAAGCGAAAGCCTTCCTGTTGTTTGAAAGAAGTGTCGTGTTCTTCGTCCAGAATAATCAAGCCCGGCTTCGGCATCGGGGTAAATAGTGCCGAGCGTGTGCCTAGCAGGATTGAACTCGCGCCCTGCTGCATGGATAGCCATGAGCCATGACGCTGTTTTTCAGTTAAATTGGAATGCGACAAAGTCATCGACACCGAAAACCGCTCCCGAAAGCGCGCCTCCAATTGCGGAGTGAGATTAATTTCCGGTACCAGCACCAGGACTTGCTGGCCGCGCTCGAGGACGCGGCGGATCGTTTGCATATAGACTTCAGTTTTACCGCTGCCGGTTATGCCTTCCAGCAAAAACACCGCAAACTTTTTAAGATTACCGGTGATCGTAGCGACGGCCGCTTGTTGTTCGCCATTGAGTTGTAGCGCAAGACGATCAGTATTAATAAGTGGCTTAGCGTTTTCTACTTCGGTATTTATTAATTCCGGCGGAGACGCATCCGTTACCATTAATAGTTCTTTCGCCATTAACGATTTAACGGCGGAACGCCAGTTTTTATTCCATTGTACCAGCTGGCCTTCACTGAGCGCGGTAGGATAATACTGCTGGAAATAAGTTAATGCCTGTTGCTGCCTGGGCGATTTTTTTAGCGATTCAACGGCGGTTGCCAGACCCGAACCGGTTAATGAGAAATATTTGTTTTGCACTGGTAAAGCACTGGGTTTACCGCTGCGCAGCGCTGCCGGAAAAGCCGTTTTGATAACTTCGCCCAGCGGATGGTGGTAATACTGGCTGGACCATAGCAGAAGTTTCATGTCGTCGGCGGACAATAAAGGTTGGTCGTCTAAAATCCGCAGAATGGGTTTTAATTTGCTTGGGGCGATTTGACTGCTGCGGCTGGTTTCAATTAAATAGGCAATCTTTTTACCGGTGCCGAAGGGCGCCTCCAGCCGTATACCGGGCTGTAACAGTTCTTCATCAATCTCCGGTGGGACAAGATAGTCGAAAAGCCGGTAAAGCGGAACATCGATAGCTACTCTGAGGATGAGTTGCGCCGACGTTTTAGTTAACTTAGACATAATCCTTAAACTTAAATTAACGATATCGGCCTAAGTTATTCTTGCTCTTAAAATAATCTTAGTTACCCACAAATGCTGTGGATAACTTTGTTGATAACCACTTTTGAAAGCTTGTTAATGACGGTTTTTATTACGGTTTTGTTACATTGCCCAGTTTTTAGCCGATTAAAAATATAGTTAATAATCAGATAATTAATGCTAATTCGGTAATAAAGTAAAGAGGTAAATGATATTTTTTTAACGGCTTATTCGTTTTTGTGGATTACTGAAGGAATTTCAGGAAAATTGGTACGATCAGTGCTGACGAATAAGGTTGTGGGGAGGAAACTGGCCAGGGATTTCGGTACGGGTTTTAAGAACTTAAGCGTCATCCGGTCGCTTTCGCCAATAGCCAGATATTTTTCCTTGTCCTTGTCTTTTAAGCGAAGGGTTGGTGGCAATGTCCACACACCTTCCTGATAATTTTTTGCGTCTTTGGGGTTGGCGTTAATCTCCGATTTCGCCAAAAATTCAAAACCGGCTTTTCTAGCCAAGGCAATGACGTAATCTTCGGTGACATAACCTGAGACGGCTTTCGGATCCTGCGGCCGGTGCGCTAAACCTCTGTGTTCGACAACGCCTAACATACCGCCCGGTTTTAAGGCTTTGAACATGGCGTTGAACACGGCCGAGGCTTGATCGTTTGCTATCCAGTTATGCACATTCCGGAATGTCAATACGCGGTCAGCAGAACCTTCCGGCGCAATTTGCACATCTGTGGGCGGTTCCAAAACGGTTAATTCGACCGTATCGTACAGTTTTGGGTTGCCATGCAGCTTGTCGAGAAAAATCTTTAAGTTCTGTTTGGCGTAGTCGGCAGGGTTGCCGGGGGAAAAATGTGCGGCGTAGAGTTTGCCTTTCTCTCTAAGATAAGGCGCTAAAATTTCCGTGTACCAACCTTTGCCGGGCGCGACTTCGACGACTGTCATATCGTCCTGCACATTAAAAAAAGTTAGTGTTTCCGCCGGATGACGGTATTGATCGCGCAATTGATTTTCTTTAGAACGATGTTTGCCATTAATAACTTTGAGCAGCGCTTCAGATGGAGCATCGGCGGCATAAGTTGTAAGTGAAAACGATACTGATAAAACCGCTATTAACGCCAACAGAAAGTTTTTCATACAGGTTGTCTCGTTGAGGCAAGCAAATTAAAAATGGAATAGTGCATATTAACTATTCCGGTGTCCGGTAATTCCAATACTGCAATATACTTACGGTAGCCAAGGATAAAAAGGCAATCAACGTCCAGGACGGCATACTCAGTCCCAGCAAAGTCCAGGTTACTTCCGCGCAATCGCCGGTACCGCTAAGCATTAATTTAATGGTGCGGGATAACGGAAAATGCTTCATGACGTAATCCAGCGCCGGACCGCACTCTGGAACCTGATCGGGCGGCAGGTGCTGTATCCAGATATGGCGGATTGAAATAGCGCCGCCGCACAAGGCGATAACTGCGCCGAAAACGGCGTATCGGCGTGTGCCTTTTAAACAGGGATTATGCAGGGCAGCGCATAAAAAACACAAGCCGGTCAAAAAAATGGCGATTCGTTGCGAAATGCATAAAGGGCAAGGCTGTAAGTGCTCGACAAACTGAAAGTAATAGCCTGCCGCCAGCAAGCCGACACACGCCCAAAAGCCCAGAAAGAACCAGGTTTGCGAATTAAATCTGAGAAGGTTTAACAGGTTAGGCATTATTCATTAATGGTGATGGTCGCATTTTGCAACAGCATCGGGTGCGCTTTCTTAATTGTAACGCGTATTTGACGGTTTGTCTTAAGGATATTAAAAGCTATGAAGTCTTGTCCGACGGCCAAACAGGAAGCAAGTGCGGATATGTAAAAACAAGGCGCAAAAAAACCCAGCAGTAAAGCTGGGTTTTTTGGGTACTAATTTTTATATTAGAGAGAGACGCTGCTTGAAGTTGCTGGTCTTTGTTTAGTACCGTCTTGGGGATCCATACAGCCTGTTAAGCCAACAATCATTAATGCGACAGCTACAAGTGATATAACTTTTTTCATAAAATTATCCTCCAATGGGTTTCAATTTTTTATTTTATTGTGCGCCTTATTAGCACGGTCAATTTATATCATGACTGGAAAAGGGATGCAAATAATTAAAGCCGTTATTGTTGCTGTAATTTTATAAGGAATTGATATCTTCCGGTATTTCATAACTAATTTGACGGTTATGCCAGGCCGCCGCGCCGATATTAATCCATTCGGAAGCAAAATTCTTGTGCAACCGGTCGAAATCCCACTCGGGAGAAACGTTAATTTTCTTCATTTTGATGATAAATTTTACATTTTCCAGATCGATTCCGGTCTGAACGCCCCAAAACGCCGTGACTTTCATGATAAATTTTTTCAATCTGACGTTATTAATAGTCGGCGTAACGGCAATATTCGCCCACATGGAATGAATGCGCCCCCAGTTCGGCGTCAGTAAACGGCCTTGCTCATTGACAAACGGCAGCCAGTGTTCCGCGCCATCAGAAGTAATGTAGGTGATCGCCAGGATGCGGTCATAATGCTTGAAATGATCGTGCAAATACAACGCGTGAGGAGTAATGCCGAAAAACGTCGAGCTGACCATTAATAACGCATTGCTGGCTTGCGAAACCGGCTGGCTGACGGGTATGCGGCCGTATTCCAGAGGCAGGCGGTAAAAAACCGCGTAATGCAGGGTGCTGTTCAGTTGCAAAATTGCCAGTGCAATTAAAATTTTGGTCAGCTTGTGCGAGAAGGTTTTGGGTTTTTGCAGTCCAAATTGCTCGAATAAGCGATAGTACAACGTGTTGTCCGGTAATGGCGGTTCCACGGCGCAGGTTTCGTTGCAATTAATCCGTATGCGATTGTCGGCAATGGCGCGGTATTTGGCTTCCGCCAGTTGCTTGATGCCAGGCAGACCCAAAAGTACGCCAAATGGCGCCAGATAGCGCATGTTGAGCAGGATTTGCCGATATGTGGCAAGACCGCGGTATACTTTATTATCGTTGTCTACGGCGTACAGATCGGCCATTAATGTATCCATGCCGATGCCGACAAGCGCTGGATTTTCGTGGGCGTGATCCTGCGCCGGTTTAAAGTCGATACAGTGAAAAATATCGAAATGATTAATGATTAATACGGTGCGGTTGCATAAAGGGCATTGCTTGTCATAGTACACCCTTAATGCCGGATGCGATGATTGAAACCAAGCGCTCAGTTTTCGCCACCAGCTAAACGGCACGAGCAGCACATAGCACGCCAGCATGCCTATGCCGAACGGGTAAATATTCAAGGTAAGTGTAATGCCGAGATGCAGGCCGATTCCGACCAGTAAATAAACGATACGCAACCGGCGGCGCGCATAAAAAAACATGAAAGTCGCCTGAAACAGCATGATGGTGTAGCCGATGGTTTTTTCCAGCCATTCGATGTTCAGCAGCGGCGACATATCAAGCGCTGACACATAATAAGGATGCGTGGCCGGCAGCCAGGAACCCAGGCCGTTGCGCCAATGTTCGGCAAATAGTTTGTGAACGTCGGAGTCGAAATAAAGCCAGCCCAAACCGATGATAATGGGGATGTGGTAGGCCAGCACAGAAACTGTAGCCGACGGATAATGACTGTAATGCACAAAAGGATTGCACAACTTGTAACGCAGGTTATCCAGGGAGAATGCACGGTTGCCGGGCATGAATAACAGGAAAAATCCCATGCCGATCATAAACGTGTCGAAACCGCCGTCAAAATCCCGCTGCATGGACGTGAAATTCACAAACACCAGCCAGAAAATGTAATTAGCGCTAACGGCCCATTGATAACGGTAGCCGACGGTCAGGCAGAGCGCGACTATTCCCCACAAGCCTAAAAATACGGGGATACTGGGGAATTCGACATCGATGTAGGGGATGGGGTCGAAAATTAAGTGATTGAAATAATAAAGAAAAATAATTTCTTGCAGGGTAACTAGGCCGTATAAAATCCGAAACAGGCCGATTCCTGTGGCGGGTGCTTTGACGGTAAGTAAATGCAGTATTTTTTGGTAAAAAAAATGGTACATCAGGGTGTAACGCTCGCTAAAGCACTTGACCGGTTATTAATTAATGTTGTGTGTAGAGCAAGAACAAGGCAAAAATCGACGTTTAGGCGGGATTTTCAAGTAAGGCATTGAGCCGAGTGCGCCAATTAAGGCAATTCGGCAATAAAAAAAATCAGGGAAAGGAGAAATTATAGCATATAAAAACTTAGGCCGTTGTCGATTTTCAGCAAATCGACAACGGCCTAAGCCAAGGATTGTCTCAAGAAACGGCTTATTTCTCGTCGTCTGGATGTGGCGCGAAAACCCATTTTGCCAAAGTAACGACTGCGCCGATAACAACAAGAAGTCCAATAATTCCAGCTGGTGTTTTTAATGTTTCAGTTAAGTCTAAGATGAAACCCATGTCTGTCCTACCTATGTCATTTTGTTTTTTGGGATTGCTATTAATAAAAAATATAGCGTATGGAGCGGATAATGATACTTTAGGCAACATTAATGTCAAGACTTACTTGCTTTCTGTAAAAAACAGGAGAAGCATAAATGATGTTTTTTGTTTTTTATACCTACCAAAGTGATTCCTAAAGTTGCTTCCAAGTGCGATTTTTTCGTTAACCGCTCATTAATAAATAATAATAAGAATATTTATCATTTGCATTTATCGCATATGAGTATTAAAATGCAACCTAGCATGAGTTCTTTTGGCGAATATTGATATGAGGGCGCATCGAAAAACCCACCCATGTTAAAATAGCATATCTACATAGCCGCTAGATTGATGCACACCACCATGATCAAAGAAAGCCTATTTGCCGCCGAAGAACGTGAAGCCAAACTCGATATGTTGGGCGACATTCTGCAAGTAATGGAAAAGCACGTGGACTTTGCGACCAT
>VGVA01000079.1 GCA_016874115.1 Gammaproteobacteria bacterium
GGCATGTGAAAACCGAATTCAAGGATAACTTCGACCGACAATTGCAATTGAACCGTTTCATCAACTTCTATAACACCGTCAAACCACACAAGGCTTTGAATAATTCAACTCCTTATGAAATACTCTACCAATATTTTAATCAACCACTCTGTAAACAACCCTGAGATTTCTTACACCTTATTCATTCCGGTTTGAAGCCGTACGCCTGATGCGAGTACTTTATTCGGCAGTATTCTTCTTTCTTATCCCCTTCATTCTTTTACGGTTGCTCTGGCGTAGCGTCAAAGCGCCGGATTACCGCAAACGCTGGGGCGAGCGTTTCGGCTGCTATAACAATAAACCTCAGTCTGGAGTCATCTGGTTTCACGCTGTTTCTGTGGGCGAGGCGGAAGCGGTCTTTCCATTAATCAAACGCTTCCAGCAAAACCGGCCTGAGCTTCCGATTTTAGTGACTACCACCACGCCGACCGGTTCGGCGCGGGTGCAAGCTGTTCTGCAAAACACTGTGCAGCACGTTTATTTGCCGTACGATATTCCATGGATTGTTAAGCGGTTTTTGACCAGCTTCAAACCCAGGGTGGCGGTAATAATGGAAACCGAGCTTTGGCCTAATCTGTTCCATCATTGCGGCATTAATCAAATTCCTTTATATGTGGTTAATGCCCGATTATCGGAAAAATCCGCAAAAGGCTACCGAAAACTGCCCGCATTAATTCATCCATTGTTGAGTCACATCAGCCACATTGCCGCGCAAAGCGAAGACGACGCCAACCGATTTATCGCTATTGGCGCAAGGCCTGATCAAGTGTCGGTATGCGGTAATATCAAATTCGATCTGGACATTCCCGGTTCCGTTATTAATGCCGGTAAGGAGCTAAAAGCTTCTGATTTTAAAGGCCGTTTTGTGTGGTTGTGCGCCAGTACGCATCACGGTGAAGAGCAGATTTTGCTTGATGCATACAAAGCGCTGAAACAAAATATTCCTGAATTAATGCTGGTGATTGCCCCCCGGCATCCTGAGCGTTTTGCAGACGTCGAATCCCTTTGCAAAATCGGCAAATTGACAGTAATCACCCGTACTTCAACGCAGCCGTGCGCGCCGGAAACCGACGTATATCTGGCCGATACGATGGGCGAATTAAAAATGCTGTACGCGGCTTGCGATGTTGCCTTTGTCGGCGGTAGCCTGGTTCCTATTGGCGGACATAATATTCTGGAGGCAATGGCGGCAGACGCGCCGGTTTTGTTTGGCGAACACATGGCTAATTTCAAGGAGATTGCCAGTAAAGCCCTGCAAAATAATGCGGCAATTCAATGCCGGGATCAGGGTGCTATAACCCAGGCGATTACGAACGTGTACCTGCAAAACGAAACCAGGATGTCATTAATTAATAACGGAAAATCCGTGTTGGCGCAAAACCGCGGAGCAATCGATAAACTGTATAAACTGTTAATGACCGCTATTGACAGACAAGCAAAATGATTGTGATGAATAACGTCATTAATCGGAATCAAACTGACGCCTTATTCTGATGCCATTTTTAACGAGAATGGCGGATTTAACCGTTTAAATTTAAAGCCGCGGTGATTAATGGCAAGCGCTCCGCTAATTCCTGTTCGGTATAGGCTGTTACCGGAAATTTCCCCCACACCGGCGACGGCCATGCCTTATCCGTGTGAAAACGCACGACATGATGTATGTGCAATTGCGGAACCAGATTGCCGATGGCGGCAATGTTGATTTTGTCGCCGTTGTACAGGTTTTGCAGGCGTTCCGCCAGAAAGCAGGACTCTTCCATTAATAACCCGCGTTGATGCGGATTCAACTGGTAAATTTCTTTAAGATCAGCTACTTCCGGTACGAGAATGAACCAGGGAAATTGGCTGTCGTTCATTAATAACACGCTGCATAACGCATAATTGCCGAGCTTGATGCAATCTTTTTGCAGTTGTGGGTGTAGCCGGAAAGCCATGTTGTTGACGTTGATCAAATGCCGGAAAAATGTCGCTTGAATTTTTTATTGGTTTTGTTTTAATGGCTGCAATTTCAGGGTCACCGTTAACACATACTATAAAATAATATTCTTGAAGAGAAAACATGTCCGCGCCTTCTGCTTCCATTAACAATTTCGTATCCGAACAAAAACTGGCGGTTTCGTTCCGTCTGGTGTTGTCGTTGTACTGGATTATCCCGTTGGCTTTGGTTTTGCAAGGTCTTGATCAGTTTTTCTGGCAGAATTATTTAAAAAGCAGCTTGCCTAGCAGTCCGTATCACTTTGTTTTATTTCAGATATTATTCGGCACACCGCATGTTGTCGCCAGTAATATTCTGCTTGTCAGTAATAAGGAATATGTCATCCATTTCCGCCGTCAAATCATGACGATGACGGCGGCAATCGCCATTGCCTATGTACTGGGCAATATGCTGCTGCCGTACCGCTTTTTATACGCCTGCGTTGCCGGCTGGACGGTTTTTCACGTGTTAAAGCAACAGTACGGCATTGCCCGCGGCTTGTGCCAATTGCCGGAAAATGTCTTTAAGTTGTTGCTTTGGCTGAGTGTTTTTGCGGGGCTGGCCATTTATTTGGGAATATTTATACGCTCCGGTTTAACAGCCGAGGAAGCGTTATGGATTAAATGGGCAGCATCAGCGGGTTGTCTGCTGTTGCTGGTTGCGGCAGTGGTTAACCGGCATTGGCCAACGACAGCTTTCGGAAAACAATTTTACTGGGCGAATATTTTCCTAGTATTGACCAGCTTTTATTTATATGTGCAAGAGCAATATTTCATGGCGATATTGGTGCCGCGCTTTGTGCATGATGCAACCGCTTATGTTTTTTATGTCACCCATGATTACAATAAACACCGGCGGCAACCGCAAAATGCGCTGTACCGTGCCGCAGCGAAGATTAACTGCCATATTTTCATCGTTTTGCCCGTGCTTTCGTTCGCTTTGGCCTTTGTGCTGCAAGCCTATGGCGATGAGTGGATTAATTGGTTAACCCGGCATTTGTTCGGCGTTGAATTTTATAAAGTAATAACCCTTGCTTTTCTCGGTTACTTAGGGTTAATGCATTATTATATGGAAGGGCTGACCTGGCAGAAAGATTCGCCTTACCGCCAGTACATTGCCTTTACTAAATAAATACGGCTTGCTGTCAACTATTTTGTCTTAGCCGGTGGTCAAGTTCTTCTAAACGCTCTGGTGTGCCGATGTCCATCCAGAAACCGCTGTACAACTGGCCACTAACTTTCTGATTATTAATGCCTTGTCTAAGCAAAGGCGCCAGCTTGCTTTTCCCTGGCGGAACGCCTTTGAACAAATCGGGGTGGTACACACCGATGCCGCTGAAGGTGTATCTATTTTCAGTCTCATTGGTTACTAATCCTGCCGAATCCAGACCAAAATCACCGTTGGGGTTGTGAACAGGGTTATTAATAAGAACGATGTGAGCGAGCCGGACATTAATAGGCTTGAGTTCCGCAAAGGGAAAATCGGTCGCAATGTCGCCATTAATGACAAGGAATGGCGCATTCCCCAGTAACGGCAGCGCGTTAATGATACCGCCGGCTGTTTCCAACGCTTCGCCTTCCGGCGAATAACGAATGCTGGCGCCGAACTGGTTGCCATTGCCAATAGATTCTTCAATCTGATGCCCCAAATGAGCGTGATTAATGACCAGATCGCTGAAACCGGCGCCAACCAATCGATTAATCGTATGGATAATTAATGGCTTGCCTGCAACGGGCAGTAAGGGTTTCGGTGTGTGGTCGGTTAACGGCCGCATCCGTTCGCCGCGGCCTGCCGCCAGTATCATCGCTTTCATTAATTAAATTCCTTTTTCCGGCAAGTAGGCGGAATCCACGTTATGCAATAGAAATTGATAAAAATCGGACAATTCCGGGTACGCCCCGGCTTGCGCCAGCACATAACCCATCGTGCGAGGGATGTCTTTGAGATAACCGGATTTGCCGTCACGCAGATGCAATCGAGAAAAAATGCCGATGGCTTTCAGATGCCGTTGCATGCCCATTAAGTCGAACCAGCGGGTAAACACGGGCAGGGCGCAGTCGATTAATCCGGCTTGCAATAGACGGTTATGGTGTTGCTGCAACCAGTGTTCGATTTGTGTTTGCGGCCAGGCGATATAGCAGTCGCGCAACAAAGACGCCAGATCGTATGTAATCGGGCCGATGACCGCATCCTGAAAATCGATAACACCAGGAGAATCACTGATGAGGATCATCAAATTTCGCGAGTGAAAATCACGGTGCACACAGGTGACAGGTTGTTCCAATGCGGAATTGATTAATAGACGGCGGACGTGCTCCCAAAGCTCTGGAGAAATGGTGATGTCCATTAATCGATTAAGAAACCATTCTTCAAAAATACCGAGTTCCCGTTCTAGCAGCGCTTCATCGTAACGCGGCAAATCGGCATTCATAAGATTGCTATGGCTTTGCAGTTGGAACAAACTTGCTAAAGCTTTCCCGTATAATTCGGTAACAGTATCTTGATTTAACCGGTCAAGATAAGAAATTGACCCGAAATCCTCCAGCACCAGAAAACCGTCGTCCAAGTTACGATGGTATATTGCAGGGACTTTAATGCCGGTGGGCCGCAGCATTTCGGCGACCTTAATAAACTGCGCAATATTTTCCTTCTCAGGTGGCGCATCCATGGCGATCAACTGCCGGTTCTCTACGGTAATTCGGAAATATCGCCGGAAACTGGCGTCGCTGGAAGCGGGTTCCAATCGGCTGACTGGCATTAATAAATCGTTTTCCAGCCAGTCGAGTAGGGTAATCTTTCTGATGTCGTCGCCTATTATCATAAGGATATGGCTTTATTAATATAAAGCTGAAGCAATTTGGGGTAGAATTCGCGCTGGCATTTTATTCGATTATTCACCCCATAAGCTACTAAACTTCCTGAAAACATGCTTGCTCGATCGTTTTTGGCTTACTTCCTTATTCTCAGTGTAACAGTCGCCTACGGCAATGACGCCAAATGGAATTGTCAGGAAGACAAAAAAACCAAAACCTGGAATTGTGTCGGCAGCACCGACGGCGCAGCGCAGCCGGATAATAACCAATCGACATTCAGCCGTAGCGGACAGAGTGCAGATCAAAGCGAATCGGAGTCCAAGCCAGCCGAAAGTCAGTCTAAGGCTGATTATGGCTTCAATAAAGAAGACGCCATCAAGCAGGTGCCGCAAAAGGAACAGACGCTAGACGCCAAACCGGAAACCCGCGAGCTGCCGGTCTACAAAGCTGGGCCGCCGTTAAAGCAACCCGCAGAAACGCTGGCAGTTCCCGATACGAAAGACTTAGAAAAATCAGCTGTTGTTTCAGAGGCGCCGCCGCCGGTGCTGCCAGCCTCGGAAAAACCCGCGCCAACCGTTAATAAAATGGAAACTGCATCGACCGGCGGTAACCGTCGCGGTTGGAATTGCGATAACAAAGGTGCGGAAGGCAAATGGAACTGCCAATTAGTCGGCGCAGATCCTAAAGGCCAGGCCCGTGTTGTGGAAACGGAAGAGCCGGGATTTACGTTGCTTGATCCGACCTTTAACAGTAAAGAAGAGTTAGTCTTCAATACCTTGCGTGACCGGTTCGAAAATAACCCCTGGGGAAATTGTACGCTCCAGTTGGGTACACAGAAATACATTATGCCGGATAAAAAGCGGCGGGATTTTGCCGATATCGACATAAACTCCAATGCTGCTGAAATTTACGATAACGAAGTCGGCAATTATCGTGGCAACGTGGATATTAAACGCGCCGACCAGCAAGCGTCCTCCAATGCGGCAAATTACGATTCGGTATCGGAAGCGCTTGATTTGCACGGTAATGTCTATTACAGCGAAGACGAAATAGCCTTGTACACCGAATCGGCCAACTTGAAGCTGGCGAGCGATGAGGCTCGTATGCGTGATACTCTGTTCATTTCACCAACGACCCCGATCCGCGGTAAAGCCAGCGCAGTGTACCGTGATAACGAATATTTAAACCGCTACAAAGATGCGGCCTATACCTCTTGCGAGCCGGGCAATCAGGATTGGATGATCCATGCGTCCGATGTCAAGATGAACAAAAAAACTGGCGAAGGGTCGGCCAAAAACGCTTGGCTCGAATTCAAGGGGGTACCGGTGTTTTATTCGCCATATTTGAATTTTCCGATCGATAGCCGGAGAAAAACGGGATTATTAATGCCCGATTTCGGCAATACAGGTAGCGGCGGCTTTCGTTTCGGCCTTCCTTTTTACTGGAACATTGCGCCGAATTTTGATGCGACGTTTAAACCGCGTTATTACACCAAGCGTGGTTTCATGATGGGGGGAGATTTCCGTTATTTAACCGAGATGACCAGGGGTGGAGTCAGCGGCGAATACATGCCGCATGACGATAAACTGGAAAAACCACGCTATATAGCAAATTTTGAAAACCATACCCGTTTTACCCCCAATTTAAGCGCCAATGCCGATCTCAATATTTTATCGGATAACCGTTATTTTAAAGATTTGGGGAATGCCTTGAGTTTTCCCACGTTCAACTATATTAGAAGCTATGGTAACGTCGCTTATGCGGACAAAGGGATTTCCTTTACCGCTATGGCTGATAAATACAGGCTTATTAATCCTGATATTAAGGGTAGACTTAAGCCTTACCGGCGCTTGCCTCAGCTTAATTTGAATTTCGATCATACGTTTGATTCCTTCCCTGCCAGTATCGGTTTAGAAGACGAATACGTTTATTTTGACCATAGTGAGAGTAATGTTCCTGATGGTCAACGCATTAATATCAAACCTTATGTTAGTTTTCCGATTAAGACGGCTAGCGCCTATGTAACGCCTAAGTTGTCATTGCAATATACACAGTATTTTCTGAGTAATCAGGGTATTGCTAATCCGAACTCAGTAAGCAGATTCGTACCGATCGGATCCGTCGATAGCGGAGTGTTTCTAGAAAAAAACCTCGATGTTGCAGGTAATTCTTACTTACATACAGTAGAGCCGAGGTTGTTTTATCTGTATATACCCAAAGTTAATCAACGCGATATTCCTATCTTCGACACGGCATTGTACGATTTTCAATACGATAGTTTATTCCGGGAAAATCGTTATAGTGGTACAGATAGAATACAGGACGCCAATCAGCTCGGCATTGGTTTGAGTTCGCGTTTGATTGATCCAGAAACGGGTCTGGAAAAATTGAAATTCAATATCGGCCAATTGCTGTATTTTCAAGATCGGGAAGTGACCGGGCAGATTGTACAAATACTTAATCCTAGAACAAATTTATTTTTGGATAATGTTGTACAAAACAGCTTCTTTTCGCCTTTAGTGGCAGAGATGAATGGTCAAATAAACAAGCATGTGTCATTTCTAACCGGTTTGCAATGGGATCCCGATATTAATGATATTGTCAGAGGCAATGCATCCTTGCATTTAGAGCGGAATCCCGGAGAAATCGTTAATGTGGGCTATTCCTACCGGAAAAATACGACGAACAGAGATGCCTTAAACCAGGTATTATCAGATCCAGCATTACTCCCAGAGGATCGAAAGTTTTATGAGTCTTTGAGAACCGATCCCACTTTTTCTCCTTTGGTACTGCGCGGTCAGGATATTATCCGAAGTGATATATCGTTTCGCTGGCTTCTGTACGACAATTGGTTTGGGGTTGGCCGCTGGCAATATTCAATGTTGTATAATCAAACTCAAGATGCATTCTTAGGGTTGCAAAAAGAAACCTGTTGTTGGCGATTCGGATTAATCGGTAGACGTTACGTGAATAATTTTCCGAATTCAAACAGGAGAGTGCAGGCAGTGTTTACACAAAGCCATGATAGCCAATTCGGTATCTTTCTTGAAATTGAATTTAAAGGATTTACCGGTCTGGGTAATATCGATTTGAACGAGTTCTTAACAAGAAGTATTTTTGGTTACCGGAAAAAAGATTATTAAAGTTAATATGTTAAAGAGAATTTCAGGTGTTTTTCTGTTCTGTTTGCTTGGGATGAATTGTTTTTCGCAATTACATGCCGAACCGCTGGACAGAATTGTCGCCGTTGTCGAGGACGACGCGATTCTGGAAAACGAATTGCGCCAGGAAGTCATTGCCATCGTGCAAAAACTGCAAGCCAGCAATGCGCAAATGCCGCCGGATTACGTCATCAAAAGGCAGGTGCTGGAAAAAATGATTATGGAAAAATTGCAGCGGCATCTGGCGGAACGGGCTGGGATTAATCTTAGCGAAGACATGCTGACCAATTCCGCAACCGATATTGCGCAGCGCAATAATTTGACATTGGAGCAGTTCAAGGAGGAATTACAACGTCAGGGCATGTCGTATGCAGTATTTTTGGAAAACATGAAGAATGAAATCGTCATTAATCAATTGCGCGCTAAAGAAATTGGCGAACGCATCAAAGTGTCCGACCGCGAAATTGAACACTTCATTGAAACCGAAGACAAAGGCGGCGACGGGTTGGGTCAATTTCATTTAGGCCACATCTTAATCGCGGTGAAAGAAGGCGCATCGGCAGAAACGATTAGAAAAGCCGTTGATAAAGCAGAAAAATTAGTGAAGGAATTGCGTTCCGGACTGGATTTTTCCAAAGCCGCCGCCAGCGCATCGGATGACGAAAATGCGTTAAAAGGCGGCGATTTGGGCTGGCACAGTAAAAATGATGTGCCCAGTTTTTTTGTCGATGTGGTCGGGAAAATGAAGGCAGGCGACGTGTCCGATCCCATTCGCAGCCCCAGCGGATTTCATATTATCAAGATGCTTGAAGCCAAAGGCGTAGGTGCACAGGTCATTACCAAAACTAAAGTCAGACATATACTGATTAAAACCAACGAATTAGTTAATGACGACGATGCACGGCAAAAGTTACTGGCGCTTAAGCAGCGGATAGCGGACGGCGACGACTTCGCCACCTTGGCACGCGCGCATTCCGACGACAAAGGCTCGGCTTTAAAAGGCGGTTCGCTCGATTGGGTCGGGCCGGACGATTTGGTCAAACCGTTTCAGGAAGCCATGGACAAACTGGCTATTAATGACATCAGCGAACCGGTACAAACCCAGTACGGTTGGCATTTAATCCAGGTGTTGGGCAGGGAAGATAAGGATAACACCAGCGACTTCAAAAAAAACCAGATCAAGGACATTATTAGAAAACGTAAGATTGATGAAGAAACGGAACTTTGGTTACGCCGCTTGCGCGATGAATCGTATGTCGAAATCTTTCAGGACCGGCTATAAAGCCGGTGTAAATTAGGCGGCGGGCGAAGTAATTTGGATGAACGATATTACCCAAAGCATAACATCGGTTATTAAAGACGAAAGCAGGCAGAGCCAGCCATGGCAGGAGCAATTGCAACACGTCTTGGCAACGAAAGATTTACACGGACAGCGTCTTGCTATTAATCGCTTAGTAGCAGAGCAAAATATTTCGTTACTGGATTGTGCGGCAGCATTGTTGTATCTCAATAAAAATAAATCGACGCAAACAGTAACTTCTACCGCTAAATCGGTTGAAAGCGGCCAAAAGTTGACACCGGCAATTTCTTCGCCTGCGATAAAATTAGTGCGTTACCGTCTGGATTTGGGCAGCCAGCACCAGCTATCACTGACGGAACTTAAAAAAGTCATCGTTGAAGAATCGGGAGTGGATATCAAAAAAATTTACAATGTGCGCATACAGGATTCTTTTACGTTGGTCGATCTGCCCGATGAAATGCCGCAAGAAATTTTCCATCATCTGAAAACAGTCGAGATTAATGGTAAAAAACTGGATATTCGCCGCATAAAGGCGCGTAATAAAAAACACAGTACGCGCAGGCGCAAACATCACCGGTCTGCCGGTGTTGCCGTCATGAAACAAGCTAACGATTAATAAGTTCCGGCTGGCTGTTGCACAATAAATGTTAGATGTAAGAAATCTCAGGGTTGTTTACAGAGTGGTTGATTAAAATATTGGTAGAGTATTTCATAAGGAGTTGAATTATTCAAAGCCTTGTGTGGTTTGACGGTGTTATAGAAGTTGATGAAACGGTTC
>VGVA01000080.1 GCA_016874115.1 Gammaproteobacteria bacterium
GACAACTCCAGCAACTCCGCCCGCTTTAATAGCTGCTGGATACTGCCAACACTGATCTTGGTGCTGGCGCTGATTTTCCGGATGCTTAATCCGGCGCTGAGGCTGAGTCTGAGGACTTCTCTTAATTGACGCATCGTAATTCTCTTGGCTGACATACCCTTTCCGGAAATAACGGAAAAGGTACTCGGGTTTAAGAAACAATGCGTTAGATTTCATTCTGGTAACTTGAACACCGATTCTGGCAAGTTGAACACCCATTCCGGAAAAGGCCGGAAAAGTGTTCAGCTTCAAACTAGAATCACTGTTCAAATGCTTTCAGAATCGGTGTTCAAATTAATTCAGAATGGCTGTTCAGATTGAGCCAGAATATGCAACATTGCTTTATGTTCTAGCAAAATCCAGGGGTGAACGGTTAAAATATCCCTTTATGGCATGCCGCCAACTTAATAATCATTAATCCTACTACATCAGCAATGGAGATACTGAGCACCTTACTGTGGACGCCCGCTGCCGGAGCCTTGGCGGTTACCCTGCTGCCGGGTAAACAGGTTGGGTTAATCCGATGGACAGCCAATCTGTTCGCCATTCTGGAGGTATTGTTCAGTTTAATCATCATTGCGCGTTTCGATCCAAGTCTGGCTGCGCCGCAGTTTAGCGAATACGCCGAGCTTAACCCGAAATTAGGCAGTGCCTATGCGCTCGGTGTGGACGGCATTTCCGCGCCGCTGCTGGTGTTGGCTTCCGTGCTGACATTAATCGCCATACTCGCCTCTACCTCCATGACGGAATGGGTTAAAGGCTACCATATCTGCGTATTTGTCCTTCAATTCGGCATGCTAGGCGTTTTTTTGTCGCAAGACTGGTCGATTTTTTATATTTTCTGGGAGCTGACATTAATTCCATTGTTTTTTCTGATAGACCGCTGGGGCGGTAAGCGCCGTCATGCCGCCAGTCTTAATTTCGTGCTCTATACCATGGGCGGTTCGGTGTTTATGCTGCTCAGCATGATTGTTGTGTACGAACATGTCCAGGGGCACGGCACATTAATGAAAGACATGGCGGCAGCGGCGCAGCACATGCCGAAAGAACAGCAAATACTGGTATTTTTGGGGTTTTTGATCGGCTTCGGCGTTAAACTGCCGGTATTTCCGCTGCATGGCTGGCTGCCGCTGGCGCACGTGGAAGCGCCAAGCCCGATCAGTATCCTGCTGTCCGGCATTCTCCTGAAAATGGGATCCTACGGCCTAATCCGCGCCGTCACCATGCTGCCGGAGGCTGCGCTTGCTCTGCAATCGGTGCTGGTCTTTCTGGCGTTGTTCGGTATGATCTACGGCGGACTTTTAGCGTGGCGGCAAACCGATCTGAAAGCTATGGTGGCGTATTCATCCGTCAGCCACATGGGCATTGTACTGCTGGGCATTGCCGCCTTAAATGAAACCGGCCTACAAGGTGCGGTGCTGCAAATGGTTGCGCACGGCCTGATTGCGGGCGCACTGTTTTTACTGGTGGGTTTGCTGTACGAGCGCACCCACACACGTAATATTCAAGACTATAGTTCCCTAATCCAGGTGATGCCGCGTTTTGCTATTTTTATGACATTAACTTTGTTTGCAGCGATGGGATTGCCGGGTTCGGTGGGTTTTATTGCCGAGTTACACGCGCTGATCGGCGGCTTTCAGGTCTGGGGCTGGTTAATGGTGCTGTTCAGCGTAACGCTATTAATCAGCGCCGCCTATGCCATTCGTACGATCACCTGGCTGTTTACCGGATCGGTTAAACCGCAGATGCAGCACGTGGCCGATCTACAGCATTACGAATTGCTTGCCGCAGGAATTTTGGCGGCCGGAATTATCGTTCTGGGTTTGTTGCCGGGTTCATTAATTAATTTGTCCGCGGCGACGATTGCGCAATTGCCGCTTTAACACAGCGATAGATTAATAGCATGTCACACATTCAGCCCGATCATGTCGTAAGCCAACTCAGCGAGCGCGAATTGGTGAGGCGCGCGATTGCGCATCTGGATCACGTTTTGCCCGCGCAAGCGCCGATTCAGGATTTCGTCCATCACAATACTCTGCACGGTTACCAACACTTGCCATTTGAAGAGGCGTTGGCCGCAGCAGAGCAGATGACCGGTATTTCGGCATACCACAGCGAAGAGAAGAACCGCGAATTTTATCGTCAGGGCCGTATTAATGACGACGACTTAATGGCGGCATTCGGACAGAATCCACAGTTGCAGCATGAAGCAGTCTTGTTCGCTTCGGCTAAGACGAGGATTTCCCGGAAAGATATTTACCGAATAGTGCTGTTGTACGACATGCATGCCATCAGCCTGAGCGAAATGAACTGGCGGATAGAAGAACTGGCGGCATTGGATACGGTGCAAGACGACGTGCCGGATGCGGTGCGAAAAGCGCTGCTCGATGCGCCGCGCCAGCATAATACAGACAATAATCCGGTCAGGCAGCTTTGGCTGAGCCTTTGCCATGTTCTGGAGTTAAAACAGGAAGCATTACACCCTGAAACGCTGTTGGATTTTTCTTTGGAGCAAACCGAGCAGTGGCTCTGTACCCATGGCGATACCGATACTTACCACCAACAAACGCAAGCTTCGGCGCGCGCCGAGTTAGACGATCTATTGTCAGACGTTGGAAACGGAATAACCCTGCGCGGGCTGGTGTTGGCGTTGAGCGGAAAAGACATTCTGGACAGCGTTCGTCCCCAATTAATCAGGCTGTGCGCATCCGCCCTGGATGAAGGCGTTGCTGCATGGCAGTTGCCGGAATGCAGTCGCCTTGGTTTGTACGGCGCGTGGCGGCAAACCGCCCGGTTCGATGCGCACCCCTACCTGCATGAACTGTCCGATTGGCCGCAATGCATAGCCGAACTGCCGGAAGATGCGATTGACAATATCGTTTTACAATTAACGCACCTGAATGTACCGCCAGAGCGATGGGAAGGTTATTTACGCCGTCTTGCCCTGGAGCTGCCGGGCTGGGCGGGGATGATTAATTGGCGGCAACAACATCCGGGTTATTACACCACTAATCACGTTGTTCCGCAGCTGGCGGATTATTTGGCGATTCGTTTGACGTTGGACCGCTTGTGGCTGAATCAAATTTGCCGCGAAATCTGGAAATGCGAGGCGACATTAGCGACCTTACCGCATTACTTCAATAAAAATTTATCCGAATTTATCGTTCGGCGGCAGTTATATCGGCGCGCATTGCCCGAATATCTCAGCCAACAGGCGCAATTGCTGTGCGTACGCGCGGGTTCCGAACGACAATACCGGCACGAGTGGCAGCATCTGGCCGATTTAATCGACATCTGGCGGCGCAGTCCGCTGGCGGAGTTGTCTACTGAAAAATCTCCATTTATTAGTGTTAATAACCAGTGCTGGCGCTTGTTCAGATTAAGTCAACATTTGGGATTAACGACAGAAGATATTGAGCAACTCGGCAAACCGGCGTTATTAATGTTATTAACTGTTCTGGATGGCTTCGACCTGAAGCAGCGCCGCCAGATCTGGCTGCTGGCGTACGAGCGGCATTATCAGGAAGATTTATTCCTGGTCTTGCGCGCAAATCACAAACGCGGACGCTGGGCCAAGCGTACAACAAGACCGTCTGCCCAGATCGTTTTCTGTATGGACGAACGGGAGGAAAGCTTTCGTCGCCATTTAGAAGAGCTTGACCCTACCCTTGAAACATTAGGCGCAGCCGGTTTTTTCGGGGTTGCGATGAACTATAAAGGCTTGGACGATAACCGGGTAACGCCGCTGTGTCCGATTATTGTGACGCCCGCGCATGAGGTGCAGGAACAGCCGCGCATCGACGCTGCCCGGAACATTAACCGTCATCAAGGCGGGTTGAAAAGGTTTCTGCGGATATTAAATCTGATTCATCATGGCTTACGTCGCCATCTGGTGTTGTCGCAATTGTTAATGCTGGTCTTGGCGCCGGTAGCGTTGTTAGGATTGCTGGCGAAATCGTTCATCCCTACTGCCCAATACAGTCTGGTTGTCAGATTAATGAACCGGATGGTTGCGGCGGTACAAACCCGGCTGTTTTTTATTTCGACGGATAACGAAACAGCCGCCACGCCCGAACAGCCTAAACTGGGTTTTACCGATGTCGAACAAGTCGATAGAATCGCGGGTTTTTTACGGAATACCGGTCTTACGTACGGTTTTTCGCCGATTATTATATTAATGGGGCATGGCTCTATCAGCCAGAATAACCCGCATCTTGCCGCTTACGATTGCGGCGCATGCAGTGGACGGCACGGCGGACCTAATGCCAGATTGTTTGCGGCCATGGCAAACAGACCGGAAGTCAGGGCCGGTTTAGCGGCTAGAGGTATCCATATTTCTGAAGACAGCTGGTTTATCGGGGCGGAGCACAATACTTGCATTGAACAGATTAGCTGGTTCGATACGGACGATATACCCGAACGTAACCGCGCGGCTTATGTCGCATTAATCGCTCAATTAACTCACATTCAGCATCTGTCTGCACACGAGCGTTGCCGGAGACTGGCGTCCGCGCCGCGTAACCCTGAGTTGAAAGCGGCGCTCAGCCATATTGTCGAACGCGGAGCGGATTTTTCGCAAGCCCGTCCGGAGCTGGGGCATGCCACTAATGCGTGTGCGGTCATCGGCAGACGTTCTGTTAGCCAGGGCGCCTTTTTCGATCGCCGGATGTTTTTAATTTCCTACGATCCGACGCAAGATCCGGACGGTAAAATTGTCGAAGGCATTTTGCTCAACGTTGGCCCCGTTGGGGCGGGCATTAATCTGGAATATTACTTCTCTACGGTGAATAGTGACGGGTTAGGTTGCGGCACCAAAGTTCCGCACAATATCGTCGGGTTATTTGGCGTTATGGAAGGCGCGAGCAGCGATTTACGCACAGGACTGCCTAGCCAGATGACGGAAATTCACGAGGCAATGCGCCTGCAATTAATCGTTGAGGCGAAAACCGAAATTCTGGAACAAATCTATGCGCGTCAGCCCACTTTACGAGAATTAATAGCGGGCGGATGGATTCTGCTCAGGACGATTGACCCGGATAGCGGTGAAATTTTTATGTTTGAGCGCGGCATAGGCTTCGTGCCTTGGCAAGCGCCGTCAAAGGAAGTTGCGATTATCGCAAAATCGCCAGACTACTACCGTGACAAATCCTTGCCGATACCGCCCGTGCTGATTCAACAACCGGAACTGGCGCACTAAATTTCATGGATGCTTTAACTGTAATAATTCCGCTGCTGCCGTTAATCGCCGCTGTTATTCTTGGCGTTGGCCTGCTGAGTAACACCATTAATGGTGAAGTCGGCGAAGGATTCACCACGATGGTAGCCACGTGGGTAATCAGCATGTCCTGTCTGCTGGCGCTGGTCTTGCTGGGCGCCGATCTGCTGCAAAAAAATAGCGGCGTATTTATTACCGGCGACTGGTTGACCAGCGATACGCTAACCATTGCGCTGAGTTTTATTTCCACCGGTTTCAGCGTCAAACTGGCGGCGCTTTTTGCCATGCTGCTATTAATCATTACCCGTTTCTCCGTGAATTATATGCACCGGGAAACGGGCTTTCACCGTTTCTTTTTTATTTTGTGTTTGTTTTCGTCGGCGATTTTTTTGCTGGTGTTGTCGGGTAATGCGCTGTTTACCTTTATCGGTTGGGAAATATCCGGATTTTGTTCTTGTTTATTAATCGGTTACGCTTATTACCGCCCGGTTGCTACTACTAATGCGATGCGGGTATTCGTGACCAACCGGATCGGCGATGCCGGTTTTCTGCTGGGTTTGAGCTTGTGTTATATCTGGGTCGGCAGCCTGGAATGGATGACCATTAATAAAGCTGTCGGCGATTTAGGTAAGGGTGAAGCAGCAGCGATAGGCCTGTGCTTTGCCGTTGCCGCCATGACCAAGTCGGCGCAATTGCCGTTTTCGCCTTGGCTGGCGCGCTCCATGGAAGGGCCGACGCCGTCCAGCGCTGTTTTTTACGGTGCTGTGATGATTCACGCCGGTGTGTATTTGCTGATTTTACTGGAGCCGTTTATCAGTCAGACGCCATTAATTCAATGGCTGCTGATTTTTTCCGGTTTAGTTACGGCGTTGTACAGTTATCTGACGGGTTTAACGCAAACGGATATCAAAAGTTCGCAGATTTTCGCAACGACAGGGCAGTTAGGTTTAATGTTTCTGGAGTGCGGATTAGGCTTTTGGCAGCTAGCCGGCTGGCATTTATGTGCTCATGCGGTGGTTCGCTGCTATCTGATGCTGACTGCACCTTCATTAATGATTAATCTCAAGGATAATCCGATTAAGCCGGTTCATCCTTTGCTGGCGCAACACAACTGGCTGTTTATTGCGTCTTTACAGCGATTTTGGGTTGAACAGATCGCCGATTGGGCGCTGGTAAGACCGGTGCGTCTGCTGGCGCGGGATCTCAGCCATTTTGACGATAATGTTGTGGACCGGTTAATGGGCATACCTGCTCCAGCAATCAGAGCTGTTGCGCAACTGGCGCAGTTGGAAGAAACCGCAGTCGGCGCTAGGCTGGATGAACAATCCGGAACGGAAAGCGATAGATTTGCCTCGGGCACCGGGTTGGTGGGTGCGCTAACCCATGGAATTGCCGCCTTTGTGCATTGGTTTGAAGAACGTCTGGTTTTGCAGGGCGTCAGCAAGGATACGCTCCATGCCGGACGCGAATTAGGCCATTTAGCCAATAAATTCGAAACTCAGGTGTTAAAACCGCGGTATCTCGTGTTGTTGGTATTAATTACTTTGTTGGTGGCGTTTTAACCATGATTACCCCGGTATCGCTTTGGTCTGAATCGGTGGCTTTTCCTGTGTTGACAGTCATGGCGTTGACACCGTTAATGGGTTTAGCTGCCGTGATGTTTTGGTCCACGGCCGTGCCCAAAATTCGCATCGCAGTGGCAACCGCAATGCTGAATGCGGCGCTGAGCCTGTATATGCTCATCCGATTTAATCATGATTTCACCGGTATGCAATTTGTCGAGCAGGTTAGTTTCTGGGGAATGAGTTACAGCGTCGGCGTAGACGGCTTGAATATTTTATTCTTACCGTTAATTACCTGTTTGTCTTTGCTGGTGTTGCTTTATCTTTCGGCAACTCGTCATGCTCAAAATAAGCCATTAATCGCCACGGTTTTAGGATATCAAGCGTTATTAATAGCGGCGTTCAGCGCCATGAATTTATTACAGTTCTGGTTGTTGACCGTTGTGGAATTAATCCCGGTTTTGTCGGTTATCAAGCGTTCCGGTCCGGATCAAAACAAGCGCCATTTAAGCGTACGGCTAGTGCAGTACTTCGGTTTCAGTTTATTCCTGACGTTATGCGGGTTTATGCTGCTGGCGTTTGGTTTAATCGATTCGGAACACGATCTTACTTTCGACTTATTAACGCTGAAAAGCAACAATGCCTATTTGCATGATGAGATATTAATCTTTGTGCTGTTATTTTACGGTTTTGCCATCCGTATGCCGTTGTTTCCTTTTCACGGTTGGTTGCCTTTACTGGCGGAGCAAAGCGGATTGACCAGCCTGACGGTATTAATTGCCGGAGCCAAACTGGGCGTCTATGCCATGATCCGTTTTATTTTCCCATTAATACCCGGCGTTGCCGAGCAATGGGCAAACTATGTATTAATCTTATGCATCATCAGTATTTTTTACGGGGCATTATTGGCGTTCATGCAAAACAATGCGTATCGCCTGCTGGCGTTTGCCGCGATTAGCCATAGCGGAATGCTGGTGCTTGGTGTTTTCAGCTTTAACGAGCACGGACTGGAAGGGACCTTGTTATTGTCTCTGGTTTACGGGCTGGCTTCAGCCGGCATGTTGCTCAGTCTTGGGCTGATTTATGAAAAAACCAATACGGCGCTGATTCCTCGCCTGGGTCGTTTATTCGACCGGCATACAGCGCTGGCGCTGCTGTTTTTAATTGCCACGCTCAGCACTGTGATTATGCCGGGATCGTTGGGATTCGACGCCGGTCATTTATTGCTGGAAGGTGTTATTGAAGAACATGAATGGGCTGTTTCCATTACGATATTAATCGGCCATGTGCTGGCGGCGGGTTTTTTATTATGGGCGTTTCAGCGGATTTTTTTAGCAACGCCGAAGCGCCGTATTTATCATGATAATCAGTCGTCCGGCTTTTATGAAGGCATTATCGCTTTCATTATCTGCGCCTTGCATATCGGCACAGGCTTGAATTCGATGCCGCTGTTAAAATTAATCGATAAAGACGTCATTGCCTTGGTCGGTCAGTATCCGGTGCATAGTTCGCAAGTACCGGAGTTGGAAGCAGACGGTGAGGAAGCTGACGTCACAAATGATGAAGGTGAAAGCCAGTGAGTCTGATTAACCTGCCTTTGTTGAGCTTGCTAATCTTTTTGCCTCTGATTGGTGGTGTAGCAGTCGGCTGTTCGGGATCGAAAGAAAGAGCCAGAGTTATCGCCATCTTTGTTGCCGTTGCCGAATTAATGGTTACGTTGATGGTGCTGGCCGGATTCGATCCGACCAACGGCCAATTCCAATGGCTGGAAAAACATAGCTGGATCGCTAATCTCAATGTGGATTATTTACTGGGCGTTGACGGCATATCAATATTATTCTTGCCGATGACGGCATTAATCACTCTGGTTGTGCTGCTGGCGTCCTGGAATTCGGTTCAACATCTGGGGTGTTTTCATTACGCCTTATTACTGGCGCTGGAAGGCATTACGATGGGCGTGTTTACCGCGCTGGATACGGTATTGTTCTTTCTATTTTGGGAACTGACGTTACCGCCTATTTTTTTCTTATTAGGCTTATGGGGCGTCGGCCCGCAACGCCGGTCGGCTGCCGTTAAATATACCTTGTTTATGTTATTCGGCGGCGCGGCGTTATTGCTGGCAATTGCGCTTTTGGCGTTGAATACACCTGCCGCAACCGGCGGATTGGTGTTTAATCTGCCGATGTTGCTGGAAAAACCGGTGCCGGACGAACTACAAGGTGCTGTATTTGTGTTATTAATGTTGGCCTTCGCCATAAAGACGCCGTTAATCCCGTTTCATACCTGGATGCCTGCGGCAACGATGGAGGGTTCGCCGCAGATGGCGGCATTATTAACCGGCTTGAAGCTGGGCGCCTACGGCATTATCCGTTTCGCCATACCGCTGGCCCCGTCAGCAGCGGTGGAATACAGTTGGGTGTTGGGGGTTTTCGGCGCAATCACCCTGATTTACGGTGCGTTGGTGGCTTTGTACCAAAGTAATCTGCGGCGTTTGTTGGCTTACGCCAGCGTCAGCCACGTCGGCCTGGTGGTGGTGGGCGTCGCTTCTTTGAATATGCAAGGCATACAAGGGGCGCTGTTCCAGTTATTGAATTTTACCGTGGTCGCCAGTTCATTAATGCTGATCGCGGGATTTATTCAGCATCGCTTAGGCAGTACGGAAGCCGTTCACCTTGGCGGCTTGGCGAAAGTAATGCCCAAACTGTGCGGTTTTTATTATATCTTTGCTGTCGCCAGTATCGGAGTGCCGGGCACCAGCAGTTTTCCGGCGGAATTGTTATTAATCGTCAGCGCATTGGCTGCTCATCCCAGCCTGGGGATTGCTGCGCTCGCCGCCGCCGTGCTAAGTGCGGCTTACATGCTGGATTTTACCCGAAAGGCGTTTTTAGGCCCGGTTGTGCATCAAAGCGTAAAACAATGCGTAGATTTGCGTCGACGGGAAATACTGTTGTTGTGCGTACCGGCTTTGTTTGTGCTGATTTTCGGATTTTTCCCCAACCTGATTCTGCGGATGCAGACAACAACGCTGGATGCTTGGTTAGCCGGAATAGTGGAGCAGCCGGTTCAAAATAACGAAGTGGCGCACTTGGACGGAACTGAAAAATAACGGGACTTAAACCGTTCGCCATGTACTGCTTCGACCTTGAAGCTGTGGTTCCAGCTTTCCATGGCGGCGTTGTCATAACAGTCGCCCTTTTGGCTCATGCTGCAAATCAGCCGGTGTTTTCTGAACA
>VGVA01000081.1 GCA_016874115.1 Gammaproteobacteria bacterium
TAGTTTTGATCATGGCGTACTTCACTTTGGCAGTTTCGCGAAGTACGCAGCCGCCTTTTTTAGGAAGGCCACTTCCTCTTCCAGTCGCGCATTCTCACGCTTAAGCCTTGCCAGTTCGGCTTGTTGGGGCTTTTGGTCTTCAAACGGCTGCCCGGTTTGTCGACGCTTCGCCTTCCAGGCATACAAGGTCGCCTCCGCCACCCCTAAATCTTGCGCCACCTTGGGGACACCATCCCGATCAGTGCGCTCTAACGCTTGCTCTTTAAAAAGCGACGTATACCTCTTGTAGGCAAACCGTGCCGTTATTTCTTCTTTTTTGGTTTTCATTGTTGACCTCGGGTTTAGAGATTACTCTATTAGCCGAGTGTCCGAAAGAACAGGGCAAGATCACATGAACAGGCAATACACGAATAGCACATATTCTGTGTCCAGATTTTTCACATCCTATAAGTTGAACCCCAGAAAAATGCTGTCCGGTGTGTTTGTGGATACGATTACCTAGATCTGCGGGATCAACTGCAAGAAGACCCGAAATATCAGAATTGGACGGAGTGCCGTCATTATTGAGACCGATGAGGATATAGCCGCCGCCTGAATTAGCAAAAGCGGCAATATCTTTGAGTATTTCGAGCCAATCGCGCAGTGAACTTGCATCGAATGAAGACTTGAAGTCTATGTCGTCCGATTCACTTGTGTTTGCAAGTGCCGAAGAAAGATTTTCGTCCTCAGGCATTTTTTGATTAATTCGTTTTCGCCATCAAATAGTCCAACCACAAATTCGACAGTTTTTCCTGCACGGTATTTTGCCGCAAGCGGGCGTTGAGGTGCGGGAAATCGACCCGGTCTAAGTCTTGATCCTGGTTGTAGCAGGAATAGACGAAGTATTCCTTACCAGTTTCGGGTTCAATGTGCTTACATAGGCATTGGGCGCAGATGCCTTTCATCATGCACTGCATGGGCGAGTTGATGGAGCCGATGGCGTGGTGCGCTTTTTTAAGATACGGCTTTAACACGTCATAACGCGCCGACTTGACTGCAGCCATCATCCGGTCGGAACCGATGACGATCAGATGATCGATATCGGCCAACGAAATCGGCTGCTCGCCCAGTTCGCCTTTTGCGTAAGCCACCATCGCTTCGAGGATGTTGCCGACAAAACTCTTATCCTGCGGGCGGCTGGCGCTGAATGGCTGGACGTTATCGCCCTTATCCACCGACCAGACGATAACATCGGCGGCGGCCTCCACATCTTCTACCTTGAACCTATCCTGGCTGAATTTGTAACCGGCGAAATAAATCACCTTATTGCCCGCATTGCGCAAAGCCTTCCCGATGGAAAATAGCACAGCATTACCTAAGCCGCCGCCTATTAATAATACGGTTTGGCCGGTTGAAATTTCAGTCGGTGTGCCGGTCACGCCCATGATGATAAGCGGATCGCCTACTTGCCAACTGGCGCATAGGCGCGAAGACGAACCCATTTCCAGCGCGATTAATGAAATCGTACCCGCTTCCTTATCGACATCCGCACCGGTCAAGGCGATGCCTTCCGCCGTCAGCACCGTACCGTCAACTACCGGCGCGTGGGCTTCAAAGTTTTGAACCCGGTAAAACTGGCCGGGATAGAATTTTTCCGCCGCCATCGGCGCCTTCACCACCACTTCGATAATGGTCGGGGTTAACCGATTAATGGCGACAATCGTTGCGGTAAACGCTTCGTCCAGTTTGTTAAACAGCTTGGTTAATGTCGCATCGCGTTCGCTTTGTTTCGCTGGATTCAAACCGGCCAGTTCTCTATCAAACAGCTTAACGACGTAAGGATAACCGTGCTTGGCGCTGGCCATCGCTTTGACTACATTGCCCGCATACACCGGATGGTTATCACCGTAGAAGCTGATGAACTTGCCGTCTTTTTGGTACGAAGTCAGTGGGGCAGGCTTGCCCAATTTAGGCGCGTGTTCGTCGTGCATCGGCACCAAGCTCATCTCGCCATTCGTCCATTCCGGTTCGTACCTCTGAAAAAAGTGCCTTTCCATCACAAATGTGTCGGGGTATTCGCTTTGGTAAATGGTGTTCGGCGAAGTACCGGCCGCAATATAAAGCCCGCGTAACGGCACCATCGCCATTTCGCCGGAGCTATGCCAGCGGCCTTCTTCAAACTCCAGCTTTTCAAACTCGACCGCTTTCAGATGACCGTATTCATCAGTCAGCGCAAGCATTGGACTCATGCCTTCGGCCAAAGCAATGCCTTCTTCCAAGGCTTCGGCGATTTCCTCGTGGTTTTGCCGGTACGCGGGTGCATCGTGCATACCTTTGCGGTAGAATAAGGTCACGCCGCCCCAGCTTTCCACCAGCGGCTGGAAGTTGGGCAACTCATTCGCATATGCGGCTCGTTCGCGTTCAGCTCTGATGGCTTTACCGTGCGCCAGGAACTCATCCAGGATAATTATTTCTTCTTGGTCGTAACGGCTTCTGACTTTCTCCTCGCCGTATTCGGCAACCAATTTTTCGTAGCGGTTCAGAATTTTTTCGACCTGCACGGGGTAATACGCCATTAATTCGGTAGCGGTATCGATCGCCGTCAAACCGCCGCCGATCACGCCAGCAGGCAGACGAACTTGTAGATTTGCCAATGACGACGCTTTTGCTGCACCGGTTAATTGCAACGCCATCAGAAAATCCGATGCCTTGCGAATACCGCGAACCAGATTATTAACAAGTCCGATAATCGTCGGCTTGCCTGCGCCGGAGGCGATACAGATATGGTCGAAGCCCATGCTCCAGGCATCGTCAATCGTCAAGGTGCCGCCGAAGCGTACACCGCCGTAAGCGCGGAAGGTTTGCCGACGGAGCAAAGTTAAGTAAATAACTTTCAGAAAGTTCTTGTCCCAGCGCACGGTAATCCCGTATTCCGCCACACCGCCGAATCCGGTTAGGATGCGTTGATCGAGATCTTCGTACAATTCCTTAAAATCGACGATGGGCATGGGCAGGTTATTGGTATCACCTGTCAAAAATTTGGGTAAGGGTTCCAATTTAAGGGCATCGATGCCAGCTACGCCAAAGCCTTCATTGAGCAGGTAATGGCTCATGGTGTAACCAGCCGGCCCTAAGCCGACGACTAACGCATTCTTGCCGTTATAAGGCAGCATGTACGGGCGCTTGACATTGAGCGGATTCCAGCGTGTGAGCAGGCTGTAAATCTCAAAACCGTAAGGCATGAACAGCACTTCGGTCAGCACGTTGGTTTCGATTTGTGGGATGTTGACCGGATCCGTTTTTTGATAAATGCAGCCTTTCATGCAATCGTTGCAGATCCGGTGCCCGGTGCCGGGACACATTGGGTTGTCGATCATCACAATCGCCAGCGCGCCGATGTTGTCGCCGTTACGCTTGACCAGGTG
Organism: Gammaproteobacteria bacterium; assembly: GCA_016874115.1. Classification (GTDB taxonomy): domain Bacteria; phylum Pseudomonadota; class Gammaproteobacteria; order Methylococcales; family Methylomonadaceae; genus Methyloglobulus. Next base: position 3,405 of record VGVA01000081.1, read on the forward strand.
CATTTCGGAAATCTTTTCTTCCAGCGGACAGCCCGTGGTGGTTACGCCCAACGGATCAACCTTAAATTGCTTGGTCTTCTTATTAATCATGCCCTTGGAGCAGGAATCGGTATCACGCTCGTGGCAATAAATGCAGTGATCGACTTCCGACAATACTTCGCGCTGGTTAAAACGCGGATCGGTCAGCTTGAAACCGTCGCGGCGGCGACGGTGTTTCAGCTCGCCCATCCACACGGAAAATCCGCCTTTATTAATGACATCATGCTCGACCAAATGATCGAAATCGCGCTTTTGCGGAAATTTGAAACTCAGCCAGTTTTCGCTGATTTCTGGATTATGTTGTGCCAGGTAACTCCAGCGTTGCACCACGTCCATCAAGCCTTGCACGAAAGCGGCAGATTCGGTTTGTGCAATAACATCTTTGAATTCTACGGTGGCTTGCGGATGCGCCGATAGCTTCTCTCGCAACTCCTGAACTGTAATTTCCGCATTGGGATAATCGCCTTCCTTGCCTTTGGCGATCAGCTTGTAATGTGAAGACAGCAAGCCGATAACAGCCCCTACTCTCGCCACGCGGTGTTCAGGATCGTTATCCTTATCTGCTTCGGGAAAAGCAGCTTTAATTAATAACTCCAGGCGCTTATTAATAGCAGCCTTATCCCAAGCATTAATGTCCTCATCCCTAAACACCAATTCCAGCTTATCAACCGCATGATTTTTATAAGCAAAAATGGTCTCAAACTCATCCTTAATTTTCGCCGCTTGCGCCTGATGTTGCTCCGTTACGCCAAATAAAGTCGCCACAAACTGGCCGACATAAGACCCCATCTCCACCAGCAACTGGGAAACCGCTTCCGGCGCCATTCCTTCGCCTTGGCAGTGACGATAAGCGGCAAAGCGTTCAAACAACGCCGTATCGTGCTGTTTTACCGACGTATCAAAAGCGGTTAATAAATCTTCAAGGCGGGTCGAATCGTAAAGGTCGGCGTAATTAAAACCGGGAATTCCAAGCGTTAGAGTGTGTTGTTCCATGTTTCCTTGAGTTGCAATGGCCTGCGCGGTAAAGAGTACGCAGGCCAGATGAGAAAAGATCTAATTGCGATCAAATGAAATATCTAAAATAAACAGGGCATTATAAGAAAAACCGGTCGTTTTTGCCAGTATTAACGGGTTATTGTTGGCGGCGGCGCACTTTAATTTCTGAGATTTAACAGATGTTATCGCCAGAACAGCCGATAATTTACTGTTGCAATAATTGTAACCGGGCGAAATGTAGCCTAATCTAGCTATTTCTTCTTGTTTACATGAGAGCTGATTATTTTCATACTATAACCAAGATACTTAACATAGCCTTAGCAGGCCGTTAGCCCGATCAGGAGAAAACCATGCATAAAATCATGCTGACAACATTCATAACCGCTCTGCTTTCAGCTTGCGCAGTCGGCGGCAAACAGCCCCTTGAAGAAACCGGCAACCTGATAAGCGCCAAAGCCGTTAATAAAAAAATTGCAGCTCAAGGGCTATCCCGTCTGTGTCCTAAAAACGAATGCGATCAACTGCCCAAACTTATCAAAGGCGAAGCGCCGCATTATCCTGAAACGCTGTCGGCCAGCGGCGGTTCAGGCCGTACGACAATTATCTTTACCATTAATGAGCAAGGATCGACAACCGATTTGAAAGTAAAATCGGCGACCGGAAACGATATTTCAAATACTGCACTCGCTGCGCTTCGCACCTGGAAATTTTCCCCCGCATTGCTTCAGGGCAAGCCGGTTAGCGTAACAACGCAACTGACCTTCGCGTTCGATAGCCAGGAATAGGCCGATTACGTTACCTTATCCGGTTGTACGGCATCAACCGGCGTACAGTTATTAATGATTGCTATGATCAGTCATCGATCGTTTCAGTCCAGCGGCAACGATTGTTAACTACTTTAGCCACATTTTTATGGCCGAAGCCTTTGGCGATTAATGCAACCACCCGGTCGTCCTTATCGTAACCGATGTGCGCTTCCAACGGATTGGCGACTTTTCCAAAGTTAAACGCATTAATAATATTGGCTACATTAATGATAACGTTTGTCACTTCCGGGCATAACCTAGAATCGACATATTTATTGATAAAACCGTTGGGAATGGCGTAACTCAACAGATCGTTCGGGTCGCTAAAAGCAATAATGGGCGTTTTAGTCAGCACACGCTTATCGTATTTATTGCCATTCGGCTGACAATAGTCTTGCTGCTGCCCCGTCACTTCCGGTGGTTTTCGTCCTAACTGAAGCATGGGCAACTGGTTAGACATCATAAAAATAGGAATGGTTTTTTTCTTTAAGGCTTCTTTTAAATCTTCATCCCGCGTTTCAATCCGTGCAGCTATCCGCTGTACGCCGTCGATCGTTATACGGCTGCCCAGACTATGCGACACCACAGCAAAATGATCTAATTCGAGATTTTTTAATAACCCGTCATCGTTCAATGAGCAAACATCCGATCCTTTATCGGGAAAATGCCGCCAGTCCGATTTAACCATCCAGCAAAAAGCCTTGCCGAAAGAAACCAAAATATCTTCTCTGCTTTCACCGAGATAAATAATCGGATCGGGGCCGGTATCGTTGGAAAATTTCTTCATCAGGTTATTAATTTCCGCCCGGCGGAATGAATATTCGCCTGAGTTGTCATACGCCAGAATATTTTTTTGTTGAGCGGTAATATCCGACCATGTTAACTCATAAAAAAGCAACTCCTTTGCTCTGTCTTTGCTTAAAAAGCGTACCAGCGTTAACTCGCCAAGGCTTTTCCCTTGCTCATGATTGCTGGTTAACGTTATGCTTTTTTTATGCGACGTCGTGGCTGGCAAATCAAGCTCGTGCGCCAGTTTTTCCACAAACTGGGTAGAATATCCCGGCATGTGATCGCCAACGCCATGAATCATTAATACCTTTGTTTTACCCAGCCTGTTGCTTAAATGCGGCGCCAAACCTTCAAACGGTTTACCCCAAATTTCGCAAACACGCGTATCCTCTTCACGTTGCTGTTCGAAAAAAGCTTCCGCAACGCCCTTGCCCAGGCTGGCGCAACCGGACATAAGCTGTACTGCAATCAACGAAAAGAGAATATTAATAATTAATTTCATGGGTTATAGTGAACTCTTAGGGAAAAAACAGCACAATAGTAACATTTACATTAACTATAGCTTACAACATGGCGAATAATTTTACTTAGGAATGAGAATGGCTAAAACCCGTGTTAGAAAAGAAGTCACCTGTATTTTTTCCATGTTATTAATGGGGCTATCATTCAATGCAACCGCTGAAAATTTAATGGAAATTTTTGAAAGAGCCTTGCAAAACGATCCTATCATCAAACAGGTGGAAGCCAAACGTTCGGCCGCAGGCGAAAGCAGGGAACAGAGCCTTGCCCGGCTTTTCCCCACCATTGCCGTTTCCGGCGCATCAGGCCGGGAATGGCGGCACAACCGCATCGCCAATTTAAGCAATTTGTTCCCATTAAGCCAGGAATATTGGGTGCATTCTTTCAGTCTTGACCTAACCCAGCCCTTATTTCACTGGGATCATTGGATCAAACTCAGCCAAGCGGACAATCAAATCGCCCAAGCACAAGCGGATTATGAGGCGGAACTGCAAAACCTGATCGTTAGAACAACTGAGGCGTATTTTAATGTTCTGGCGGCACAAGATAATTTGCGTTTTATCGTTGCCGAAAAAGAATCTATTGCCAAACAATTAGAGCAAGCGACAGCGCGCTTCGAGGCTGGCGTTATCGCCATTACCGACGTCTACGAAGCGCAGGCCGCCTTCGACAACACCACCGCCAATGAGCTGGAAGCCATTAATAATCTTGATAATAAAAAAGAAGCCTTACGCGAAATTATCGGCAATGACGAAGACGCCCTAAATTTGCTGGGAGAAAACCTGCCGTTAAAAAAACCTGAGCCGCAAGACATTGAAAAATGGAGCGATACGGCGGAAGCGAATAATTTAAAAATCATTGCCGCCTTCAACCAGATGGAATTTTCACGGAAAACCATAGACGTGCAAAAAAGCGGCCACTTGCCGCAACTTGACTTGGTCGGATCGTACGGCGTAACCGAAAACGGCTCGGCATTCGGCCCGCGCGGCGATACGCAACACATTGGCGTACAATTGAATATTCCTTTATTCGAAGGCGGCGCGGTCAGCTCCAGAACCCGGCAAGCCAGTTACGAGTACGAAGCCGCCAAAGAAAATTTGACCGTAGTCAAACGTTCCGTAAACCGGCAGGTAAAAAATAATTACCGTAGCGTATTAACCAATATCAGCCGTATTGAGGCGCTGCAAGCCACGGTAAAATCGGCGAAAAGCGCGCTGGAAGCCGCCGAAGCCGGTTCCGAAGTCGGCATCCGTACGATGGTGGATGTCCTTGCCGAACAACGCGATGTCTATCAGGCCAAACGCGACCTATCCCGGGTACGCTATGACTATCTCATTAATTATATTAAATTAAAACAAACCACCAGCGATCTGAACCAAAGCGATCTCGAAGAAATTAATAAATTGCTGGTAGCATCCGAACCGCAATCTAAACAAGCACTCACCTCAAATAACAATTAGCTGGAGATAGTAATGTCAACGGTCATAAAATCAACACATCACGGCGGTTGACCGCACGATTGCCCCGATACTTGCTCGATGGTTTTTGAAGTCGAAAACGGTAAATTAACCGGCGTAAAAGGTAATCCCGACCACCCCATGACGCGGGGCGGACTGTGCGTAAAATTAAAGGATTACGAAAAACGACACTATCATCCAGACCGGTTGCTATACCCAATGCGCCGTACCGGGCCGAAAGGCAGTAAGAAGTTCGAACGTATCAGTTGGGATGAAGCGCTGGACACCATTGTTACGCGCTGGAAGGCCATCATTGCCGAACACGGCCCGCAAGCCATCGTACCTTACAGCTATCTGGGCAACCAGGGCCTGGTGCATGGACTGAATGGCGGCGATGCATTCTTTAATCGCTTAGGCGCTACTGTTACCGAACGGACGTTTTGCGGAGATAACAAAGAAGACATCTACGCCGATAAAACCACCCCTTACCCAAGCTGGGAAAGCGTAAAAGCAACAACCGATAACACAGCAATAGCTCGTAATCCGTCAATATCTGGCCGGTACTTTGGATGTGTGAGATTTGAATTTGAAATTGACATATTTTAAAAATAGCAGAATTATCAGACCCATATTTACTTAACTGTAATTAATAAAGCGGATGCCTTGGTGCGCGGCATTAATACGGGCGATAAGGTACGGGTTTTTAATAACCGCGGCGCATTTACCGGCGACGCAAAAATCACCGGTGACGTAAATCCCGGCTTGGTGTTGCAACGCTCGGTTACTGGCGGCAATTGAATGACGGCACGGTTAACAGCATCAGTTCGGCTGGATTTGCCAACATGGGCAATGCACCGTCATTTTCGGATAATCTGGTGCAGGTAGAACTTATCGCGTAACCCGTAATCCAACGCTTACCTCGGCATTATTAATAGTACGATGGCAATCAGCGTTTTCGACATCTTCAAAATCGGCATCGGCCCGTCCAGTTCCCATACGGTCGGGCCGATGCGCGCGGCGATGGCATTCGCCAGCAGTCTGGAATCAACCGGTCTCATCGCCGAAACACAACGTATTACGGTTGAACTGTACGGTTCCTTGGGCGCAACCGGCAAAGGCCACGGCAGTGATAAGGCGATTATGCTGGGGTTGGAAGGCGAAGCGCCGGATTCGATCGACCCAAATATTATTCCTGCCCGGCTGGAAACTATCCGTCAAGCAGGAAAGCTTCGCTTGTTATCGAAATGGCAGATCGCTTTCGATGAAAAAACTGATTTGCAGTTTCATCGTAAAGTCTTGCCTTACCATTCCAACGGACTACGATTTACTGTATTCGGGACATCGAATAACGTCCTGTTGACTAAAGATTACTACTCTGTGGGTGGCGGCTTTGTCGTCAGCGGCGACACCGCCGCACAAGACAAACTGACGGATAACGATACTTCCCTGCCCTATCCTTTCAAATCTGCGACTGCGCTATTAGAGTTGTGCGCCAGCCATAACAAATCGATTAGCGACTTGATGCTTGCCAATGAAAAAGTTTGGCACAGCGAACCCGAAATCCGCCATAATCTATTGCATATCTGGCAGATTATGCAGGATTGCGTTGAACGCGGATTCCATGGCGAAGGGACTTTACCCGGCGGCATGAAAGTCAAACGGCGCGCCGCTAATGTTTACCAGCAATTGACGGGAGACATTCCACGACAAACGCCAGCGGTTCCTGTCGGAACACTCGATTGGGTTAACCTTTTTGCCCTGGCTGTCAGCGAAGAGAACGCCGCCGGCGGCCGAGTCGTTACTGCACCGACTAATGGCGCTGCCGGCATCTGCACTAGTTCCGATCTAATCTGACACAGCTCTTGAAAAAGCGAGCGTTACCGAGTTTGATAAGGGTGTCGAATCCGTAATCAAACTTAACCAGAGGTAACGCTCATGCTACATACTAACAACCCAA
>VGVA01000082.1 GCA_016874115.1 Gammaproteobacteria bacterium
CCTTCTACTTCATCCATCTGTTGCAACGAACGCCGGACTGAGTCCTCGCTGACAACCTTGTTCATCCCCAGCAAGCCCGGGTTGACACCGTCTCCACGCAAGCCATTGATATGGGCATAGCGTTTGTGCCCTGACAACACTGAAAGCAATAGCGTCCCCAGCACATTGCGTTTTCTCGGGGCGTTGGGGCTAACCCAGCGTAAAGGGCATCGTGACACCCAATCTCCCAACAATCCGCTGATGTGCAAAAATTCTATGAAAAAGGGCAATTGCCCCATCGCCGTCACCGATGCTTGTGGATCCCATTCCACATGGATCCTGCCGCCAAATGTTTCTACCCTGACAGGTTCAGCATACGGAATTAATGCCTTCGGTTCGGGTTCACCCAAAGGGTGAATGATCTGTTCTGCCATAAGCGCCTCCTTGCCGCTTAATTTCAAACAGTTAACAATTTTTTGCAACCTTAAGATGCTCTTTTAAGGATCAATAAACTATTAGAGATTACCGCAATTTAAGCAATAATATCCGGCTACACATTCTACCAAACTTGATTAATGAATAAATCCGAATTATTACGACAAGAATTAGCCAAACGCATCCTGTTTTTGGACGGGGCGATGGGCACCATGATCCAGGGTTATAAGCTGGAGGAAAAGGATTATCGAGGCGAGCGTTTTGCCGATTGGCCCACGGATTTGAAAGGCAACAACGATCTTCTTTCGATTACACAGCCTGACATCATCAAGGCCATCCATGCGGCCTATTATGAGGCGGGTTCGGATATTGTCGAAACCAATACCTTTAATTCCACCCGTGTTTCGATGGCGGATTACGGCATGGAGGAGTTGGCTTATGAATTGAATGTGGCTGGCGCACGAGTTGCCAAGCAGGTGGCCGAAGAATTCACCGCTAAAACCCCGGATAAGCCACGTTTTGTCGCGGGCGTGTTGGGGCCGACCGCGCGTACTGCGTCGATTTCGCCCGATGTCAACGATCCAGGCTTCCGCAACATCTTTTTCGACGACCTGGTTGGCTACTACATCGAAGCCGCCAAAGGCTTGATCGAAGGCGGCGCGGACATCATTTTGATCGAAACGGTATTTGATACACTCAACGCCAAAGCTGCGATTTTTGCGGTCGAAGACGTGTTTGCCCAGCAAGGATACGCTTTGCCCGTGATGATTTCCGGCACGATTACCGATGCTTCCGGGCGTACCTTATCCGGTCAAACTGCCGCTGCGTTTTGGCATTCGCTAAAGCACGGCAAGCCGATTTCCTTCGGTTTCAACTGCGCTTTGGGCGCGACCGAATTGCGCCAATACATCGCCGAATTGTCCGGCATTGCCGATACCTATGTGTCCGCGCACCCAAACGCCGGTTTGCCGAACGAGTTCGGCGAATATGACGAAACCCCGGAAATGATGGCCACGGAACTGGCGGATTGGGCGAAGAACGGTTATCTCAACATCATCGGCGGCTGCTGCGGCACATCGCCCGACACCATCCGCGCCATCGTCAAGGCCGTGCAGGCGTTCCCGCCCAGGCTTATCCCCGACATCCCCAAAGCCTGTCGTTTGGCGGGCCTGGAGCCGATGACGATTGCGGCGGATTCCTTATTCGTCAATGTTGGCGAACGTACCAATGTGACCGGGTCGGCGGCATTTAAACGCTTGATTGTTGAAGGTAATTTTGAGGCCGCGCTGGACGTGGCGCGGCAACAGGTGGAAAACGGCGCCCAGGTCATCGACATCAACATGGACGAGGGCATGTTGGATTCCAAAGAAGCGATGGTGCGCTTCCTGTTGTTAATCGCCGCCGAGCCCGACATCGCCAAAGTGCCGATCATGCTGGATTCGTCCAAATGGGACATCCTGGAAGCGGGGCTTAAGTGCATCCAGGGCAAGGGCATCGTCAATTCGATTTCGTTGAAGGAAGGCGAGGCCAAGTTTATCGAGCAAGCCAAGCTGGTGCGGCGTTACGGCGCGGCGGTTATCGTCATGGCGTTCGATGAAGTCGGCCAGGCCGACACCAAGACGCGCAAGGTCGAAATTTGCGCCCGCGCTTACAAGATTTTAACCGAGCAAGTCGGCTTTCCGCCCGAAGACATCATTTTTGACCCCAACATTTTCGCGATTGCCACCGGCATTGAGGAACACAATAATTACGGCGTGGACTTCATCGAAGCCACCCGCGAAATCAAACGCACCTTGCCACATGCCTTGATTTCCGGCGGCGTCTCCAACGTGTCGTTCTCATTCCGGGGCAATAACCCGGTGCGTGAAGCCATCCACGCCGTGTTTTTGTACCATGCGATCCAGGCCGGGATGTCCATGGGCATCGTCAATGCTGGGCAGTTGGCGATTTACGAAGACATTCCCAAAGACTTGCGCGATGCTGTGGAAGCGGTCGTCTTAAACACCCATGATGGCAGCGGCACCGATAAACTCTTGGAAGTCGCGGAAAAATATCGGCACGAAGGCGGCGCGGTCGCCAAACAGGAAGACTTGGAATGGCGCAGTTGGCCGGTTAATAAGCGGTTAGAACATGCTTTAGTAAAAGGCATTACCGACTTTATTGACGAAGATACCGAAGCCGCCCGCTTAGCCGCAGAAAGGCCACTGCACGTCATCGAAGGGCCATTAATGGACGGCATGAACGTGGTCGGCGACTTGTTTGGCGCGGGCAAAATGTTCCTGCCGCAAGTGGTGAAATCTGCCCGCGTCATGAAAAAGGCCGTGGCCTATTTGATGCCGTTCATGGAAGCCGACAAATCCGCCGCCGACCGCCAAAGCAACGGTAAAATCCTGATGGCGACGGTGAAGGGCGATGTCCACGACATCGGTAAGAACATCGTCGGCGTGGTGCTGCAATGCAACAATTACGAAGTCATCGACATGGGCGTGATGGTGCCTGCCGAGCAAATCCTGCAAACGGCGCGGCTGGAAAAGGTAGACATCATCGGCTTAAGTGGCCTGATTACGCCCTCGCTCGACGAAATGGTGCATATTGCCAAGGAAATGCAGCGGCAAGGTTTCAGTATTCCGTTAATGATCGGCGGCGCAACCACCTCCCGCGCGCATACCGCCGTCAAAATCGAGCCGAATTTCACCGGTACGACCGTGTATGTCGCTGATGCCTCCCGCGCTGTGGGCGTGGCGAGCAATTTATTAAGCGCGGACTTGAAAGCCAATTTCGTCAAAGACTTGCGCGAAGAATACGCCGAAGTGCGCGAGCGACACAAAGGCAAAGAAAGCAAAACAAAGCAACACGACTTGGCAACGGCGCGGCAAAATAAGTTTAACTGGGGCAGTTATGAGCCGGTTAAACCGAAGTTTTTGGGCATTAAGGTATTCGACGACATCCCGTTGGCAAAGCTGGCGAATTACATCGACTGGACACCGTTTTTCCAAACTTGGGAAATGGCGGGCAGCTATCCCGGCATTCTCAACGATCCTGTAATTGGCGAAGAAGCCCGCAAAACATTTGACGACGCCAAAGCCATGTTGAAGCAAATCGTTGATGAAAACTGGTTGCAGGCGAAAGCGGTTATCGGCTTTTTTCCGGCGGCGAGCAGCGGCGATGATGTGATTTTGTACACCGATGAAAACCGTAACGAAGAACTGGAAACCCTGCGCCACCTGCGCCAGCAAAATGTAAAAGCACCGGGCAGGCCAAACTATTGCTTATCTGACTTTATTGCCCCGCTTGAATCTGGCAAGCAAGACTACATCGGCGGATTTGCAGTGACCACGGGTATCGGCATTGAAGCCAAGCTGGAAGAATTCGAACGCGACCACAATGACTACAATTCCATCATGCTGAAAGCCTTGGCCGACCGTTTGGCCGAAGCCTTGGCGGAATATATGCACCAAGTTGTCCGCAAAGACTACTGGGGCTATGCCGAAGGTGAATCTTTAGAAAACGAACAGTTAATTAAGGAAGCATATCAGGGCATTAGGCCAGCACCGGGATATCCGGCTTGCCCCGATCATACGGAAAAAGAAAAGCTGTTCCAATTATTAAATGCTACCGCAAGCACCGGGATCACCCTGACCGAAAGTTACGCCATGTACCCGGCCTCGGCGGTCAGCGGCTGGTATTTCTCGCATCCTGAGTCGCAATATTTCAATGTCGGAAAGATAGATAAGGATCAATTGCAGGATTACGCCAAGCGTAAGAGCATTGCTGTCGAAGTCGCCGAACGTTGGTTGTCGGCGCATTTGCATCATTAATTAATGGTCGAAATTCGCGCCATAGCAGAGCAGTTTTGCACGGCTGTCGTAGATATACAGCCGTTAGGGAATGGGCATATTAATGATACCTATCGGGTAACGACGCCTGTCGAACCGTTTGTTTTGCAACGCATTAATCGACGGGTTTTTCCCAAACCTGAGCAAATCATGTCAAATTTGGCTTGTTTGAATGCGCATCTTGAGAGGCAAATTAGCGGAAAGGGTACACTAACAATACCGAAAATTATCGAAACCCAGTCCGGTAGCGCCTACCTGAACGATGCGGCGGGCGATTTTTGGCGCGCTTTGGATTTCATCGACAATACCGAAAGCCTGGAAACCATCGGTAACATTAATCAGGCATGTGAAGTAGGTGCTGCGCTTGGCCGTTTTCATCGGCTTACCCAGTCGTTACCGGCGGATACTTTGTTCGATACCTTGCCCGGATTTCATATGGCGCCCGATTACTTCGAGCAATATCAGCAAGTTAAGTTGAAAACCAAGTTTCAGGAAAATGCTGAATGTGCAGAGTTTATCCAAAAGAATCAACCCATTATTAATGACTTGGAAGCTGCCAAAGCACAAGGCTTGTTAACCATCAGGACGATTCACGGCGATCCGAAGCTCAATAATTTCCTGTTCGATAAAACCAGCCGCCAGATTGTCAGCTTGATCGATCTCGATACCGTCAAGCCGGGATTAATCCATTACGACATCGGCGATTGTTTGCGATCCTGCTGCCATACTAGCGGCGATGAGTTCAATCTGGAAATTTGTAGCGCGGTGTTAGCCGGTTACTTGAATGAAATGGCAACAGCTTTATCACACGCCGATTATCAGCATTTGTATTCGGCGATTCGATTAATACCCTTCGAACTTGGCTTGCGTTTTTATACCGATTATCTGGAAAACAATTGCTATTTTAAGGTAACCGACCCGCAAGAAAACCTGCGCCGGGCATTGGGGCAATTCCGCCTGTGCGCCAGCATTATCCAACAAGAGACTGATATTGTTAATGTAATTGGCTGCTTGCGATCAGATTAATGGCTGGAGATAGGTAATATTTCACAGCATCATTCTGAATATTAGCTTATAAAGGGATCAATGACTTTATATGCTGAAGAATCTCAGAACCATCGGTTCTAATCTAAAATTCCGCGTTTGCATGAATCTGCTTGATTTTCATTCTTCGTTGCATAAATTCGCCACTGCCGACAGTATCGAAGAATTAACGGAATTATGCCGTTATTACTGCGAACAATTGGGTTTCGACTATTTTATCTACGCCTTAAGAGTCCCCACTTTTTTTGCCGATTCCCGCTTGGTATTAATTAATTAATGGCTATCCGGAGAAGTGGGTGCAACATTATTTTGAGCAGGATTTCAACAAAACCGATCCTGTCCTGGCTTACTGCGCCAAACATATCGTGCCTATTCAATGGCATGAACTGGGTTTAAAACCGTCCAGTCCCGGTAAACGCGTAATCCTTAAGATGCTCTTTTAAGGTTGAACAGTGCTATCGCCGGATTGCCGCATTCTTCAAAGAGCTTTGGGCAACTGCGGAGCAGTTCAATGCCCAACAGCGTTGGTGCCGGATATTAAGTTTGGCGCTAGTAAAGCATCTTCGAGGTCGGCAATTACATCCACCAGATTGCCTTCCCGCACCTGCATAAGAGGCAAACTGATCTTTTTAGGGTAATGGATGCAGCCGCTGAATTCGGACTAAAACCGGTATTTCCATGCCTGTACACAGTCCGCACGGCGAGCTGGGCGTATTGAGTTTTGTTTTATCACACGATAACGAGCAAGCACGGGCAACCACTGAGTCGGCAAAGCCGTATATTCAATTACTGGCGGCGCATTTGCACGAAGCAGTCAGGCGAGTGGCGGGATTAATCGAGAATAACGGCAAACTGCCGTTAACCATTAGGGAGCAGGAGTGCCTGCGTTGGGCGGCGGATGGCAAAACATCCTGGGAAATTGCCCAATTGTTAAAAACCTCGGAACGCACGGTTAATTTTCATCTGAATAACGCCATGTTGAAGTTGGACGTTACCACCCGGCAACATGCCGTAGCAAAGGCGACTTTGCAAGGCTTGATTCACCCCAAGCTGTTTTGACGGCGTTAAGTTAAAGTACGTTAGGTTTGCGGACTTTTTATTTTATTAATTAATGGGCTGGAGCAAGTTCGAAGATGATAAGCTCGGCGGTTTCATCGCTCATATTCTGCACCGCCATTTTTGCACCGGTTTCCCAGAAAACTTCACCCGTGCCGTAAGTCTTGACCGTGCCGTTATCGGTCACCTCAAATTTGCCGCGCACCACGTAACGCGGACCAGGGCCTTCATGGGTGTGCCAAGGCGTTTTGAAATGCGGCGGAAAGGTCGCGCGGATAACCTTGGCATTAATGTTTTTACTGGGCAGTTCCACCGGATTTTCCAGAATGGGTGTGCGGATCAGGCCGGACTTGTTTTCATCGGCGGACGCGGCGTCCATTACCACCAGCAAAAGAATCAATAAAACCAGGGCGGCAATAAAGCGAATTCGGTTATCCAAAAAGCGGTAAACCGGTTTGTATTCGTGGTGTGTATCATGCATGACCATAATATTATCCCGTCTAATTAATATCGGTATTAAAGCATTATAGAACAATGAGTTTTAGTTGTTCATCATCTAGCTGCTTCCTTGTAACGGTTATTACACCGCGTTTTTAATCCGCTCCATTGCTTTTTTCAGATTGTCCATGCTGGTAGCGATGGAAATGCGGATATGCCCCGGACTGCCGAATGCCGATCCCGGCACTAATGCAACACCGGCTTTTTCGATTAAATACTCGGAAAACGCCAAGTCGTCGGCGATGCCTTCCAAACGCGCTAGCAAGCCTTCGACATTCGGGAAGACATAAAAAGTTCCATCGGTAGGAATGCAATCCACGCCGTTAATGCTGTTCAGTTCGCTCACGACAAAATCGTGGCGCTGCTTGAATTCAGTACACATCCGGTTAATAAAGCTTTGATCGCCGGTCAGCGCGGCTTCGGCAGCAACTTGCGAAATCGAGGTTGGGTTGGATGTGCTTTGCGACTGGATAGTGCACATGGCTTCGATTAAATCCGCCGGTCCGCCCGCATAACCGATACGCCAGCCGGTCATGGAATAAGCTTTGGAAACGCCATTCATCACCACGGTGCGGTTGTACAGATCGGGGTGTGCATTCAGAATATTAACGAAGCTACCCTGTTGCCACAGAATATGTTCATACATGTCGTCTGTAGCGATAATAATGTTAGGGTGTTCCTTCAATACATCGCCCAGCGCTTTCAATTCGTCCAGCGAATAAGCAATCCCGGATGGATTGGACGGGCTGTTAATGAAAATCAACCGGGTTTTAGGTGTAATGGCTTGGCGCAACTGTTCCGCAGTTATCTTAAACCGTTGCGCTTGCGTGGTTTCGATAATCACGGGTACACCGTCCGCCAGCAGCACCATGTCGGGATAAGACACCCAGTACGGCGCGGGAATAATAACTTCATCGCCGGGATTCAGCAGCGCCTGGCACAGATTGTAAGAGCTTTGCTTGCCGCCGCAGGACACCAGGATTTGTTTCGGTGTGTAATCCAGACCGTTGTCGTTCTTGAATTTAGCGATGATCGCTTTTTTTAAGCCTGCCGTGCCGTCCACCGCCGTGTATTTGGTAAAGCCGTCATTAATGGCCTTGATGGCGGCGGCCTTGATGTGGTCGGGCGTGTCCATATCCGGTTCGCCAGCGCCCAGACCGACGATATCTTTGCCTGCGGCTTTCATGGTGGCGGCGCGGGCGGTAATGGCCAAGGTGGGAGATGGTTTAACGGATTTTACGCGGTCTGATAGGGCTGTTGTCATGTTTTGAATGTATAAGGAAAATAAAAGCTGTTAATCGGCGAATTATACCTCAGCGCTAATAAAACCTGAAAAAACCGTATGATTTTATTCATTAATGCCGATTATAAGTCAGGTCGTTAACTGAGCATCGGGGCCGAAACGCTCATCATCATTGTTTGGAATGAAAGTGTAGCGGTTAATTGGTCCGGCCGTGTGAAGTTTAAAGTTTCCGTTCGCCTTGAGCCTGTCGAAAGGCGGTATGTGCCTCGACAAAAGCTCTCCTGAGCAAAGCCGAAAGGCTCAGCACGAACGGTTAAAACATTTAAAGGCCGAATCAATCGTTACTTACGCGGTACAAACTTTACCAGCTTCACTGCCATGTCGTCGCGGTTGAGGATTTCCAGCACATGGCCGTGCAGTTTTACGCTGGTGCCTGCTTCCGGAATCATTTCCATAAACTCTACGATCAGACCGTTCAGAGTTTTAGGGCCTTCGGTAGGTAGTTCCCAGTGCATGATGCGATTAAGTTCGCGGATAGTGATGTTGGCGTCTACCAGGAAACTGCCGTCTTTTTGGGCGCGCACCATGGTTTCGTCGGTGATGATTTCGCCGACAATTTCCTGCAATAAATCGTCCATCGTCACCAGTCCCTGAACGTCGCCGTATTCGTCCACCACCAAGCCGACGCGGATTTTTTCCGCTTTAAATTTAACCATTTGTGCGTGTACCGGTGTGGTTTCGGGAATGAAGGCCGGTTTGCCGAGCAAACTGATAATGGTCTGTTTATCGAAATTTTCCTGATTAATTAATACCAGTACTTTGCGCAGATGCAGGAAGCCGATAACTTTGTCGATGCTTTTTTTGTAAACCGGCAGTCGGGTATGCGGGCTGGATTTGATCTGATGAATGATTTCATCCAATGGTTCTTCCAGATCGATGCCGACGATTTCGTTGCGCGGCGTCATGATATCTTCTACGGTGGCCGATTCCAGATCGAGGATACCCATTAACATTTTCTGATAACGCGCCGGCATCGTGCTTTCGGCTTCGGCAATAATGACTTTTAACTCGTCTTTGCTGAGCGTGTCGTGGCGATGCTGCTTAACGTCAACCCGCAGTAATCTTAATAGTGTATTAACAAAAATATTAACGAATTCAATGATCGGGTAAAAAATCTTTAATAACGGAACATAAATCCAGGCAGAAGGGTAGGCGATCGGTTCCGGCTTGATTGCGGCGAAGGTTTTGGGCGTGGCTTCCGAAAAGATTAACGTCACCAGGATAACCATGATGTCGGCAACGATGACATTGTGTTTGTATTCGGGATATAACCGCAGCGCAATGATGGTAACAACGGAGGCGGCGACGGTATTAACAAAGATATTGCCCAGCAAAATCATACCTAAAAGGCGGTCTGGACGATTCAAAAGTTGTTGGGCTTTGATTGCGCCTGTATGTTTCAGTTTGACAAGATGTCTTAACCGATAGCGGTTTAAGGCCATTAATGCAGTTTCCGAGCCGGAGAAAAAAGCGGATAGAATCAGCATGGCAACGAGTATGCCGAATAGCATACCGGTAGAAATATCGTCCAATGGGCACCTCGATTTACTTTGAAAATCAGCCGTTGCTTTGACCAACGACATATAGGAATCTTGATCCCCATGCATCAGGGCAAAAAATTGCCCACTTTTCAGTGGTTTTTATCCTGAAATGCCCTTTTTGGTGCATTTCAGGCGCAGCTTGGTCGTTAAAAGGCCAAAATTCCGCAGGTTTTCAGGCTGCAAAGTCGTCGCAGGTTATAGGTTGCT
>VGVA01000083.1 GCA_016874115.1 Gammaproteobacteria bacterium
TACCGAGACCGCGCCGATGCTGAAAACAGTTTTGACGAACTCAAAAACCATTGGGGCTGGGGTGGCTTCACCACCCAAGACCTGAAACGTTGCCGGTTCATGGCCAGGATCACCGCATTGGTTTATAACTGGTGGAGTCTATTCGTCCGGCTCGCCGACCCCGACCGACATACCGAAGCCATTACCAGTCGCCCCTTGATGCTCTATGGCATCGGCAAGCAGACGCGTCACGCGGGACAAACCCGACTAACCGTCAGCAGTACCCACTCCGAGGCGGTAAAAGTTGAACAGTGCTATCGCCGGATTGCCGCATTCTTCAAAGAGCTTTGGGCAACTGCGGAGCAGTTCAATGCCCAACAGCGTTGGTGCCGGATATTAAGTTTGGCGCTAGTAAAGTATCTTCGAGGTCGGCAATTACATCCACCAGATTGCCTTCCCGCACCTGCATAAGAGGCAAACTGATCTTTTTAGGATAATAGCGATATTTTCAAAAATCAGCAGAAAATACAAGGTAATAGTTAACAAATGCGGTTCGGTTTTCCACGCATTAATAACGGCAGCTTGGT
This sequence comes from Gammaproteobacteria bacterium, assembly GCA_016874115.1. Taxonomy (GTDB): domain Bacteria; phylum Pseudomonadota; class Gammaproteobacteria; order Methylococcales; family Methylomonadaceae; genus Methyloglobulus. Next base: position 567 of record VGVA01000083.1, read on the forward strand.
TTATGAGTTGATGCCGCCTTGGGTTAATAGCTGTGGATTGAGCAGTTTTTCCAGCTCCGCACGATCAATATCGGTCATCTCGGCAGCTACATCGATAATCGGCCGGCCTTGTTTATAAGCGGTCTTGGCGATTTCCGCTGCTTTGGCGTAACCGATAATCGGGTTTAACGCCGTTACCAGAATCGGATTTTTAGCTAACGCAATTTGCAGATTATCCTCGCGCACCGTAAAACCGGCGATGGCTTTGTCAGCCAACAAACGGCTGGCGTTAGCCATTAATTGAATGATTTGCAGGATGTTATAGGCGATCACCGGTAACATCACGTTTAACTGGAAATTTCCGGATTGTCCGGCGATGGTGATGGTGGCGTCGTTGCCGATGACTTGCGCCGCCACCATTGCCGTTGCTTCAGGGATTACGGGATTCACTTTGCCGGGCATGATGCTGCTGCCGGGCTGTAAGGCGGGCAGTTCGATTTCGCCCAATCCGGCCAAAGGGCCTGAGTTCATCCAGCGCAAGTCGTTAGCGATTTTCATCAGACTGATGGCGATGACTTTCAGTTGTCCCGATAATTCCACGATGGCATCCTGGCAACTCAGGCTTTCGAAAAACGAATCGTTAGGCTTAAATGGCAAGCCGGTTTCATTCGATAGTACTTGCGCGAATTTGGCGGCGAATTCGGAATGCGCATTAATGCCGGTGCCGACCGCCGTACCGCCTTGCGCTAATTTGTAGATGCGGGGCAAAGTTGATTGAATGCGGTCAACACCATTCCTTATTTGCAAGGCCCAGCCGCCCAGTTCCTGGCTGAGTTTGACCGGCATGGCATCCATTAAATGGGTGCGGCCGGTTTTAGTAGTATTGGTAAGCGATCTTGCTTTATTTTCAAGGGTTTCCGCTAAATGATGTAACGCTGGCAGTAGGCTATTATTACATTCGAGCGCGGCGCTGATGTGGATGGCGGTCGGGATGACATCATTACTGCTTTGCCCCATGTTGACGTGGTCGTTAGCGCTGACAGCCGTGCCGGATAAACGCGACGCCAAGGTGGCGATCACCTCATTAACATTCATGTTGGTGCTGGTGCCGGAGCCGGTTTGAAATACATCAATTGGGAACTGGTCGGAATGGTGTCCGTCACGAATGCTTTGCGCGGCATTAATAATTGCTTCGGCAATGTTTTTATTAAGCTCACCCAAAGTCAGATTGACCTTGGCCGCCGTCTGCTTAATCAACGCAACCGTTTGAATAAAAGCGGGCGGTAGGGTTAACCCGCTGATGGGAAAGTTATTAATGGCGCGCTGCGTTTGTGCGGCGTAAAGGGCATCGGCAGGGATTTGCATTTCGCCCATGCTGTCTTTTTCGGTTCTTGTCGGTTTACTCATGGTCTGTTGCTGGATAAAAGTTAAAACTTGCTGTTGGGTGAACGGCCAATTGAGATATTGTAACGAATCCGCTTGAAGAAATACCGGAATTAGCGTTGCGTAATCGTGTTGCCATTGGCTTTCTTCGGCAATGTCGATGAAATCGACGGTTATATTGTCGGCATTGGTAATGCACTCCTTGATTAATGTTTCAGCAAGTTCACATAAATGGCAACCGGCTGTGCCTAGAAGAATGAATTTCATGAAGGTAGTTGGAGAATAATTTGCTAACTCTTGCAATCGTCAAATTTCTGTTTATTAATGACTGTCTCCAATCGGCGCGGCAAAAGCGTCGGAAACTAACTCTCCGATATTATCTCCCGTCAGCGATTCAAGAAACGTCTCTAACTCATTAATTTCCTGTTTATTTAAGCGTAGCGGTTTGATTAATGGATCGAGATTTTCATTAGCAATGCCGCCGCGATTATAAAATTCGATAACATCCGTTAACGTGGACAAGCTGCCGTTATGCATGTAAGGGGCGGTCAGGCCGATGTTACGTAAAGCAGGTGTTTTGTAAAGCCAACGGTCTTTTGGGTTTTGTGTGATGGCGTAGCGACCTAAATCGTTGGCTTTCTCTGCCGATACCGATGCGATTAATGCTGTCGGCGCATCGACAAACACGCCCGGCGCCAGTTGCACTCGCTGAGTATTAGGCGGGACTTTATCGGCAATTAACGCCGAATATCCGATACCGGTATTATGGAACCGGTTATCGCTAAACAAGGCGTATTTGTCATTAATAAGATGGCATTGGCTGCACCCGGCTTTGCCGGTAAATAAAGCAAAGCCCGCTTTGGCCTTATCATTAATGGCATCCTCATCACTGCCAAAGCGCCAACGGTCGAAGGGGGAGTTCGCCGAATTCAGGGTGCGTTCGTAACTGGCTATCGCCATGCCGATGTTTTTTATATCGATAGGTTCTTGAAAAGCTTGTTCAAACAAGCCTTTGTAATCGGGACTGTGTTCGATTTTTTCGATGATTTGCCCAACTGAAGGGTTTGCCATTTCGTTATCTTCTAGCAATGCCCCCCAGATTTGCTGTTCCAAAGCTGTTTCGCGGCCATCGTGAAATAATGACTGCGCATAGGCCACGTTGTATAGCGTCGGGCTGTTGCGGTTGCCGGTGCGGCCTTCCACGCCGACAGCTGTCGCCATTTCATTGCTGGTAAAGCCTTGCTCCGGGATATGGCACATAGCGCAGGAAAAGGTGTTATTGAATGACAGGCGGCGGTCGTAAAACAACTTTCTGCCCAGGGCGACTTTTTCTGCCGTTATCGGGTTGTTCTGGGGTACGGGAACGGCGGGCAAGCCCAGCGGCGGCTGTTTGACGGTACGGAGCAGGTCGGCTTCCTTGCCTTGCCGCTGCGCTAAGGCAACGGATTGCGTTTGATACGCGTTGCTTTCGTAATTCTGTTTGTTATCGCCGGCCGAATACAATGACGGATTGACCTTGTTATTAATGGGCGTATTTTTACGTTGATAAGTACTGTTTACTCTCGATTTTGCTTGTTGCTCCGCTTCCAGCATTAATGTTTTGACGTCCGCCATGACCATATCGGGATGCAACAACTCCGTGTTGTAAATGTTGCGAATGCGCTGTTGCCGATCGATCAGGTACACGCGCAGGCTATGGTTGAAAGTATTGGTAAAGCGGCCTTGCGCATCGAATACTTTGGCGACCGATTGTCGGTAAGCCTGCAATATCGGCGTTAATTGCTGCTCGGATTGGGTCGTGAGAAAGCGCCAATCGATCTCCTGGCTTTGCAGGGTTGCTCCGTATTCGCGCATTTTCGCCGGAGTATCGTGCTCCGGATTAAAACTCAGGGTTATTAATCGCAACTTGTGCGCTAAGTCCGGTTCTTGCAACAAGCGGTTTTTGATTTTTTGGAATACTGCTGTCGCCAGCGGGCAGCCGTTAATGTCGCTGCAGGTGGTGTAGATAAAGCTGAGGAGGACTATCTTGCCGGGCTTGCCGTTGCGTTCCATCAGCGTATATAAACGGGTGTTTTGCCCAATGCTATCGACGACTTCGCCATCGCCGGCTAAACCCAGATCGGGCAAAGCATAACTTCCCGGAACCGGCGCGGCATAATTCAATGGTCGGTAACCCGGCGCTAACGCGCGATTTTGTTTGCCGCTATTAACATCGGCGCTGACTTCAGATGCCAAACAAAATGCTATTAATATCAGCCAGATAAAAACAAATCCATTAATGACGTAGCAAAGGGGTAGCGTTGCAGTTCGTTTAGCTGGATGCATGGCGATTAATGGTTACGGTAAATAGATAGCGAGTTGGACACGGACTTGACCGGATGATTACAGGACAATTCTTAAATAGTCAATTTAATCCGTTAAACAATTTTAACCGATTATTTTTTAAGTCCGGTACTGTACAATAACCGGTTAGTCCGAATTTACTGAAAACCGTTATGGTTAATCAAAAAAAGCTGCTCAAATCCGATATTATTCAAGAGTGTGGACAGGTTTATTACGACCGCGGTAAACAATATCAACGTCTCGGTATGGTGCTGCAAGTCAGGGTGATGGGCGAAGGGGCGCTGTTTACCCAGCTAAATGCAACGGTTAATGGATCCGAACTTGCGCCCTACAAACAAAATATCCGCATAACATGGCGGCCCGATTTCAAATCGGCGGATATAGAAGGCACCTGTTCCTGTCCGGTCGGATATAACTGCAAGCATGTCGCGGCAGTGTGCATTGCTTATCAAAATAAAAGCCAGCCGGAACAATTAACCAACCGGGATGCGCCCTGTATGCAATGGCTGGACGACCTGCAATCGGCGTCATTAACGCCCCAATTGCCCGACAATGCACAAGAGTTCCTGGTTTATATATTAAAGCCGTCACGCATTAAATATGAGCTGACGGTTGAACCGGTTGTGACCAGAGACAAAAAAGCCGGCGGTTTAAGCAAAGGACGGAAAATCAATTTCCACAGTATGCGTTACGGGTACTCGCATTATCCCTATATGAATCCCGACGACCAGGAGCTGATAAAAATATTAACGGCGTTGGATAATACCGCAGGCGGCGAGCCGGTCATTAATGGCGCACTCGGTACGATAGCTTTAACCCGATTGCTTCGAACCGGGCGCTTGTATTGGCAGGATCTGGAAAGCGCGCCGTTGAAAATCGGCGATCTGCGCGAATTGAAGATTAACTGGCAACGCAATGCGAGCAGCGAGTACCAACTGCAACTGGCCATTGAGCCGGACGCCATCCCCGTGTTGGTGGAGCCGCCTTTATACCTGGATTTCAAATGCGGTGTTATCGGCGGTTTTACCTTAACTAACTTAACACACCTACAACTTCGGGAAATGCTGGCTGCCCCGCCCGTGCCGGAACGGTTTGCTGATGAATTCAGCCACCGCTTAACGGTGGAAAATCCGGGCTTGCCCGTTCCGCCGCCCAAAAAAGTCGAGTTGACAGAGCTGCCGGAAGTTGCGCCGACGCCGCAATTAATCCTCTTGGGCGAGCAGAGCGATACCCGCCGCTACCATCATTTTATGGTGTTATCGTTTCAGTACGGTGACTGGCAGATTACCGGCTTCGATAATCGTGACTACAGTGTGCTTACCGCGCCGGGCGGTCTGGTGCGCATCAAACGCGATACAGCGGCGGAGAAAAATGCGTTGGCGCGATTAACCGCCTGCGGTTTTGCGCCGACATCAATGATTAATAATAGTACGAAGGGTGTGATCCTGGCAAGCACTGCCAAAAATTCGATCGAAAGCGCCGGAATTTGGGGCCAATTCTTGGAAAACGTCGTGCCGGAACTGGAACGCGAGGGCTGGCGTATTGAAACTAACGACAGCTTCTTACTGAATTTTCAAGCGGCTGAAAGCTGGGATGCGGAAATCAGCGACAGCCAGAACCAGTGGTTTGAAATGCGCTTCAATATTAATGTGGACGGCAAGGCTTTGCCGCTGCTGCCATTAATCATGCCGGTACTGGAAAGCTACGATTTGCACAATTTGCCCGAACTGCTCAACATTCCGCTCAGCGATTACAGTTATTTGACGGTGCCCAGCGCAAAAATAAAACCTTTCCTGCGTGTTATTTTGGAACTGTTCGGCGGTGGTAGTCTGGACAAAAGCGGCGTGATGAAAATCTCCCGGTTTAACGCCGCCAGCCTGGCGGAACTGGAAACGCATAACTACGGCTTGTTTTCGTTGAAAGGCGGGGAAGATCTTAGGCAACTGGCGCAAAAATTAACCGATTTTAAAGGTATCGAAAAAGTCGAAGTTCCGCATAATCTACAAACCGAACTACGGCCGTATCAACAGATAGGCTTGAACTGGTTGCAGTTTTTGCGCGAATATAAATTTGCCGGAATTCTTGCCGACGATATGGGTTTGGGCAAAACCGTGCAAACCTTGGCGCATCTGCTGCTGGAAAAACAAAACGGGCGCATGAAAGAACCCAGCTTGATTATCGCCCCTACCAGCCTGCTCAGCAATTGGCGGCGCGAGGCGGAACGCTTTACGCCCGATCTTAACATGTTGATTTTGCAGGGTACGGAACGTAAGCAGTTGTTTTATAAAATACGCGATTACGACCTCATTATGACCACTTACCCGCTGTTGCCGCGGGATGAGGAAACCCTGCTGGAGCATCAGTATCACTATTTGATTTTGGATGAGGCGCAGATTATCAAAAATCCTTTGTCCAAGGGCGCGCAAATCGTCCGGCACATTAAATCCAGGCGCCGCCTGTGCTTAACGGGAACGCCGATGGAAAATCATCTGGGTGAATTGTGGGCGCAATTCGACTTCCTGATGCCCGGCTTTTTGGGCGACAACGCCACTTTTAAAAAACTGTATCGTACGCCGATAGAAACCTTTGGCGACGCAGAGCAAAAAATGCGCTTATCGCGCCGGGTTGCGCCCTTCATGCTGCGCCGTACCAAACAGGAAGTGGCGGCGGAGTTGCCAGCAAAAACCGAAATTATCCGTTCTGTACCTCTGTACGAAAAACAAGCGGCATTGTATGAAAGCATACGCCTGACCATGGAACGGAAAGTGCGGGACGCCATTGCCGAACGCGGCCTCTCGCGCAGCCATATTACCATTCTGGACGCCTTGCTCAAACTCAGGCAAACCTGCTGCGATCCACGGACATTGCCGCTTGAAACAGCACAGAAAACGAATGAATCCGCCAAGCTCGACTTATTAATGGATATGTTGCCGGAATTATTGGAAGAAGGCCGGAAAATTCTGGTCTTTTCCCAATTTACCCGCATGATCGCATTAATAGAAGACAAACTGAACCAGCGCGACATTGCCTACAGCAAATTAACCGGCCAAACTCTGGATCGCGATATGGCGATAGAGCGGTTTAAAAGCGGCGAAGCGAATGTCTTTTTAATCAGCCTTAAGGCAGGCGGCATCGGTTTGAATTTAACGGAAGCTGATACCGTTATTCTGTACGATCCATGGTGGAATCCGGCCGTGGAAGCGCAGGCCGCCGACCGCGCCCACCGAATCGGCCAGGACAAGCCGGTTTTCGTCTACAAGCTCATTACCGAAAACACGGTGGAAGAAAAAATGCTCGCCATGCAGGAGCGTAAACGCGCGCTGGCCGACAGCATCTATAAGGATGGCGCCAAGGAAGAATCCCTACAACTGACGGCGGACGATTTGACCATGTTGTTTGAGCCTTTGTAATAGTCAGCATTAATGAAGTTTTCTATCATTATTCCAACCTTTAATGAAGAAAACACCATTGTAAGCTGCCTGAAAGCTTTGCAGGCTTATCATAGCAAGGATTGCGAATTAATCGTGGCGGACGGCGGCAGCAGCGACAATACGATTGCGCTGGCGCGGCCATTGGCGGATCGTCTGGTAATATCGGGTAAAGGCCGCGCCTTGCAGATGAACGCCGGGGCGGCACAGGCCAGTGGCGATATTTTGTTGTTTTTACATGCCGATACGACGTTGCCTGAGAATGCTTTCATTTTAATTGAACACGCCATTAATGACCGGCAACAATGGGGGCGCTTTGATGTTGAATTAATGGGCAGCCATCCGCTGTTAAAAATTGTCGCCTGGTGCATGAATTTCCGCTCGCGCTGGACTGGAATTGCGACCGGCGATCAGGCGATTTTCATTAATAAATCGCTGTTTGAATCTGTCGGGCAATATCCCGTCATAGCGTTGATGGAAGATATTGCGCTGTGTAAAAAACTAAAGCAGATCTGTTCGCCGGTTTGTTTGAAAGCCAAAGCGATGACTTCTGGAAGACGCTGGGAAAGAGGCGGTGTGCTGAGAACGATCTTATTAATGTGGTGTTTGCGTCTTCGGTATTTTTTAGGTACAGACCCGCAGATTTTGGCGGCGGATTATTATAAGGATACTGATGGATAATGTGCTGAGGCTGTCGTTTGCTGTTGGTATTTTTGCGGTGATGATTGCTTGGGAAGCCGTTCGTCCCCGGCGCGTTCAACTCGTTGAACGTAAGCAGCGCTGGCCGGTTAATCTGGGGCTGGCTTTAGGTAATATGATGTTGATGCGTTTTACCATTGGCGGCCTGGCTTATCTCAGCGCGCTGTGGGCGCAGGAAAACGGCGTGGGTTTGCTGGCTATGTGGCCGTTGCCTACAGGTATTAACGTTTTGGCGACGTTATTAATCCTCGATTTTGCCATTTATGTCCAGCATATCGCTATGCATAAGATACCGGTATTATGGCGTCTCCATAAAGTCCATCATACCGATCTGGAGTTCGACGCCACCACTGCCGTGCGTTTTCACCCCGTCGAAATCGTGCTTTCAATGCTGTATAAATCGGCTTGGATTGTCGCTATCGGCGGGCATCCGGGGGCAGTAATTGCGTTTGAGATTATCTTGAATGGCTGTGCGACCTTTAATCACAGCAATGTGGCTATCCCGGAAGCCATTGACCGGAAATTGCGATGGTTGTTAATTACACCGGATATGCATCGCATTCACCATTCCGCCGAGCCGGTGGAAACGGATAGTAATTACGGCTTTTCGGTGTCCTGGTGGGACAGATTGTGCCGCACGTACACAGACCGTCCAAAGCTGGCGCAAGATCGATTAATGATCGGTTTAACGGCTTACCGCGAACAATCCGGCTTAAGTTTTGTCCGGCTTTTATTAATGCCGTTTGCCGGTCAGCGCATTCATTAATGTACCGTTATCCTGATGCGGTTATCCTGGTGTTTTGCAAAGCGCCCGTACCCGGCCAAGTGAAAACCCGTTTGACGCCGCCATTAACGGGAGAAGAAGCCGCACAGTTGCACAAAGAATTAAGCGAGCTGACCTTAATGAAAGCGACCCACAATGCGTTGTGTCCGGTTCAGTTGTGGTGTGCGCCCGACATCGGTCATCCTTATTTTGTCAGCCTGGAACAGTGTTACGCTATCGAACGGCGGCAGCAACAGGGTGACGATTTAGGAGCGCGCATGAACCATGCGTTTGCTGAGGCGCTAACCCATTATAAATCGGCGGTGCTGATCGGTTGCGATTGCCCATCATTCACTTCTGACGATCTGGAGCAGGCGCTTGTTAATCTACGGCAGGGAAAAACCTGCGTGTTGGCCCCGGCGGAAGACGGCGGTTATGTGTTGATCGGCTTAAACCGGCAATTGCCCTTTCTATTTGAAGACATAGTCTGGGGCACGGAACAGGTACTGGCGCAATCGTTAATGCGTTTGCAGGCGCAAAAGATTAATGGGCGCATCGAAAAACCCACCTATGTTAAAATAGCATATCTACATAGCCGCTAGATTGATGCACACCACCATGATCAAAGAAAGCCTATTTGCCGCCGAAGAACGTGAAGCCAAACTCGATATGTTGGGCGACATTCTGCAAGTAATGGAAAAGCACGTGGACTTTGCGACCAT
>VGVA01000084.1 GCA_016874115.1 Gammaproteobacteria bacterium
CAAGCCATTGATATGGGCATAGCGTTTGTGCCCTGACAACACTGAAAGCAATAGCGTCCCCAGCACATTGCGTTTTCTCGGGGCGTTGGGGCTAACCCAGCGTAAAGGGCATCGTGACACCCAATCTCCAAACAATCCGCTGATGTGCAAAAATTCTATGAAAAAGGGCAATTGCCCCATCGCCGTCACCGATGCTTGTGGATCCCATTCCACATGGATCCTGCCGCCAAATGTTTCTACCCTGACAGGTTCAGCATACGGAATTAATGCCTTCGGTTCGGGTTCACCCAAAGGGTGAATGATCTGTTCTGCCATAAGCGCCTCCTTGCCGCTTAATTTCAAACAGTTAACAATTTTTTGCAACCTTAAGATGCTCTTTTAAGGTTAATGCCATGCAGCTATTGTTCGAACAGCTTGATATTCCCATTCGCACGGCTGAATCGGGCGAAGAAGCCATTGCCCTGATCCGGACAGGTTTACGTCCCGATGTAATCGTCAGCGATTACCGCTTGCAAGGCCGCAACGGCATTGACGTGGTCAAACATATCCGTGAATTAATCCTCGACACCCTTCCCGCCATCATTATTTCGGGCGACCCCTCTTTAAATCAATTCGATAACCAGACTTTACCGAAATGCAATTTCTTCCTGAAACCGGTGGACGCTAACAAACTGGTTATGACAATTTATGAAGTGACGAATATCCTCAACGACCATCGTCAAACCGATGAATAAACCCTGGATTTAAAACTGCCGCTTCGGCAATTTCGAGTTATTAATAACCGCACAACGGCTAATTAATACCCATGCGCTGCTCGGTTTCCAGAATACGTTGCGTGGTTTGTATGATAGTATCGGGATTCAGACTCATCGAATCGATACCGGTTTCCACCAGAAAATCCGCCATGTCGGGATAATCGGACGGCGCCTGTCCGCATAGACCGATATGCCTGTGATTACGCTTGGCGCCATCCACGGCCATGCGGATCATAGCTTTAACACCTTCATCGCGCTCATCAAAATCATTCGCCAAAATAGCGGAATCCCGGTCGACGCCCAACGTCAGTTGAGTTAAATCATTGGAGCCGATAGAAAAACCGTCAAACACCTTGGAGAAGGCGTCAATTTGGATCACGTTATTGGGAATTTCGCACATGACATAAATCTGCAAGCAGTTTTCGCCGCGCTTTAACCCGTGCTGCGCCATCGCCATTAATACTTGCTCCGCTTCCCGAATACGCCGACAGAAGGGAATCATCAAAATAACGTTTGTTAATCCCATATCGTCCCGCACCCGCTTCATCGCCGCGCATTCCAAGGCGAAGCCTTCGGCATAAGCGGGATGAATGTAACGGGATGCGCCGCGGAAACCGATCATCGGATTAGCTTCTTCGAATTCGAAAAAATGGCCGCCCAGTAATGCGGCGTATTCGTTGGTTTTAAAATCGGATAAACGGACGATAACAGGCTTGGGGTAAAACGCAGCGGCAATTGTCGCCACAGCTTCCGACAGCTTATTAATAAAAAACGCTTCCGGCTTATCATATCCCCTGGTGAGTTGTTTGATTTGCTGCAACACGGCAAGATCATTAATCCGCTCGGGATGGATTAATGCCAAAGGGTGCGCCTTAATATATTCGGTAATAATAAACTCCATCCGCGCCAAACCCACGCCGTCATTAGGTAAGAACGAATTTTTAAAAGCCATTTCGGGATTGCCGATATTGAGCATAATTCTTGTCTTCGGCCGGGCAAGTCCGGACAAATCGACTTTATTAACCGCATACTCCAGTTTTCCGGCATACACTTTGCCGACATCGCCTTCGGCGCAGGAAACCGTGACCGGCGCTTTGTCGTTAATCGTAACGGTAGCGTTCTCACAGCCGATCACCGCCGGGACGCCCAGTTCACGGGAAATAATCGCGGCGTGACAGGTGCGCCCGCCTTTATTGGTGATGATTGCTGAGGCAATTTTCATCACCGGCTCCCAATCCGGCGTGGTAATATCGGCAACCAGAATATCGCCGGGTTTGAACTGCTTCAACTGGCTGAGGTGATTAATAATGCACGCAGTACCGCTGGCGATTTTGCTGCCGACCGCATGACCGATAACAATGGGTTGCGCCCTCTCCTTCAGCACGAATTCTTCCAAGATTAGTTTATTTTGCTGAGACGCCACCGTCTCAGGCCGTGCCTGAACAATATACAACCGGCCGTCAATGCCATCTTTTGCCCATTCCATATCCATCGGACGGTCTTGCCCGGCTTTGCGGCTGTAATGCCGTTCCACTTTGATGGCGTACTCAGCCAGGGTCAGCACATCTTCATCGTTAATGCAGAACCGGCTGCGTTCATCATCAAAAGTCGGCACGTTTTTGGTAGATTCTTTGGTGCGGCCTTCGTTGTAAATCATTTTAATTTTTTTTGCGCCCAACGTGCGTTTCAAAACCGCGCGCTTACCCTGAGTAAAAGTCGGCTTGTGCACATAAAATTCATCCGGATCCACCGCGCCTTGCACCACATTTTCGCCCAACCCGTAAGCGCCGGTAATAAAAACCACATCGTTAAAGCCGGATTCCGTATCCAGGGAAAACATCACGCCGCTGGCACTCAAATCCGACCGCACCATTTTCTGAACGCCGATAGACAACCCCAGTGTGAAATGGTCGAAACCCTGGTCGATACGATAATGGATGGCGCGGTCGGTAAAAAGACTGGCGAAACAGCGTTTACACGCTTCTAACAAGTTTTTCTCTCCGCGGATGTTCAAGAATGTATCCTGCTGACCGGCGAAACTGGCGGTCGGCAAATCTTCCGCCGTGGCCGAACTGCGTACGGCAAGACTTAGCTCTTCGCCGTATTCCTGTTGCAGTTGCCGGTAAGCCGCCAGAATTTCCTGCTCCAGCAAAGCCGACAGCGGTGCGCCGTAGACGATTTCCCGCGCCATCCGTCCCCGTTTCGCCAAGTCGGCGACATTATCCGGATTCAATCGATCCAACGCTTTATGCAATGCGGCCCAAGCCCCTGCTTCGTCCATCATAGTTCGATAAGCTTCCGCAGTGACCGCAAAGCCATTAGGGATATTAATGCCTTCGGGTTTTAACTCGCGGTACATTTCGCCCAAAGACGCGTTTTTGCCGCCGACCAGCGGTATATCTTCGATCGTTAATTCGTTAAACCAACGGATAAAACGGCTGTGAGCTTGCATCATATGTTCCTGATTAATCAATAAAACACTTTTGTTATAGACCAGTTTATCGTTCAGTAATTCCTGAACTTACAGCGTTAAAGCCAGTCTCATTAATTATCGTGCATTTTGGCTAAGCCATTAATTTTTCACTTGATTTATATCAAAAAGCTTTGCAAAAAAGCCGTTATAGTTGTATCACAACCATAATCAACAGATAAAGAGGCATTATGGACACACGCGCGAACGATTTTTTCAGTCGATTAATGAAGTGGCTTAATTCGTTCCTGTCACAATTCAAAACCCTATTTAACCGGCTCACCAAACCAAACGGTGAAGATGACCGGACGGCGCACAGCGGTAAGGAAACCGGCGACAACCCATCCAGGAAAGAAATTAATCTGCTTTTATATGTATTGCTGGGCCTGCTTCTTTTTTCGCTTTTCAACAGTTCGGGCGAACGGCAGCAGAATGAAATTTCTTACGGTAAGTTTTTAGCGCATGTTAAAGACGCCAAAATCGAAAGAGTCATTGTGACCGACCGTTTCATCACCGGCTTTATCAAACCGGACAAAGCGGAAGACCAGCTCAAGCCTTTTACAACAATTCCTTTATGGCAAACCGATCTGGCAAGCCTGTTGACCGAGAACAAAGTAGATTTTGTGGTCCGGCCGAGCGAGGGCTGGTTAACCGGTATTTTTTTCAATTGGGTAATTCCGATATTTATCTTTATGTTAATCATGTCCTGGTTTGTACGGCGGTCTACGGCAGGCGCACAATCTTTTCTAAATTTGGGCAATAAAATAAAAATCCGCCAGGACACCCAAACCAAAATCACCTTTAAAGATGTTGCCGGCGCAGATAGCGCCAAGCAAGAGTTAACCGAAACCATCGACTTTTTACGCAATCCCGAACGCATTCAGAAACTGGGCGGGCGTATGCCGAAAGGCGTTTTACTGGTCGGCCCGCCCGGCACCGGCAAAACCTTGCTGGCGCGCGCTGTTTCCGGCGAAGCGCAAGTACCTTTCTTTAATATCAGCGGCTCTGAATTCATTGAATTATTTGTCGGCGTCGGCGCTGCCAGAGTCAGGGAATTATTTTTACAGGCGCGAAGTAAGGCGCCCTGCATCATCTTTATCGACGAATTGGACGCCATAGGACGCTCGCGCGGCCGGGCCGCTAGTGATGGGCGGTCATGACGAGCGCGAACAGACGTTAAACCAATTATTAACGGAAATGGACGGTTTCGATACTTCTGCCGGTGTCGTGGTAATGGCGGCCACTAATCGCCCGGAAGTGCTCGATAAAGCCTTGCTCAGAGCCGGCCGTTTCGACCGGCAAATCGTGGTCGATAAACCGGATATGGCCGACCGGGTGGAAATCCTTAAAATTCACACCAAAGCATTAACGATGTCGAAAGACATCGACCTGAGCGTCATTGCCCGGCGTACACCGGGACTGGTCGGCGCCGACTTGGCGAATATCGCCAATGAAGCGGCCATTATCGCCATCCGTAGCGGGCATAGCAAAGTGGAGATGAGTGATTTTGAAGCCGCCATCGACCGCATTCTGGCCGGACCGGAAAAGAAAAACCGGGTGCTGAATCCGGAAGAAAAGCGCCGTGTGGCATACCACGAAGCCGGTCATGCATTGGTTGCCGAACATGTGCCGACCGGCCAGCCGGTACATAAAATCTCTATCATTCCACGCGGCGTTTCCGCCTTGGGATTTACCCTGCAATTGCCGGTCGAAGAGAAATTTTTATCGACCGAAGAGGAGTTAAAGGACCAGATTGCCATTTTGCTGGGCGGACGTATGGCGGAACAAGTATTTTTGGGATCGATTTCTACCGGCGCACAAAACGACCTGGAAAAAGCCAGTGAAATCGCCCGCAATATGGTGTGTTACTTGGGTATGAGTAAAAAGCTGGGACCCTTAATTTATGGCAAACAGCATCGGCTGCAATTTTTAGAAACCGAAGTCACTGAATCCCGCAATTACAGCGATGATACGGCTAAATTAATCGACTCCGAAATCCTGGCGCTGGTCACGGAAGGCGAAGACCGCGCGCGAAATTTAATTACCGGCAATAAAAAATCGTTGGAAAAACTTGCCAATCTTCTGTTAGAAAAAGAAGTGATAAGCCGTGAAGAAATGTTGCTGTTATTGAACAAATAATCATTAATGGCTTAATTGCGGACGTATGGTGTGAATCAGCCATTTTTCCAGCTCGACCAGCACGAATACGCTTGCCGATACCGCCAGCATTCGTTGCCAAACTTCCGGGGCGAGCGCCTCTGTGTCGAACATTACCTGTACAGGCGGCCAGTAGGTCAAAACGGTTTGCGCCAGTCCCAGAAAAATGATCGCCGCCCAGATCAGGATATTCCCGAACACGCCTTTCAAACTTATCACGGAAGCCAGCAAATAACGGCTATTGAAGACATAAAAACTTTCAAACAACACCAGCGTATTCAGCACGACTGTGCGGGCGCTCGCTATGGATGTTCCCTGGTTCTGCTCCCACAAAAACAAGCCGTACGTTCCGCCGACCATGATGGCGGTTACGTAACACAAGCGCCATATTAATAACTTAGAAAGCAAAGGTTCGTTGGATGCGCGAGGCTGACGCAACATAATGTTGGGTTCCGGCGCTTCAAAGGCCAACGTCAACGATAAGGTGACTGCGGTTATCATGTTCACCCATAAAATTTGCACCGGTGTTATCGGTAGTGCGTCGCCCATTAATAGGGTGGTTACAATCAACATACCTTCCGCCACGCCGGTAGGCAATATAAACAGTATCGATTTCTTCAAGTTATCGTAAATGCCACGGCCGGTTTTGACTGCCGCGGCAATTGCGGAAAAGTTATCATTGGCCAACACAAATTCGCTGGCTTCTTTGGCTACCTCCGTACCTTTTTTGCCCATGGCAATGCCGATATCCGCCGCTTTCAGTGCAGGCGCATCGTTAACGCCATCGCCGGTCATCGCCACAACCTGATGATCGGCTTGCAGCGCTTTCACTAAACGCAGCTTATGCTCGGCACTGACCCGTGCATAAACATCAATCGAGCGTACATTGTTAATTAGTTGCTCATCCGTTAGCCGATCGATCTCAGCGCCCGTCATGACTACATCATTGCCGATATTGAGTTGTCTAGCAATAGCCAGCGCTGTTTCGGCATGATCGCCGGTTATCATTTTGACCCGGATACCGGCCCGCTGACAGTCCAGAATGGCTTGTTTGGATTCGGCGCGCGGCGGATCGGTCATACCGATAATGCCGGCCAGAATTAATTCGGAATTGACATCGTTAAAATCCAAGGCAGTCATCGTATCCGGCATAGGCTTGTAAGCTACGGCAATCACACGTTGGCCTTCCGCTGCAAGCTCATCCAGGATACGAGTCCATTTTTCCCGATTAACCGGCACGGGCAGATCTCTGTTCAGCTCAAAGCCGCACATCGCCAAAATTTGCTCCGGCGCGCCTTTAATGTAAACAACATTCGATTCTTCTTCCCGGTGCAAGGTCGCCATAAAGCGGTACGACGAATCGAACGGAATGCTATCATGGCGGGGAAAAAGTTTCTGCAAGCTTTCCGGCGATTGCCCGGCTTTTAACGCCAGGGTGATTAATGCCGCTTCGGTCGGATCGCCCTGAATCCGCCACGAACCCTCGTGCCGGTAAACCGTTGCGTTATTGCATAACGCCGCCGACCTAATCAGCCTAGTCAATTCGGGCTGTTGATGAACATTAATAACCGCGTTTTCGGCAGTGATTAATCCGTCTTGCGGACTATAGCCGACACCTTCCACTTTGTATCGCTTATCTCCCGCGATAACCGACTTCACCGTCATTTCATTACACGTTAATGTTCCAGTTTTATCGGTGCAGATCACCGTTACCGAACCCAAGGTTTCCACCACAGGTAACCGCCTAACAATGGCATGTTGCTTTGCCATAAGTTGTACGCCGATAGCCAGTGTGATCGTCATGATCGCAGGCAGCCCTTCCGGAATGGCGGCAACCGCCAACCCCACCACAGACATGAACAATTCCGTTAATGAGGAATGCTGGATGTACCAGCCGTATGCGAAGGTCATCGCGGCAAACAGTAATATCGCAAGGCTGAGCCAGCGGCTGAATACGGCAATTTGTTTTAGTAACGGTGTTTCGACCGGCGTAATGGAACGCAGCAGTTTATTAATTTTGCCGATTTCAGTCGCATCGCCCGTTGCAACAACCACACCCGCCGCACTACCGTAAGTAATTAATGTCCCGGAATAGGCCATACAAAAGCGATCCGCCAAACTGCACTGCGGTGCAACAGCTTGGTTGTTTTTTTCGACTGGAACCGATTCTCCCGTCAGAATGGATTCGTCGATCTTTACGCTTTTTGCTTGCAATAGTCTAATATCGGCCGGTGCCTTATCGCCGCTTTCGAGAACGACAACATCCCCCGGCGCCAACTCTTCGGATGGAACGGCGATTAACCGGTTATTACGCCAGACCGATGCTTTCTGTGTTAATAAATTACGCAGATTGGCTATCGCATTTTCCGCTTTGCCTTCCTGCAGGAAACCGATCAAGGCATTAATGACGATAACGGTCAGAATCACCATGCTATCGACGCGTTCTCCGATTACCCAGGTAATACCGGATGCAGCCATTAATAAGTAGCATAAAACATTATGAAACTGACCTATTAATCGTTTAAACCAATGCCGTCCTCCGGTATAGGTAAGACGGTTAGCGCCGAACTTAATTAATCGTGACGCGGCTTCCTCTTGGGACAAGCCGGTTTCGCTCGTTTCCAGCCGTCGACAAGCTTCCTCTGCCGTCAACGCATGCCAGTCTATATCTTTGGCGTTACCAATATCGGTCATTGATCTTTTGCAGTATTTTTGTGATTCGACCTCTACGACCACGTTAGAACGCCAACATTTCCATCGGCCGGTAAAAATACCTCGGCCGTTAAATTGAAATCGTATCGTTTACTTTCGGAATACGGGCAAACCAGTTTCTGCGTTTGAAGCAGGTTTGTAATGATAAGGCTGCCGATTTTTCGCCATGCACTAAATACAATTCAGGCTTCGGTTCGGTAAAATGCTGCGCCCAGCTCAATAATTGGCTTTGATCGGCATGAGCGCTGAATGCACCCAGGGTGTGTATCTTTGCGGCTACATTTACATCCGAACCCAAAATTTTTATAACCGATTTCTTGCCGTCCACCAGCAACCGTCCCAGCGTACCTTCCGCCTGATAACCGGTAATAACGACATGGGCGTTACGCCGCCACAGGTTATATTTAAGATGATGGCGGATGCGGCCGCCGTTACACATGCCGCTGCCGGCAATAATAATCGCGCCTCCGGCAATACGATTAATCGCCATGGAATCTTCGGCAGTTTCCGAATAAACCAATCCGTTTAGCCACGCCTGCCAGCCTTTCGGCGCTATGGCTTTGAATTCAGGGTCGTCGGAATTAAATAAACTGCTGTATTCGGCATAAATCTTACTCGCACTGATCGCCATGGGGCTATCCAGGTAAATATGCCGTTGCTGTAAGGCTCCTTGCCGCTGCAACTTGCCGAGCCAGTAAATTAAATCCTGCGAACGGCCAATGGCGAAAGCCGGAATGATGACATTGCCGCCGGTATCGGCTGCGCTGGCGAGAACTCCTTTCAGTTCTTCCAGGGAATTATCCAGAGGCTTATGGTCGCGGTCGCCGTAAGTCGATTCCATTAATAACACATCGGCTTTCGTCATGATGTCGGCATCACGTAGCAATGGCGATTTCGGATTACCTAAATCGCCGGAAAATATAACCGTTTTAGTTTCGCCTTGTTCGCGAATATCCAGCTTGACGATTGCCGAGCCGAGAATGTGACCGGCTTCATGAAAACTGATCTGCACTCCAGGAACGATCTCCTTTACTTGATTGAATACCAGCGCTTGCCGCAGCTTCAGCAAATTTTCAACATCTTCAAGCTCGTAAAGCGGTTCGATTAATTCCTTGCCCGCCCGTTCCCGCCGCCGGTTTTCCCATTCCGTATCTTTTAACTGCAAATGCACGGCGTCTTTCAGCATTAATTCCAGTAACGGAAAACTGGGTTCGGTTAAATACACGGGCGCATTAAAACCTTCTTTCGCCAGCTTCGGCAGACGTCCGCAATGGTCTAAATGGGCATGCGACAACACCACGGCGTCAAGTTTGGCCGGATCGAACGGAAATTCCTGCTCGTTTTGCTGCTCAACCTCCCGCGAACCTTGAAACATGCCGCAATCGAGGAGAATACGGTGACCGGCTGTTTCTATCAGGTAACAAGAACCCGTTACCTGTCCTGTTGCTCCTAAAAAAGTAATCGTTGCCATAAACTTTAACCTCTTCGTAGTTTCGTTAATACTATCAATTTTCTCTGTACATGACAAAAATAAGAGAAAGTTGATATAGCTCGTTGAAATGTAATTAAATACTGCATTTTGTTTTGCAAACATGAAAAGCGGTCAATTACAAATCAACGAACTGACGACTATCTTAAA
>VGVA01000085.1 GCA_016874115.1 Gammaproteobacteria bacterium
AGCAACCTATAACCTGCGACGACTTTGCAGCCTGAAAACCTGCGGAATTTTGGCCTTTTAACGACCAAGCTGCGCCTGAAATGCACCAAAAAGGGCATTTCAGGATAAAAACCACTGAAAAGTGGGCAATTTTTTGCCCTGATGCATGGGGATCAAGATTCCTATATGTCGTTGGTCAAAGCAACGGCTGATTTTCAAAGTAAATCGAGGTGCCCAGACCATCAAAAACGCAACATAATATCTGTTGAATACATGCGACACCAACCGAGGAGACAGTTATGATATCTAGAATTACTGCAACTCTGGCCTTATTGATAGGATTGGCTCCGTTCTCAGCGTGGGCGGTGCGGATTCCCGATCCTATCCCGGCGGTAATCGGCAAAGGCGACATCACCATCGGCCTGAAAACCGTCGCCAAAGGGCTTAATAATCCGGTGACGGCGACTTTTGCCCCCAACGATAAGAATCGCTATTTTATCGCCGAACAGAACGGCAAAATCTGGTCGATTCAATTGAACAACAGGAAAAAGGATTCGAAAGCGAAAGGCGGCGCGCAAAAGCTATTTGCCGATTTTTCCGGGCTAGGCCTGAATTTAGGCTGTTTTAACATTAATTACGACGAGCGCGGTCTCTTCGGTTTGGCGTTTCATCCCAAATTCAGGAAAAACGGCCTCTTCTATACTTATCAGTCACAGCCGCATAAAGGATCGCCAAAGCTGCCGGCAAACCAGTGCAATAGTACAGTGCCGGATCATGATAATGTGGTGTTATGGAATGGGAGGCTAAAAACCCGGGCAACAGTAACGCAAAGGTAAACCTGAAAAGCGCACGGGAAGTGCTGAGAGTGGAGCATCCGCAGTTTAACCACAACGGCGGCGAGTTACGTTTCGGCTCCGATAACATGCTGTATATCTCTATCGGAGACGGCGGCAGCGCAGACGATCAAGGTCCCGGACACACCACGCCAGGCGGTAATGCCCAGGATCTCAGCAATCTGCTCGGCAAAATTCTCAGAATCGACCCGGTTACCGGAACGAAAACGCCCGGTTATAACATCCCAACCGACAATCCCTTTGTGGGCAGGCTGAATGCCCGCGGCGAAATTTGGGCTTATGGTTTCCGCAATCCTTACAAAATGTCGTTCGATAAAGAGACAGGATTGCTTTACGTAGGGGATGTCGGACAGAACGATGTGGAAGAAGTCGATATTGTTTTTAAAGGCAAAAATTACGGCTGGCCGTTGAAAGAAGGCAGCTTTGCTTTCGATCAAAACGGTACGGCAAGAGGCTTTGTCACCGATGTTCCCGTCAGAGGCGATTTTGTCGATCCTATCGCCCAGTTCGACCACTGTATCCCGCCCATTAATCTGGCCGGGCCTTGCGCACAGAAAGAAGGACTGGCAATTGTCGGCGGTTTTGTTTATCGCGGTAATGAAATCAAGGAACTGCGCGGACGCTATGTTTTCGGTAGTTATGCCAGTGATTCCGGAAGTACTGGACGGTTGTTTTATATGGACAGCCAAAATCAAGTGAAAGAATTTAATCTGTCAGGAAGTTCAGCGCTTGGTTTGAGCTTATTAGGCATCGGCCAGGATGGACGGGGCGAATTGTACGTGCTGGGCAAATCCGGTGCAATTACAGGCAATACCGGCATTACCGATCCGGCCAACTCCAGCGGCGTTGTGCGTAAACTGGTGGCTGTAAAGACGGCTCGTGGCGGAGGCGGCTCCGGCAAGCCGGGGAAACCGAAGCCCAATCCTGGCGCGCCGGGTTATTAATGTATGAGGAAATGTAGATAGAAAAAGGATTGGTACCGCAATGCCTTGCGCCGATCCTTATTAATCGCAATGATGGCTTAACAATTAATAAGTTGCCTATGACGTTAACTGTCTGTTTTATAACGGTTTGTTTTATCGAGTATTAATGTTCTCAGTCTCGGTGTTCCTGACAACATCGAGACCCAGTGATTAATGATCGACTTCCGTAATCACCGGCTTCATGCCATTGCTTTGCAAGCGCCCCATGATGGTATTAACGCTGCTCATCTGTGTATAAGGTCCGATTTTTACCCGGTACCAGGTGACGCTTTCAACCTTGGCTTTTTGAATTTTGGATTCAATGCCCATTAATGCTAATTTCGCTCTTAGTTGATCCGCTTCGTTCATGTTTTGCGTCGAACCGGCCTGAATGACGTAACTGGCTTTTTTATTTTTGCCGACCATTTCTTCGCGGGTGCGTGTTTTCAGTTCGTGCTCGGGCACGATAACTTCTTTTTTGGGCAAAATGGTGTAGAAATCGAATTGGGGCGACGGCGGTTTCGGAGGTTCCGCTTTCGTTGTTGCGGTTGGTGCGCCGAGTTTCGTGCTGGCGGTTTTACCCGCCGCAGGTTGATTTTGGTTAAGTTGCGACGGAGCCTGTTGTTGTAAGGACGGGCTTTTTAAATAAACCAGAAAAACGGCAAAGCCGATTAATAAGGCGGTAACCGCCATCCATTTTATAATGCCGACATACCAGGGTTCGCGGTAGTTCCGTCTACGCGGTTTAGCATCCCGCTGCTGGGCGCGGTGTTTATAATCTTTAGCCATTACATTGATTCTGGTGCATGAAGATTGAGTAATTTTAAGCCGTTGGCCAGCACCTGTCTGACTGCGCTAATCAGATTCAAGCGGGCATCGCGCAAATTGGCGTCGTCAACTAGAAATTGGTGCGAGTTGTAATAAGTATGAAAATCATTCGCCAACTCTCGCAGATATAAAATGAGCTGGTGAGGTTCGTAGCTTAAAGCCGCGCGTTCTACTGTTTCAGGATATCTCGCCAACGTACTTAACAGAGCGGCCTCATGCTCTTCAGTCAGCTTATTAATAAATTCCATACCTGACAGCAGATCGCGCGGCAGACCTTTTTCAACCAGTTGACGGAATACGCTGCACACGCGGGCATGGGCGTATTGCACGTAATACACCGGATTGTCGCTGGTTTTTGACGTCGCCAATTGCAAGTCGAAATCCATATGCTGCTCAGACCGGCGCATCACGTAAAAAAACCGCGCCGCATCTTTACCGACTTCATCGCGTAATTGCCGCAAGGTAACGAATTCGCCGGAGCGGGTGGACATCTGAACTTTTTCCGCGCCGCGGTACAGAGTGGCGAATTGCACCAGCAGTACGTGCAGCTTGTCGGCGTCCGCACCGAGCGCCTGGATGGCGGCTTTGACTCGCGGTATGTAACCGTGATGATCTGCACCCCAGATATCGATGATTTTATCGAAACCGCGTTCCAGTTTATGCATGTGATAGGCAATGTCGGAAGCGAAATAGGTATATTGCCCGTTTTCGCGTTTAACGACCCGGTCTTTTTCATCGCCCAGTGTACTGGAGGCAAACCAAAGAGCGCCGTCTTTTTCATAAAGATGTCCAGAGGCTTTCAGTTTAGCCAGCGCTTTCGCAACCGATCCGTCATTGACCAGGCTTTGTTCGGAAAACCAGTGTTGATAGTCGACGCCGAATTCATGCAGGTCGTCGCGGATGTCGTCCAGAATTGTGGTTAATCCTGCTCGAAAGACATCGGCATAACCATCGCCCAGTAACACTTTGGCGCGGGCGATTAATGCATCGATATGGGCTTCCTTATCGCCGCCCTGGCTTTCGTCCGCCGGAATATTTTCTAGTACCAAGTCGAACGGTCGGCGGTAATCGTTATTAACGTTGCGGTAAACGTCGCGGGCAATATCTCGGACGTACTCGCCGCGGTAGCCGTTTTCCGGAAAGCGCACCGGTTCGCCGCATTCCTCCAAGTAACGCAGCCAGATGCTGGTGGCTAGAATGTCCATCTGCCGTCCGGCATCGTTGACATAATATTCCCGCTGCACGTTATAACCGACGGCGGTCAGCAGGTCGGCGACGACAGAGCCGTAAGCCGCACCCCGGCCATGGCCGACATGCAAAGGGCCGGTCGGGTTGGCGGAAACGAATTCGACCTGTACTTTCTTACCTGCGCCAACTTGGCTGTGGCCGAAGTCTGCGCCTTGTTCGTGAATA
Source organism: Gammaproteobacteria bacterium (assembly GCA_016874115.1). Classification (GTDB taxonomy): domain Bacteria; phylum Pseudomonadota; class Gammaproteobacteria; order Methylococcales; family Methylomonadaceae; genus Methyloglobulus. The sequence goes on from VGVA01000085.1 coordinate 4,037, forward strand.
ACTTTTAGAATATCGAACTGGGCGCTGGCGTCCATGAAAAAGTTAATGAAGCCGGGTCCGGCGATATCAACTTTGCTGACGGCGTTGTCGTCCGGTAAGGCAGCGATCAGTTTTTCCGCTAAAACGCGCGGATTCATTTTGGCGTGTTTGGCCAGTATCATCGCCAGATTGGCCGCAAAATCGCCGTGTTGGGCATCGCGGCTGCGTTCGATAATGATATTAATGCTCAAGTCTTTGGCTAAAACGCCTTCGTTTTGCAAAGCGTCAACCGCGTGTTTTAGCAGAGCTTCTAACGTTTGTTTCATTAATCTTGGGAGTTAGGTTAAATGTCGTTTTGACTGTCCATTATCCCTGATAATGGCTGCTTTATCTATGCAGAATGCTATTTTCAACGCGGCCTTCGTAATCGTTGCACCAGAATGGCGCGGAGCTGCACAAAAAATGCGGAATTTGCCGCTGCAAAGTGTAATCGAAGAAACAGTATGTTAAGGTGCTAACCGATATTTACCGGTCAATGGGGATTATAATAAGCGTTGGCATTTAAATTGCTGCCGTTTACGTCTAAAAAAACGCGAATTTAATTAATACAAACACTTCATCAATTTAAGAGGTAACGAATAATGCAGTTAGGTATGGTCGGACTCGGCAAAATGGGCGCCAACATGGTAAGACGATTAATGGCAGGCGGGCATCGGTGCGTGGGTTTCGATGTAAGCAAAGCCAGTGTCGATAGTCTGGTGCAGGAAGGCGCGCAAGGCGCTTACTCTCTGGCGGAATTAGTCGCCAAGCTGGAGCCGCCCCGCGCGGTCTGGTGCATGGTGCCCGCTGGTGAGTTGACCGAAAAAACCGTGACGGCGCTGTCTGAGTTATTGTCGCCCGGCGACATTATCATCGACGGGGGTAATTCCTTTTACAAGGACGACGCGCGGCGCGCCAGACAATTGGCTGAAAAAGGTATTCGTTATGTCGATGCGGGTACCAGCGGCGGCGTTTGGGGATTAACGCGCGGTTACTGTTTAATGATCGGCGGCGATAAAGACGCCATTAATCATCTCGATCCGATATTCAAAACGCTCGCGCCGGGCGTAGGCGACATTCCGCCGACCAAAGGCCGTAACGACGCGACATCTACCGCTCAACACGGTTATCTGCATTGCGGCCCGGCTGGATCCGGCCATTTCGTCAAAATGATCCATAATGGTATCGAGTACGGCATGATGGCGGCTTATGCCGAAGGTTTCGATATTATGCGCCATGCCGGCGACGATCATTTACCGGAAGAATTGCAATACAACCTGAATCTTACCGAAATCGCCGAACTGTGGCGGCGCGGCAGTGTCGTCGAATCCTGGCTGCTGGATTTAACCGCCATTGCCTTGACGGAGGATCCCAATCTGGATGCCTTTACAGGTGTTGTGGAAGATTCCGGCGAAGGCCGCTGGACGGTGAATGCGGCGATTGAAGAAGCCGTGCCAGCTTACGTATTAACGGCGGCTCTGTTTGCCCGGTTCAGGTCGCGGCAGCAAGGCAGCTTTGCCGATAAAATCATTTCAGCAATGCGCAAACAATTCGGCGGTCATGTGGAAAAGAAAACGCCCTAGATTAATCGTCAAAAGCGACAACCATTACATTAATGGAGCATACAGAGAAATAATGCCAGAGCAATACACTGAAAATCCGCTTACCGCAGGTATTAATATCAAGCATGCGCCGCAGCCATGCACATTGGTTATTTTTGGCGGCGGCGGTGATTTAACGAGGCGAAAATTATTGCCGGCTATCTACAATCAAGGTTTGGAAGGCGAACTGCCGGCCAATTTTGCAGTGCTGGGCTTTGCCATCGAAGCCATGGACGATGAAGAATACCGTAAGTTTGCCCGCAAAGGCGTAGAAGAATTTTCCAGACAACCCCTGGACGCCAATTATTGGCCTGGTTTTGAGCGTTGCCTGCATTATCTGCAAGGATCGTTCGATAATCCGGATATTTATAACAAGCTGAAAGAAAGGCTGGCCGAAATAGAAGGCAATTTCGGAATTCCCGGCAACCGGGTGTTCTATCTGGCGATACCGCCCGCTCTGATCGAAACCTGCGTCTGCCAATTAAAGGCCGCCGGACTGGTAATGCCGGTGGACGGCAATAGTCCGTTTTCACGGATAATCGTCGAAAAACCGATCGGCAAAGATTTGGAGAGCGCTCGTAAAGTCAATGCAACGTTGTCGGATAATTTTGACGAGCAGCAAATTTACCGGATCGACCATTATCTAGGCAAAGAAACGGTGCAGAATATTCTGGCCATGCGTTTTGCCAATTCCATTTTCGAGCCGTTATGGAATTCTAAATATATCGATCATGTGCAGATAACCGTGGCGGAAGCGGAAGGCGTCGGCACTCGGGCCGGTTATTACGACAAGGCCGGGGCCTTGCGCGATATGATTCAAAACCACATTTTGCAATTATTAACATTAATTGCCATGGAACCGCCCTGGATCATGGATGCGGACGTCATTCGCGACCATCGGCAGGATATCCTCAATTGCTTGCGCCCTATCACTGCGGAAAATTTCGATCAACACGTCGTACGCGCACAATACGGCCCCGGATTCCACCACGGTGAGGATGTGCCGGGTTACCGTCGAGAAAACGGGGTGGCGCAAGACTCTATCACCGAGACGTTTGTGGCGCTGAAAATGTTTATCGATAACTGGCGCTGGTCCGGGGTTCCGTTTTACATCCGCACAGGTAAGCGTATGCCCAAACGCGCCAGTGAAATCGCCATTCAATTTAAGAGTGTTCCGCCCATTTTATTTAATACCAGTCATGATGTCCCGTTGGAGCCTAATGTGCTGGCGTTGAGCATTCAGCCGAATGAAGGATTATCACTCAGAATTGCCACCAAGTTGCCCGGCGTTAAATTAAAAATCTTTCCCGTGAAGATGGATTTCCGTTACGGAGCCACCTTTGGCGAGCAATCGCCGGAAGCTTACGAACGTCTTCTGTTAGATGTAATGGCGGGTGATGCGACGTTGTTTATGCGGCGCGATTCGGTCGAATCGTCCTGGGCATGGATCGACAATATCCTCAATCTTTGGAGCAGCAACCGGACGCGTTGGATTCCGGAATACGCTGCCGGTACTTGGGGTCCGATAGAAGCCGATCGTTTGATAGAATCCGATAACCGGCAATGGCGGATGCTGTGATGGAAAAACATTGCGTATCGAAAGTCTTCACCAAAGATTCCCGGCTGGCCAGCATAGCCGATATAGAACCGGGTTTGGATCGATTGTGGGGGCAATTTAATCAGGACATTAATGACAGCAATGCCGTAATTATGCGGGCTTGTATGTCCAACCTCATTATTTATTGCGATACGCCGCAGGAAGCCGAACAAATCAATCAGGAAATTTCGGTCATAGCAGACGAACATCCGGCTCGCGTTATTTTATTAATCGAAAACGGCAAACCCAGCAACGGCTCGATTGGGGCGGATATTGCTTTGTATTATACCCCCCTGGACGACGGCTGGCAGGTCTGCGCCGAACGAATCGATATCAGGGCGACATCGGCAATGAAGGAAAGGCTACCGTATGTTACCCGTACGTTATTGGTCGGCGATTTGCCGACTACCTTGTGGTGGGTGTCGCAACGGCCTGCGCCGGTGGCGGGCGAAGTTTTTTATCAGCTGGCCGAGCTTGCTAATCAGGTGATTTACGACAATGTCGGGTGGGTCAATCCCGTACAGGGCGTTGCCATGATGACACGTTGGGTAGAAGCCCAGCAAAATACTCAGGTGGTGCATAATCTGGCGTGGCGGCGCTTTACTTATTGGCGCAAGTTAATCGGCCAGGTACTTGATCCGCAGGTAGCGCCGGGTGCGTTAGAAAAATTGCATTCGATTGAAGTCAGGCATGGCCCGCACGCGCTGGCACCAACTTGGTTATTAACCGGCTGGCTGGCGAGTCGTTTGAACTGGCAGTCGGTGGACGGCAAGGCCTTATCGGATTCCGAACTCATCTGGCGTTTTAAAACTAAAACGCAGGAAATTAAAATACATGTCGTTCGTATGCCGGAAGGCGATCCGCTAATCTACCGGATTTTATTTAATTGGGGTAGCAAGGCCGAACCTAACCGGATCTGCTTTGAGCGCGTCGATAAGGAGCGTATCGGCATCGTTGAGGCGCTTTCCACCATTCCGGCGCGCCTGTTTACGGCGCAAGTGCCCGCGCGGGCTGAACTGGTTGCCGCACAGCTTGCCCAACGCAACAGAGATAAGATTTTTGAAAGCGCTTTGAAAGCGTCGCAAGCGATGACCGCAGTTTTTCAGAAATAACGAAAAGCTATCGTTTGCCAAGTTAATCTGAAGACTGAAATTGCAGGGCGTTATTAATGTATTTTTTGGAGCGAGGGAGTTAACATGTCCTGGCGAGAGCGTAAACACGAAGAAACCTACACTGATGCGGAAGTGATGGCACGTTTACAGGCGGAATTGCCGCATTGGTATCTGGAAAACGGCTGGATTCGCCGTAAATACAAGACCAGCGGCTGGAAAAGCACATTAATGGTGGTTAATACCATCGGTCATTTGGCGGAAGCCGCTTTTCATCATCCCGATATGACGGTTTCCTACGCCTTTGTCATTGTAAAATTAATGACGCACAGCGCCAAAGGCATTACCAACAAGGATTTCGAGCTGGCAAAGAAGATTGAAGAAGTCGTACTCTGGCAGCCGGGTCTGGCTGGTGGCGCTTTGGAAGGTACGCCTGACGATCCGCGTTTTAAATATCTCAAATACGATCACAATGTATAAATTTTCGAACGATTAATTTAATCACGTTCAAATTGGAATTTATACCCTTTGGGCGTACCATTAATAAATTCAATCAATTACTCTTCCTCCTGAGTTTCTCCGCGCAGAGGAAAAGCGTCTGCCGAAGTGCTTCTCAGAGAGTTTTTAACTCAACGATTAATACCGTCAACTGACAAATACCCTTCTTAGGGAGGGTGTTTTGATCTGGCAACTGCGTTATTTTGTAGACTCTAGAATTAATAAATATAACTATTAAATACGGGAATTCCGATCAATTAACCTAAAAAGATCAGTTTGCCTCTTATGCAGGTGCGGGAAGGCAATCTGGTGGATGTAATTGCCGACCTCGAAGATACTTTACTAGCGCCAAACTTAATATCCGGCACCAACGCTGTTGGGCATTGAACTGCTCCGCAGTTGCCCAAAGTTCTTTGAAGAATGCGGCAATCCGGCGATAGCACTGTTCAACTTTTACCGCCTCGGAGTGGGTACTGCTGACGGTTAGTCGGGTTTGTCCCGCGTGACGCGTCTGCTTGCCGATGCCATAGAGCATCAAGGGGCGACTGGTAATGGCTTCGGTATGTCGGTCGGGGTCGGCGAGCCGGACGAATAGACTCCACCAGTTATAAACCAATGCGGTGATCCTGGCCATGAACCGGCAACGTTTCAGGTCTTGGGTGGTGAAGCCACCCCAGCCCCAATGGTTTTTGAGTTCGTCAAAACTGTTTTCAGCATCGGCGCGGTCTCGGTA
>VGVA01000086.1 GCA_016874115.1 Gammaproteobacteria bacterium
AAAGAGCTTTGGGCAACTGCGGAGCAGTTCAATGCCCAACAGCGTTGGTGCCGGATATTAAGTTTGGCGCTAGTAAAGTATCTTCGAGGTCGGCAATTACATCCACCAGATTGCCTTCCCGCACCTGCATAAGAGGCAAACTGATCTTTTTAGGTTAATCCGTGAGGCGGCCTTACCCGCGACTATATCTTTGCCGATGAGCGACCCAACAGCAATACTTAAACGAAAAGCGGTTATTTTTATCCTCACGCTCTTATGCCTGGGCGGCATGATTGCGACCGTCCTGCATGTTATTGCACCTAAGCCACACCCTTTATCGCTCATCATTCCGCCAATGACGACGTTAATCTGCCTGTGGCTTTTGTTCTATTTGTTAAAAAATCCTCAGCAAATCTACCGGGTTATACAATTTACCCTCGGCTGGAGCAGTGTTACGATTCTGTTCCCTGAGTATTTTTTTGTGGCTGAGGCATTAATAGACCCTGCCAAACAATTTGTGGATACCTTGCCGCCCCTGTCGTCGTCGATCTTTTTGCTGACTACGGCGATGATTGTTTTCCTTAGGCCGCGCCGGTTGGTAAGGCAGGCTTTATTGCTTTGGGTTTTGACCGCTGCTCCCGTAATTGGTTATTTGATAGCGCATCCTTCGCAACTTAATACGCCCAGAGGCATGGATTTAATGATGATGCTTATCCCGGCGATGGCGATTAATATTGCCTTGCTGTTATTTTATTCGCGGTTACAGGAGATGATCGATAAGCTTTATGTCGAGCGGCTATACCTGAAGGAGGCTTCGGAAAAAGATGCGTTGACGGTTATTTTTAACCGGGGTACCGGGGAAAAAATAATCCAAAGTTTAATTGCGCGGCAAGAAAAGCATATCGGCATTATTTTATGCGATATCGACCATTTTAAACGCATTAATGATACCCACGGGCATTTGGCGGGCGATCAAGTGCTTCATTTTTTTACCCGGTGTTGCCAAAATCATTTAAGACAAACGGACATCATGATCCGCTGGGGCGGAGAAGAGTTTTTAGTGGTGGTGCTAGGGGAAAATCGGGAAGAACTGTCTAACTTAGCCGAACGGTTGAGAAATGTAATCGCGGATCAGTCAATCCCGCATGTAGGAAAAGTTACCGACTCTTTCGGCGCAACCTTATGGGCGCCTCAAGAAACGCTATACCAATTATTCGCCAGAGCCGATCAGGCTCTCTACCAAGCTAAAGCGTTGGGGCGTAATCAAGTGGTTTATTCTGGATAAGATTAACGCGGTGCAGACTGCGCCATCCGCCAAAAAACTCACTGTATTCGGTAGATTCGGTTTTCGCGGTTAAGTTATTGGTAGGATGGTATTAATCGTCGGTAACCACGAAATACAGACAAAAGCAAGTGAACTATTACCATTTTTTACCGCGTTTTTTGGCAAGCAAGCCTAAAAAAGCCAGTTATAATTAATGGCGTCCTTTCCTTCACGGTAATTTACGTTTGCATCCTTCAAACGAGCATCATTAATCGATTCATGGAACTCAATAACGCTTTTGTAAGCTGGTTTCGCAATTCCGCGCCGTATATTCACGCTCACCGCAATAAAACGTTTGTGATTTCATTCGGCGGAGAAGCAGTAATAGCGGACGACTTCGACCATCACGTGCATGATTTCGCCTTGCTCAACAGTCTTGGCATCCGGCTGGTGCTGGTGCACGGCATTCGTCCGCAAATCGACCAGCGCCTGCAAGAACTGAATATTTCCGCGCGTTTTCATCATAATTTGCGGATTACCGACGATATTGCCCTGCAATGCGTAAAAGAAGCGGCTGGTACGGTTAGAGTGGAGATTGAGGCGTTATTGTCGATGGGGCTGGCGAATTCGCCCATGGCGGGCAGCGGGTTAAAGGTGGCGTCCGGTAATTTTGTGACTGCTAAACCGCTGGGCGTGATCGACGGAATCGATTACTGCCATACCGGCGAAGTACGTAAGATTCACGCCAGTTCTATTCAACAGCAATTGGAGCAGAAAAATATTGTATTAATCTCGCCTATCGGCTATTCGCCCAGCGGAGAGATATTCAATCTATCGGCGGAACAGGTCGCTACTTCGGTTGCCATTGCCTTGCAAGCGGAAAAACTGGTGTTTTTGGCCGAACAAAGTGTGATTAATCCCGATTCCAATGAAGCCATTAAACAAATCACTGCCGATGAAGCCGCGCAGTTTTTACAAAATCATCCTGATGTGCCGAATCTGCTCGCCCTGCCGTTGAGAGCGGCGATTCAAAGCTGTCAAGCCGGCGTCGGCCGTGTGCATGTAATCGACCGACACATCGACGGCGCATTGTTGCTGGAACTGTTCAGCCATGACGGCGTGGGCGCATTAATCAGCTCGGCGCCGTTTGAGGTGCTGCGCCCGGCCGTGTTAAACGATCTTGGCGGCATTTTGGAATTAATCAAGCCGCTAGAGCAACAAGGCAAGCTGGCCAAACGCTCGCGGGAAAAAATCGAGATGGAAATTTCGGACTATATCGTCCTGGAACGCGACGGCTTGATCATCGGCTGCCTGGCGCTGCATGATGACGAGGCCGGCCAATTCGGCGCTATCGCCTGTCTGGCTGTGCATCCCGACTATCAAGGTTCTGCGCGCGGCCAGCGGTTGTTCGATTATGGCTGCCAAAAAGCCAAAAAATTGAATCTTAAGAAGTTATTTGTATTATCGACACAAACCGCGCATTGGTTTATCGAACGCGGCTTTGAACCGTCCACCATTGCTGCCTTGCCGGAATCGTTACGGACGCTTTACAACCCGGAACGGAATTCCAAAGTGTTATGCAAAACTACCTAACCGATTAAATGTTTGCCAGCAAATCCTCTATTTCGGTATTGCATATTACCGACGCCCACATCATGGGCAAACCGGATGCAAAATTGCTGGGTATTAATACAGCGTATTATTTTAATGCGGTCTTGTATCTTGCCCTGCAGTCGCCCAAGTCTTTCGACTTCTGCCTGTTAACCGGAGATTTAGCCCAGGAACCGTGCCAAGCCAGTTATCACTATCTGTTAAACCGGATGGAAACCTGCGGGATTCCCACTTTGTGCCTACCTGGAAATCATGACGATTTCGCCTTAATGCAAGCGATCATTAATACCGAACTGGTCAATTGCAATAAATTGAAAATGTTGGGAAACTGGCTGTTTATCGGCTTGAACAGCCAGATTATCGGTTCTGAGGGCGGCCATCTAGCCGAGAGCGAATTGTCTTTTATGGAAAAGTCATTGCGACAACATCCCCATTTACATGCGTTGATCGCAGTGCATCATCATTGTCTGCCTACCGGCAGCGAATGGATGGATACCATGATAATTAATAACAACGACGACCTGTTTGCGATCGTTCGCCGGTTTCCACAGGTTAAGGCCGTCATTAATGGACATACACATCAGGAATTAGAACACAATGCGCATGGCGTACAGTTATTAACTACTCCATCCACCTGTTTTCAGTTTAAACCCAACAATCAAAACTTTATGTTGGACGATCTTTCCCCAGGGTATCGTTGGCTGGAGTTGTACCCGGACGGCGCATTAATCACGTCGGTCGAACGCATTAATGAACCTTTAATCGGGTTGCAAAAAAATATCCGCGGTTACTGATTATTGATCGGGTATTTTTTATTATCCTTGTGGAACTCCATCGCCAGATAACCGCTGGCGTCCACGGGCACCGAGTCCGTCGTTAAAATAGAGCCTAATTCGGTCATCGCCCTCTGATAGACTTTCCGTTTGAAATAAACCACATCTTTGAGCGGATCCCAGTAATCCACCCAGCGCCAGCCGTCGAATTCCGGTTTCGGGCAGTGGTCGAAGCGGACATTGGATTCATGCGTCAACAAACGCAACATAAACCAGATCTGCTTCTGGCCGATGCATAAGGGTACGGAATTTTTCCGGATGTAACGTTCCGGCAGTTGATATTTCAGCCAATAGCGGGTGCGTCCCAAAATTTGGACGTGTTCTTGTTCCAGCCCGGTTTCCTCCCACAATTCACGATACATCGCCGCTTCCGGGTCTTCATCCTTATTAATGCCGCCTTGTGGAAATTGCCACAAATCCACGCCCATCCTTTTTGCCCAAAACACGCGACCATCGTCATTGCAAAGGATGATGCCCACATTAGGCCGGTATCCTTTTGAGTCGATCATGTTAAAAACCTTGTTCGCCGTCCCCGCCCCTGCAATACGCTTATGGTAAAATTGACGGACGGGATGGCGCTAAATATTTAAGATTGCCCATTGTTCCACAAAAAAACCAATGATGCTAGATGGCGTCGATCATTAATTTTACAGAGATAAATAAACGGTGAGTTTAGCGATATTCGATTTGGACAATACCTTAATTGCGGACGACAGCGATTACCTTTGGGGGCAGTTTTTAGTAGACCAGGGAATTGTCGACAAAGACTATTACGAGGCGGAAAACGCCAGATTTTACCAGGACTACAAACAAGGCAAGCTGGATATTACCCGGTTTTTACAGTTTTCATTACGTCCGCTGGCGGAAAATAACCCTGCCGACCTGTACCGCTGGCGGCGACAGTTTGTCGATACGGTCATCCGACCTTTATTGCTAAAACCCGCACAGCAACTGATCGAACAGCATCGCGGACGCGGCGATACATTAATGGTCATAACCGCCACCAACCGTTTTGTTACCGAACCCATTGTCGAGTTGTACGGTATTAATACTTTGCTGGCGACCACGCCAGAGTTTACCGACGGCAGATATACCGGCGCATTTACCGGCATACCCTGCTTTCAGGAAGGCAAAGTCAAACTGTTGGAGGAATGGTTAAGCGAGTCCTCGGAAACCCTGGACAATAGCTGGTTCTATAGCGATTCACACAACGATATTCCGCTGTTAAGCCGCGTAACTCATCCGGTTGCCGTCGATCCGGACGAGCGATTAATGGCTCACGCAAAAACCCAAAAGTGGCCGGTCATCAGTTTTCGCAACGGTAACTGCCCGACTGAGCATTTTCACAAATAAGCCGATAATTAATAAAACCCGACAGAATAGGTACCTTTTTACCGGACTATTCTTTAACTATTAATGTAGGGTTAGAGCAAACAAACGCCGCTCCAACCCATTAATAACTATCTGAAAACCGGTCTGTAATAACCGCCGGGAGAACCTTTTCCAGGCGTGGGAGCCGGACTTGGCATCGGCGCTACCGGCACTGGCGTCGGCATGGGTGCAACGGGAACCGGGTTGGGTACTGGCGGCGCCGGTACCGGATTAGGCGCAGGCAAACTCATTGCATTAGGCTGCAGGTTATCGGGAGCCGGCGGCAGAGCCGGAGCTGGAGTTTGTGTCGAAACCGGCGCTGCAGGAACCACTGGTGCAGGCGCTGAACCTACAGCTGGCGCGACAGCAGAGGCAGGCGCACTGGGCGGCATTAATCCAGCCGACGCGGTTGACGATGACGATCCGCCGAACCGCTCGTAAACCGCTACCGATTCGCCATCCAAATCAACCAGCGCCTGATTCAATGCTTTCTGGTCGATATCCGGCATTTCTTCGTTGGTGGCTTTACGAATTAGATCCAGCGCAATTGCATAGCGTTGGGCTTGTCCGAGATCTTCGCCTTCCAGATCCGGGTGCGCTTCAACATAGAGAACATTATTCAACCAGCCCACTTTAATCGGCTGTTTAACGATATGTACCGGCGTACCCACCGGAACAATATCGTACAATTCTTCCACATCAGTCGGATACATACGGACGCAACCGTGGGTAATCTGCATGCCGATACCGAAAATTTTATCCACATCGGTGCCGTGAATGCGGTATTCGCCGGGTAAATTCAGGTATAAGGCGCGCGTTCCCAACGGATTATGCGGTCCGGGCGGTACGACGGCAGGCAAGGGATCACCCATTGCCGCGTGTTCGCGACGGATGGATTCCGGCGGATTCCAGGTCGGATCTTTTATTTTGCGAATTACCTTGGTAGTGCCCAACGGCGTTTTCCAGTCCTGGCGACCAATGCCGTGTGCAAATGACACCACTGCGCCCTTGTTACCAGGCGGGTAATAATACATCCTGAATTCAGCGATATTCAAAGTAATACCGTTACGAGGGGTATTCGGCAAGACGCGCCGATTGGGCAAGCGTACGACCTCGCCTTTTTTTATCAACCAACGGTCAATTTTGGGATTCAACTTAACGATTTCCGTTTGTCCCAGCGTATAACGTAAGGCTACATCCAGTAATGTCTCATCCTGGGTGATAGTAACTTTAGAATCCCCGTTGGGATATTGTTCAAGCACCGAATCACCCGGATTAACCGGCGCTTGGTACGTGGTCGCCACGGCCTGTCCGGCATTGAAAAGTAGTAAACCGGCAAAGCTCCATGCCGCCAGGGTCTTTACGTAACCGATGTTTTGATGAGTCATGCAATCCATTTTATGAAAGTGATGTTAAGATTTGCTTTAACCTTTGATTACATTAAGGTTATGCCGTTCAAATAATAACAATAATAGCATGATTGCCTGTTTGAATACATACGCCGATTACACTTTGCTTAACCATTTACCTTGCTTATCGGATAACAGCCAATCTCAGCGATTTATTCTTCATTGCTCTTTCAGGCAATAACTCATCTTTCGCGGACGCATCAGACCGGTTGATAGACTTTTTTCTGATTGTCGCCTTTTCATGTTTAGGCCGACAGGTTGAACAAGATAAGCATCTGCAAATACAGGTAACGGCTTATTAATACGCTACGCAACTAGACATAATCAATTACTTAAGCTGTAATTGTAGATAAGCATCATTGCTATAATAACCTAGACGGCAAAGCCCGTCAGTCCGGCCGAATGCTGTAAACGGAACGACTATGATCGACAAACAATTATGATCTGCTTTTCGATCAGTACATCCTGTTGTCCGGCCATTGAGATAAAATTATCATATACGAATGAAAAATGAATTAACCAGCGACTCACGATAGCTTTTCCAATGTGTTAATTAACACGATAAAGCTTTGATTTTTTATGATAAATGGACTTAACGTAACAACGGCGGCATTAATAACCCGAAAGAGGCGACCCGGCTTTCCATGATGCAAGAACACTTATTGCCGTCAACCCAACCGCATATTCTTATCGTGGATGACGATCCGATCATCCGCGTAGTCGTTCGCACTGCGTTGGAAGCCATCGGATTGAAAGCCACAGAAGCAGCCAGTTGCGAGGAAGGTCTGGCGCTGTTTCAACAACATGGCGCAGACGCCATCTTATTGGACGTGATGATGCCGGACGGCATGGACGGTTTTGAAGCGTACGAAAAATTCCGCGCCAGCAACAACCTGATACCGATATTAATGATGACAGGGCTGGAAAATCTGGAATTAATCAATCGCGGCTTTGAAGTAGGCGCAACCGACTTTATCAACAAGCCCATTAATACCATCTTGTTGGGACATCGTATTCGCTACATGTTGCGCTCCAGCTTTACGAACAACCGTCTGGTGGAAAGCGAGCGCCGCCTGCACCGGATGGCTTATTACGATAAACTGACCGAACTGCCCAACCGCCAGTTTTTTTACGAGCATCTGCAAAGCATGATTGCCCTGGCGGAACGGCAAAACCTGAAGCTGGCCGTCTTGTTTTTGGATCTGGACGGTTTTAAACGCATTAATGACACCTTAGGTCATCATATCGGCGACATCGTGCTGCAAATGACCGGCGAACGGCTGCATACGAGCCTACGGTTCAGCGACGCCATGATCCGCATGGGAACCAATCAGCACGGCGATTCCCTCGCTCGTCTAGCCGGCGATGAGTTCACGGTTTTACTCTCGTCGATCAGCCATATTAACGATGCCGCAATTGTTGCCGACCGCATCTGCCGCCACTTGGCGGAACCGTATATCGTTGACGATCATGAACTTTATACGACAACCAGCATCGGTATTTCGGTTTATCCGGACAACGGCGAAAGCGCCGAAGAGTTGCTGAAAAATGCCGACTTGGCCATGTACTACGCTAAAAATTCCGGCGGCAATTCTTACAGTTACTTTTCTGCCGGCATGACGGAAGCAGCGTCGCGCCGGTTAAACCTGGAAATACAATTGCGCAAAGCCATTGAGCGCAACGAACTGGAAATTCATTATCAACCGCAATTTAATCTTGCCAACGGCTCTTTTTGCGGCTTAGAAGCCTTATTACGTTGGGAGAATCCGAAATTCGGCTTAATAACGCCCAATGAGTTCATTCCGTTGGCGTAAGAAACCGGCCTGATCATCAGCATTGGCGAATGGGTGCTACGGAAAGCATGCACCGATACCAAGGCCTGGATTAATCAAGGCATTCCCATATTAAGCCTTGCCGTTAATGTCTCCATTATTCAATTACTGCACAAAGGATTTTGCGATTTAGTCCGGACCGTTCTGACAAACACCGAACTTAGCCCCGGCATTCTGGAACTGGAATTGACGGAAAGCGCCTTAGTCGCCGACGAAGACGCTATTTTACCGGTATTGCAGCAACTCAAGGCAACCGGCGTAAAGTTTGCAATCGACGACTTCGGCACCGGTTATTCCAGCCTGAGCCGCTTAAGAAACTATCCTATCGACTGCTTGAAAATCGACAAGTGCTTTATGGAAAATATCGATGAAGATCCCAACAACGCTTCGATTGTATCCGCGGTTATTAATATGGCTAAAGGTATGGACATGAAGGTGATTTCCGAAGGCATCGAAACGGAAAACCAATTGGAATTTTTAAAACGCAACGGTTGCAGCAAGGCCCAGGGCTACTTACTCAGTTATCCCTTGACCTTGAGCAAAACCGATGAATTTTTACGCAATCTTGTGCCAAAGCAATAATTAATGCGTAGCGTTGTAAGCGTCCTTGACTTCTTTATAACCGGCCAACGCTTCTTTAACTAACTCCGCGCCTTTGGCTGCATCGCCGTCGTTGTAGGCAGTGCGCGCCTGTCCGAGTTTATTGCTGCCCTGGGATTTTTTGATGGAAATTTTCGGATCCGACGAAGCGATCGATTTTTGCGCCTGCTTTGCCTCAATCACCAAATCGACGATAGTTTTATTGTCCGCACCTTTCCCAATGGCGGCCACGGCTTCTTCCAATTTCGCCACCGCCTGGTCGATAGCGGCTTTCACTTCCGCATTGTTTTCAGCATAAGCGATTGATGCAACTGATAAAATAATGCCAAAGACGGTCGTTTTTACCAACATTTTTACTGATTTCATAGAGTAGCCTCGTCGCTGTTGTTTATTGTTATGTAATGGGATTAACTTCATTTATTAATACGGTGCACAAGGCTGCCGTTTCGATTCATTCTAAAGCCAGCCCTGGGCGAAGTCTATGACTATTCGCTACCTTCCTATAATTACCGCATTAATGGCGGTGCAATCATTAACCTAAAAAGATCAGTTTGCCTCTTATGCAGGTGCGGGAAGGCAATCTGGTGGATGTAATTGCCGACCTCGAAGATACTTTACTAGCGCCAAACTTAATATCCGGCACCAACGCTGTTGGGCATTGAACTGCTCCGCAGTTGCCCAAAGCTCTTT
>VGVA01000087.1 GCA_016874115.1 Gammaproteobacteria bacterium
CTGTAGTACAAGTTAATAATATTCCGCACAATGTGGAGAAGCCGTTCTGTCTTTATGGTAACACCGCCTACACACAAATCAGCATTAAACGACAGCCTGATGATAGTAAATTCATTAACTAAGGCCGACGCATTCGATCATCCGGTGGAATCCATTCGCGTCGTAGAAACTCATATTTCCTGGCTCATCTTAACCGGGCAATACGCCTATAAAATCAAAAAACCGGTCGATTTCGGGTTTTTGGATTTTTCAACATTGGCGCAACGCCGCGTCTATTGTGAAGAAGAAGTCCGGCTGAATCGCCGTCTGGCTAAGCAGATTTACCTAGGCGTCGCCGCTATCGTCGGCTCGGCGGAGAATCCGAAAGTCTATGGGAAAGGCGCAACATTGGAATACGCCGTCAAAATGCGGCAGTTTTCCGGCGGCCAGTTATTGAGCGATCTGGCGGACCGCGGCGAACTCGGCATCGATATTATCGACCAGCTTGGCGTAACGCTTGCCCATTTTCATGAAAACGTGGCTAGATCCGGTAAAGACGAGCCTTACGGCGATAGCGTAACCATCAAGGAATGGTTCGAGGAAAATTTTGCCCAGATCATCCCGCGGATTATTAATGACAGCGACAAGCAACAATTAAATCGCCTGCAGCAATGGGGCGAAAACCAGTGGCGCATTAACAGTAACCTTATGACTCGACGCAAACAGCAAGGGTATATCCGCGAATGTCACGGCGATTTACACTTGGGCAACATTACAATGATTAACCGGGTCGCCACGCCGTTCGACTGTATTGAATTCAATCCGAACATACGTTGGATCGATACCATTAATGAGCTTGCTTTTTTATTAATGGATTTAATCCGTTACGGATACGATCGACTGGCTTACCGTTTACTCAATCAGTACCTTCAACTTACCGGCGATTACGAAAGTGTGGCATTGCTGCCTTACTATCTGGTTTACCGCGCGCTAGTGCGCGCAAAAGTCGGCATTTTGCGCTTGCAGCAATGTACTGAAACCGGAAAACAGGAAATTCAGGAGAACTTTAGCCGTTACCTTAACTTAGCTGAGCGGTTCACGCAAAGCCGCAACCCCATGCTATTGATAACTCACGGTTTTTCCGGCTCTGGAAAATCCACATTCGGCAAACGGCTGGCGGAAGAAATTCATGCTTTGCAAATCCGTTCCGATATAGAACGCAAACGGTTATACGGTTTCACCTCTCACGCCAAAACTGGCAGCGGCGTTACGGAAGGCATGTATTCGCAATGGGCCAATTTTAAAACGTATCAACATTTAATCGATCTGACCAAACCGGCGATTGAAGCGGGTATTACTGTTATTCTCGACGCCGCATTTCTGGAAAGCTGGCAACGCAGCATGTTCTGGTGCGTAGCCGACAGCCTGGGCATTCCTATGGTTATTCTTGATTTTACCGCCCGCGAGGAAACTTTAACGGCTCGCCTGCAACAACGGACTAACGATGCCTCGGAAGCCGATGTAGCGGTTTTGCGTCATCAGCAAAAAACCGCCGATCCTTTACTGGAGTCTGAAAAGGCCTTCACCTTAACAATCGACACGGAACAAGACGATAGTTTCGATCGTTTGATGTCGGCTTTAAAAGCCAGATCACAGTGACTTTTCAACTTACCTCCAAAAGCCGATTATTAATGATTAATCGTTTCCCGATTAGCGACAGCCTGTAGTTTATCTCTGGTTTCATCCGGCAATGCCGCTAAACCGGTGCAGGTTTGCTTAGACGTTACTGCCTGCATTAATGCCGTTACCAATCCAAAATTAGGGTGCTGCGGTTTGGATAGCTCCGAATTTCTGCGGGCAATGCCGTACGCAAGCGTCACATCGGAGCAGGCCAGATCGATCAACACCGGAAAAAAAGCATCCTGCCGATAAGGGATTAATTGCTCCGGTTGTCGATAGGTACAATCCAGCTTGTCGACATTCTGGCTATAACAACCGGCGCGGCTCTCAGGTTTGTTAATACCCAAGCTGTCAGTATTCTTAATCCGCGCTTTCAAGGCGGTGAATTTATCGGTATCCATTAATGATTGTAAAGCAGCTTCCACCTGTGTGAGTTGAGTGTCCTCGTCAACCAGCGATTCTGCAGTCTTGATATAAATCCCATTCAGCGCCGCTTTCGGCCAGGCAATGCCGGATAATTCCGCTTGGTAAAGCACCGCACCGGACAAATCGGCCTGGCTCAAATCCGCAGCTTGCAGTTTAGCGTAGTCCAAACTGGCGCCTTGCAAATTGGCGTTCAACAAAGTTGAACCTTGCAAATTAGCACCGCGCAGATCGGCGGCTTGCAACTTAGCACCTGTCAGGTTTGCGCCTTTCAAATCAGCGCCGCGTAAATCGGCGCTTTGCAGGTTCGTCCAACTCAAGTCCGCTGCTTGTAAATCCGCTCCGCGCAAATCGGCATTCCGTAAATCCGCCGCAGCAAGCTCCGCGCTTTGCAATTGCGTACCGCCCAAAATAGCGCCTTGCAGTTGCGTTTTATCCCAACCGATTACGCCCTGTAATCTGGCCTTAAGCAACACTGCACCCTGCAATTGTACATGCCGTAGATCGGCTTTGGGTAACACAGAGCCGTACATATTGGCAAAACGTAAATCACGGTTCTGCAAATTAAGGCCGTCGAATTCTTTAAAGGCATTATCACGCACCGTTTTCGTCTGGTCCGTGGCGCGCGTTATTTGTGACAAAGTCACTTCTTTAGGCACCAAACGCGCTTCTTTAAGATCAAGATTGCGTGGAAACAAATTCCAGTTAAACCAGCCGCAGGAACCGAGCATCACTTGCATAATGGATGCTTCCGCTTTTTCCGCCTGCGGCAAGGTTGTGCAAGTAACCGTATCATATTGATAGACCGCCGCGCTCAACCAAGATGACGGTACCCTATTAATTAACCAGTCTTCTAAATAGGCTGGTTTTACCTCACCGGCATCCGGCAGCGGTTCCTTTGAGTCGTGACGGTAGTAACTTTGTACAGTGGTACTGCCCGGCACAACCGCCAATAGACTGAGAAAAATAGCCAACGGAATAGACACCAATAGCACGATCATACCTTTGGGTTCGGCGCCGGAATGCATAGCAGGTTGACTATCTTTGTTTTGATTAATTCGCTCCGGCTTGCGGCTTTGCTTTATTAATAAACGCCATCCGGCTTTCAGCCAATGTCCCAAACGCATCGGCCAGTACCCGAACAACCGGTAACCGGCATTTTGCCACCATTCCAGCGCCCTATCCTGCGGCGAAGCGATTAACGGCCACAACGCCAACAGTAAAACCGCATCCATCCAAACCGCCAACCGCTGCGACCACGTAATCGCTTCATCATGAAACGGTAAAAAGCGGATCTGCGCCGCCAGCAAAATAAAAATCGGCAAAGCAATCACGGTAATGCCGACGACCAGCGACATCATCCAGCGGATTAACGCCACATTGGAACGTCCCGCGATGACATGGGTAAACGGAAAAATAAACAAACGGTCGCGGATTTGCTGCTCGTCCGGCGAATTTTGAATACTTCTATCCAGGTTCCACAACTTGCAAGACAGCAATTCCAACTGCATTAATAAATTGAAATGCAGCAACACTACCATCCAGGGCACTAGGTTATAGAATGCGGTTAACGGTAATTCGACATCAAGAATAGGCAGTTTAACCGGACTGATGCGCAGCAAATCTTCATGCGTGGTGCCCCAAACGATCACGCCCAGATAGGCAACAAACGCTAAAAAAGCCACATGCAACGCCGCTACAGTCTGGGAAGCGGAATTGGCCGATTCCAGTAGTTTTTCTATCTCTGCACTGGAGGTTCGATTGTCTGGTTCGAATGAATTAGACATGCCGGCATGCACAGGAGTACATTAATAAGGAGATACGCTTGAACACAGAAAGCTCATTCTTTCATTAATCATGAAACGATGATACTCGATTAATGAAAATTCCTCAGCAGTTTCTAGCGCATTCAAGTATCGCTCGTTTTGGCGTAGTTTGATGAAGAATGAGCGAAATTTCGCCCACTATCGATAGTTAATAAGAAAAACGGATTAATTTAAGATTTTACCGAAAGCATTTGCTCGATGAAGTACCGGGTATGGTGAGGGAGATAATTTTCCTTCAAATAAGCGAACTTGGTAGTTGATGCCGGAATAATGCCTTTCAAACTGATGGCAACCAGATCGTTGTCAAACGCCGGTTCGTAAGACATGCCGGTGACGATACCGACGCCGTGGCCAAGCCGTACATAAGTTTTAATGACATCGGAATCCGCCGCCGCCAGCGTGATGTCGAGCAAAATACCGGCTTTGTCGAAAGCCTTTTCGATATTGCTGCGTCCGGTAAAGCCCCGGCTATAAGTCAGGATCGGAAAACCGGCCAGCCGTTTTAAAGTAATTACACCTTGCGTTAATTCATGACCGTTAGGAACGATAGCGATATGATGCCATTCGTAGCAGGGCTTGATGACCAACTTTTCATCGGCTTCCATTCGTTCCGTACAAACGGCAATATCGGCTTTATGCTGATGCAACAGATTGATCAAATTCAACGGCGACGACTGTTCGATATAAATCTTGATAGCGGGATATCTTTCCTTGAATTTATTAATCGGCTGCGGTAAAAAATAACGCGCTTGAGTATGTGTGGTGGCAATGTGCAAGGTGCCGTTGCGAACATCCAGGTAATCGTCGGAGATGGCCCGGATGTTGCGTTTTGCCTGATTGAGTGACTCAACTTCGGATAATATTCGTGCACCCAATGGGGTCGGCCCCAGTAATCTTTTGCCGTGCCGCTCGAACAAAGGTGTACCGATTTCGTCTTCCAGCATTAATAGCTGGCGGCTTGCCGCGGACTGGACGATGTTCATCCGCTGCGCGGCTTTACTCAGGTTATAGTCGGTTTCCTGCAGCAGATGCAAAATCTCAAGTTGATTAAGGTTCATCGTTAACTATTCATCAATCCAGCAGCCTATCTATCAGTTAAACCAGTGGGCATGTTTAATGAATAAAGACACCTTGTCGCCCCGTTTTAAGGCGGAATGCCTAAACGCATCATTGGGCATTTCCGCATAAATGGTTTTGCCCGCACCGTTGGCGCTGTCCTTGACGAGTTCCAGACGTATGATTGCACCCAAATGCTGCCAGTCTTTAAGCACAATGGCCGATTCCGTGCCATTAATCTGTTTTTCCACACTGATATTGTGCGGCCTGACATGGGCGGTGACGCCTTGGGGATTATCGAATACGATACCGGCGCTTTTTAACCAGTGCGCGTCGTCTTTTTCCAAATGGAACACGTTGGTCTGACCGACAAAGCGGGAAACAAAATCATTATGCGGTTCGTCATAGATTTTGCTGGGCGTACCCTTCTGCTCAACCTTGCCTTTGTTGACCACCACAATCTCGCTGGCGACTTCCATGGCTTCTTCCTGGTCGTGGGTGACGAAAATCGTGGTGACATGCAGGTTTTGATGCAAATGGCGCAGCCACAAGCGCAGTTCCTTGCGTACGCTGGCATCCAGCGCACCGAAAGGTTCGTCCAGCAATAATACCGCAGGTTCGACAGCCAAAGCCCGCGCCAGCGCGATCCGTTGGCGCTGTCCGCCGGAAAGCTGGTCCGGGTAGCGGTCGGCCAGCCAGTCGAGATGTACAAGAGCCAGCAGCTCCTTAACATTTTTGCGTATAATCGCCTCGCTGGGACGGAGCTTAGCCGGTTTAAACCGCAGTCCGAACGCCACATTGTCGAACACTGTCATGTGCCGGAATAAGGCGTAGTGCTGAAAGACAAAGCCTATGCCGCGGTTCCTGACATCTTCGTCGGTCATGTCTTGCCCATTAAATAGCACTTTGCCGGTATCGGCGCGCTCCAGTCCGGCAATGATGCGCAGAAGCGTGGTCTTGCCGCAGCCTGACGGCCCTAACAAGGCCAGCAGTTCGCCTTGCGGAATTTCCAGGTTAATATGATCCAAGGCGCAAAAATCACCGAATTTTTTGCTGATGTCGGAAAGTACAATACTCATAGCGAATGCCCAAATTTCTTCAAATGCAAATTATTTAGTAACCTATCGGTTCCCCTGCTTCCATTCGAGCAGGGTTTTCAACACCAGCGTCACGACCGCCAAACCGGCCAGAATCGATGCGCTGGCGAATGCGCCGACGGTCTGGTAGTCGTTGTAACTGACCTCGACATGCAACGGCAGGGTGTTGGTTAATCCCCGGATGTGGCCTGATACCACCGAGACTGCGCCAAACTCTCCCATCGCCCTGGCGTTGCAGAGCAATACACCGTACAGCAGCGCCCATTTGATATTGGGCAGGGTGACCTTAAAAAACATCTTCCAACTGCTGGCACCCAGCGATAGGGCGGCCTCTTCCTCTTCGTTGCCCATTTCCTGCATTAACGGGATTAACTGCCGGGCGACAAAGGGAAAAGTGACGAACAAGGTGGCAAGAATGATGCCGGGAATGGCGAAAACAATCTTGATGTCGTGATCTCGCAGCCACTCGCCGAAATAACCTTGCATGCCGAACAACAAGACAAAAATGACACCGGAGATGACCGGCGATACCGAAAACGGGAGATCGATCAAGGTCGTCAACAGACTTTTACCTCTGAACTCGAACCGGGTGATCGCCCAGGCCGCCGCAATGCCGAACAAGGTATTGGCGGGTACGGTAACCAATGCCGTCAGTAAGGTGAGTTTAATCGCCGCCAGCGTATCCGGCTGCAAGATCGCCTCCCAATAGGCGCCAACGCCTTTGGCAAAGGCATGGAACAGCACAATCAGCAAAGGCAGGCATAGAAACAGAAAGATGAAGCCCAAGGCGATGGCGATCAAGGTAATCTTGAGCCACAACGGTTCCTGCAATGCCGACCGAATGGTGGTTGATGGGTTGCTGGTGAGCGGCTTGGTTGATGGTTGAACAATGGCATGCATTGTGATGTTACCTATAGTTGTCCTGACCGTTTATGGGTCCACAGTTGCAGCAAATTAATGAGGAACAAAAACAAAAACGAGATGAGCAGCATGGTCAGCGCAATCGCGGTTGCGCCTTCTATTTCGTATTGTTCCAGCTTGGTGACGATTAACAGCGGCACAATCTCCGAGACAAACGGCAGGTTGCCCGCGATAAAAATAACCGAACCGTACTCGCCGACGCTTCTGGAAAACGATAGTGCGAAAGCCGTCAACAAGGCTGGAAAAATGTTGGGAAAAATGACTTTGGTAAAAATCTGCCACCGGCTTGCGCCCATGCTGGCGGCCGCTTCCTCCATGGTGGTGTCGAATTCCAGCAAAACCGGCTCCAGTGTACGCACCACAAACGGAATACTAATGAAGATCAGCGCAATGACTATCCCTAAGGGCTTGAACGCCACTTGGATGCCGAACGTGTCCAGCAGAAATTTTCCCAGCACCCCGGTGGGTTGAAAGATGGTCGCCAGCACGATACCCGCCACGGCGGTTGGCAAGGCGAAGGGCAAGTCGATAATGGCATCGAAAAATTTACGTCCGAAAAACGAATAACGCACCATCACCCAAGCCACGATCACGCCGAACACACTGGCGATCGCGGCGGCAATCAACGCGCTGCCGAAACTGACCCGGAAAGAGGCCAGAACCCGCTTGCTGCCGATAATTCTCAGATAATCATCCCAGCTTAACTGGAAGCTTTTGAATACCAGCGTACTAAGCGGTATCAGGACGATCAGGCTCAGATACACCAGGGTAAACCCCAAGGCTGGACGGAATCCGGGCATGATTTGGCTTTGTGACATAACTACCTTTCTACTTGTGGTTGTCCACTTTGCAAGTTGTTGATATACATTAATGTGGATTATATGTAGGGTGGATAAGCGCAGCACATCCACCAAAACAATTCCTCATAAGGTGGATGCGCTGCGCTTATCCACCCTACGAATTATTTACCGCCCGTATAAATCTGGTCGAACACGCCATCGTCGGCAAAATGCTTCTTTTGCGCTTCGTTCCAGCCACCCAGCTCGGCAATGGTTATCAACTCTAGTTGCGGGAATTGCTGCGCATACTTTGCTGCAATATCTTTATCGCTGGGACGGTAAAAATTCTTGCCGATAATGTCCTGGGCTTCCTTGCTGTACAGGTAACTGAGGTATTCCTTAGCGATGTCTTCATTGCCGTTCTTTTTGGCAACTTTTTCCACCACCGTCACCGGGGGTTCCGCCAGGATACTGAACGACGGTGTTACAACTTCGTACTTATCCGCGCCAAATTCTTTCAAGACCAGATAAGCCTCGTTTTCCCAGGTGATCAGCACATCGCCGATGCCACGCTCGACAAAGCTGGTGGTCGAACCGCGAGCGCCGGTATCCAGCACGGCGGCATTCTTGAACAGCTTGCCGATAAAGGCTTTGGCGGCATCTTCGCTGTTATTGTTGTGCTTCAAGGCATAAGCCCACGCCGCCAAGTAATTCCAGCGTGCACCACCCGAAGTTTTGGGGTTGGGCGTGACGATGCTAACACCGTCTTTAACCAAGTCAGACCAATCCTTAATCTGCTTGGAGTTGCCCTTGCGCACGATAAAAACGATGGTTGAGGTATAAGGCGAGCTGTTGTTGGGTAAGAGAGTTTGCCAGTTTTCCGGTATTAACCGTGCCTGCTTGTAAAGCTGATCAACATCATAAGCCAAAGCCAAAGTCACGACATCGGCCTCCAGACCGTCGATGACGGCGCGGGACTGCTTGCCGCTGCCGGCGTGCGATTGCTGGACTTCCACCGTTTCTTTGGTTTTCTCCTGCCAATGCTTGATAAACAAGGGGTTGTATTCCTTATATAGTTCGCGGGTGGGGTCGTAGGAGACGTTTAAAATTGTCCGTTCCGCCAGTGCTTGTGTACTTGCCATTAATAAGGCAACCAGGGCGAAAATAATCTGTTTATAACTGATGAAATTAATCGATTTCATAGGGTTTTCCTTTAATAAATTCATTCATTAATACCTGATTAATTAAGGCGTTCTGGCCAATCAAACTCGACCAAGTCGCGGTGGTGCGGCAACTTGGCGAGGTGCAGTTGATAGTTCAGGCGGCGGGCATGGCGGTCGGACTGTTCGGCGGCAATCAGGCGGTCGAGCCAGACTTCCGGCATCACCGGCCGTTGTTGGCTGGCGAACTCAACCCGCCATTCCTGCCAAGCGGCGGCCATGCCGTGCAGTTGCAGGACTTTCAGTTGGGCGTGGCGGTCAATAACCATGGCGGTGCTCCCTTAAGGCGTCGTAGCGGGCGCAGTCGGCTTTCGGCTCGATTTTAAGGATGGGCAGCCAGGCCGCCGTCAATAATCGCCGGCGGAACCGCCACAGCTACCACCGTTTCGCAAGTCCGGCAAGCATACTGCGGCCGGATGTGGCGATGAACATAGAATTTAGCCGGTTCCACATCCAGC
>VGVA01000088.1 GCA_016874115.1 Gammaproteobacteria bacterium
CTGGAAACCGGCAACGACTCCTATCGATTTAAGCAACGCAAAAAGGCGGTAGAAAACCTATAACCTTACAGTTTGGCTGGAAACTATTCGGCGCTCTTTAGTGGAAACTTTTCAAAGCCGTTTGACACCCGACAAATGAAAGTCGACTTTGTTATGTCGTTAGCCTGTTTTGGGGGCTAACGCCTGACGTTTAGAGTAGGTTTGTAGGGATCTTAAGCTTGAATGAGAAATAGGATGTACCAGAAAAGCAAAAACAACAAGCGCAAGCAATCGCAGCGTCAGAAAACGCAATATGTTGTGTTATATTTACAAATTCAGAGCATCCGGCGCTATATGTGGTAAAATCATGTCAGTTCCAGCATGTTGCTGAAACGAAAAAGCCCTGAAGCGTAAGCGGCGGCAACCTCTAGCAATTCAGGGCTTGAATTTTGTTAATCCACCATCAAAAGCTGACGCGGATCGAAACAAACAAATGCTTTCAGTGCTCTCCGAAACATTATTTTTGTTTTTGTTGCCAAACGTCGAGCGTTAAAAAACCGAACAACCAAAAAAGTTGTTCGGCATCAACGCTTTGTTTAGCAGGTGCTATTGTTCAGAAAACCATTTGTTTTGTAAATACAAATTTTCATTTTGTGCTTAGGGGCAAGCCTAACCAAAATGATTTTGTTTTAGAAAACTCATGGCAATGGCAATGCATGTCCACGTCATGCCATAGATGACCAACGCAGCGCTGCTGCAAGGAAATTTATGAGCTTCAAAAACTTGTCGTTAGACATCGCACGCTCACTGATACCGAAGGGGCTTCGTCCCTGCTGGCGGTTCCGGCAGCTACTTTGATTAAGTGGCGCTCGACCGGTGAGGTGAGGATTCTATTTGTTCGGATTGGTCGACAGATCAAGTACCGAACGCTTGATCTCAAAGCTTTCATCGAAAGCAGCACCGTTAAATAACACATAGCCCGACCTAGTTTTTAACCAAGCCGGGCTGGGGGATGTTTTGCCTAAATTTAGACGATAGCGCATCGCTATTTTAGCGCAAATCCACTTGTTCGGCAAAATCTATAGGAGATTTTGACATGACAGAACAAATTTTTCATTCGCTGCCAATTCCTGAAATTGCCTCTCAGGAAACCGATAAAAGCGACAAAAGCGATTTTAGTCTGATCAGTAATGCCGATTTCATCACGGGCATTTTCGGTGAAATTGTAGGCGCTGAACGCCCTATTGTCGTCAGCTTCGAGGGTAATCCCTCCGAAGTCAGCAAAAGCGCATGGTTCGGTATGCCCTGGATTACGGGCAAAACACCATTGATTGATGAGCGGAACAATTACATCAGCTTTGCCAGCTTCAGACCGGATGAGTCCGGCAAATATCGCCGCCAGAAAAAACAATTTGCCGCGCTGTATGCGGTGATGCTGGATGATGTTGGCAACAAGGTGCCCTTGGGCAGAATCACTCTTCAACCCAGTTGGATGATTGAAACTTCCATGGATAATTTTCAGTTAGGTTTTATCCTGGCGGAACCGATAACTCACCCGCTGGAAGCCGATCAATTGTTGACGGCCATTATTAATGCCGGATTGACCGACCCTGGCGCAAACGGCCCTTGCTCTCGGCTTGGTCGTTTGCCGGTGGCGACCAATGGCAAACACCTGAGTGATGAGGGTATGCTTTGGCGTTGTCGATTGACCGGCTGGCAGCCGCACCTTCGCTATTCGGTGCAAGCCATCGTTGAGGGTTTGCAGATCGAGCTGAAAGAAACCGCACAACAGCGTCGCACCCATGCACGAAAAAATGTAGACCATGATCAACACCAGGATGACGTGCATATTCCTCGCGCGTCAGAAAATCCGGTGATAGTGGCACTCAAAGAATCAAGGCGTTACAAACAACCGTAGGGCGATGGTAAACACGATATAACCTGTCCTTGGTTGCATGAACATACCGGCCAAGTGGATCAGGGCACTGCCTATTTTGAACCCAGCGAATCTTATCCATTAGGTGGTTTCAAATGCATGCATGGTCACTGCGCCGATCGGCGCGTCAGTGCCTTGCATGGCTTTTTTGAGATCAGCAGGCTCGACGCCAAACACAAGCCGCTGATTCTGGTGCAAGCTGGTGAGTTACCGCGCATTTGCGATGCGGCAGAACAGGAACTAGCGAAAACACTAAGGCACTATCAGCGTGGCGGTGTCATCGTAACCATCACTACAGACCCCGGCACGCGGGAAACTGCCGTCAAAGTCCTGTCATTGCCGAGTTTGACACGAGCACTAGCAGGGCTGGCCGTCTGGCAACGTTACGACAAACGCAGTGAAGAATGGGTGGTGTGCGATCCGCCGGAAAAGCATAGTCGCGTATTGCACGATGCTACCGTATATCCACACTTGCCGGTGTTGAACGGCATTGCTCGCCAGCCGTATTTAAGACCAGATGGCAGCCTGATGATGGATGCTGGTTATGACGCGGCAACCGGCATGTTTGGGGTATTCGATGCACGACAATTCATGGTGCCCGCTGAGCCCACACGGCAGCAAGCCGAACAATCTAGCACTGAATTATTCGAGCTGTTGAGCGAGTTCGCATTCAAGACAGAATACGATAGGGCGGCAACCCTGGCGGCCATTTTGACTGCTGTTGTCAGGCCGTCGCTGTCACAAGCGCCGATGTTTCATGTCAAAGCGCCCAGCATTGCCAGTGGTAAAAGCTATTTGTGCGAATTGCTGACCGCCTTTGCCACTCCACAAAAAGGCACGCCGCATGCTTTCCCAACGGATGATGATGAATGCCGGAAATTGCTACTGGCGGAATTATTGACCGCACCTGCTGTTGGCGAGTTTGATAACTTGACCAGCGATTTAATCCCTCACAAATCCTTGTGTACCGCGCTGACCAGCGAATTTGTCTATGGGCGGATATTGGGACAAAGCAAAACTGCCGAAGTAGGCACCCGCGCCTTGTTTTTATCGAGCGGTAACAATGTCGATCCGGTACGCGATATGACTCGACGCGTGCTAACCATTACCCTAGATCCAGCCTGTGAAACACCGGCAGCACGGGATTTTCGCAAGCAACCGGTGGCGGAAGTCCGAGCTCATCGAGGCCGCTTTGTGTCACTGGCCTTGACCATTGTCCGCGCCTGGTTTGCGGCTGGTTGCTCTAAAACCGAATGTAAAACCATAGCTAGCTATGCCAATTGGTCGGACTTTTGCCGTCAGCCCTTGTTATGGCTGGGCTTGCCAGATCCAGCCGCCTGTATTTTTGCGGCCATGAATGATGATCCTGATCGAGAGGTACTTGGGGAATTTATGCAGGCTTGGCAGGTACGCTTCGGCCAAACGCCAGCGTTGGTCAAAGACGCCATCAACGCAGCCCATATACGCGGCGTTGGCTATGAGCGCTTGAATGAGTCGCTACTGGAAGCCATCACCGACATTGCCGGTGAACGGGACGGCAGTATCAATCGCAAGCGTCTGGGCTGGTGGATCAAACACCATGCCGGCCAAGTGGTTAATGGTTTGCGCTTTGCGCAAGACAGCTCATCGCTGAATGCCGCCAAGTGGAAGGTGGAATCGGTTTTGTCGGTTTAATCGGTTTTGAAGCCGCGTCGTATGCAAATTGGCGCGGCTGAAAAAAACAGGCAATCATTTTAAAATACGAGGAAGAAACACCCATGGCACGACGTAAACAGCAATCGCAGAACTACATCAAAGGCACCGCCAAGCACAGCCGCACCGAAGGCGATTACATGGCGGCGCTACTGGAAGCCGTGACGCTGGAAGATTGGCGGGATGTGGTCAGCAGCAGCTTGTCTGCCGCGAAACAAGGCGATGCACAGGCGCGGGGATGGTTGGCACAGTATCTGGTCGGCAAACCAGCTGGAAAAGCACCAACGCCATTAACCGTAGTCGTTCAGCAACTCAATGGTGACAATCCATTGATAAATAGGCTGGCAAATCCGGTTATTGATCAATATAAATACCCCGAAATGCACAGAAATGACGACTGGCAGGCTCAAATCAAGGCGATTATTGCCGCAGAATTGGCTGAAAAAATACCTGTTATGGAAGCGCCGTCTACGTCAGAACAGACAAGGGTTGAAGCCGATTTTGACGGTGAACAAACCGGTTAATTTGCTTAATGATTTCGGAAAAATAAAAATGGGTGGATTTGGTAGCGGTCGAAAATTTGGCACGAATGTCACGGAGAATTTTTTGCAAATCGACATTCGGCGTTGGCAACGTGATGGGCTGTTGTTTGCCGGTAGTCATATCAACTGGCAGTGGTCGCGGAACAGTGAAAAAATTGCGTCGATTGCTGCCAGGGTGGAAACAGGACAGTTACGCCTGATCTACAACTATCGCGCGCCCGGCTCAGAAAACTGGGAACCGCTGGATTATCCGGTTCGACTGCAAACGACACCCTGTCATTATGGCGGCGTGCGTTATTGGTTTACGTGCCCCGTTGTTGGTTGTGGGCGTCGGGTAGCGATACTTTATTCCGGAGGTAAATACTACGCTTGCCGGCATTGCTATCAACTGGCTTACCAAAGCCAACGGGAGGACAAGGGTGATCGTGGACATCGTGGTGCGAACAAAATCCGTGCGCGTCTGGGCTGGCAACCAGGAATTGCCAATCAAAATGAAAATAAACCGAAGGGAATGCACTGGAGTACATACAACCGATTAATGTTGCAGCAAATGCGTTATGCCGACGATGTTTATCGTGGAATGATTTCAGTACTCAAACGGCTGGGCGCGAACCTTCAAAGGTTGGAGAATTCCTGAAACAGGCTGTTGGTAATAAAGCGGGATTCGTGAACAAAGTTGCCCAGAGGTTGCCCAGAAAATTTCACACATAAAAAATGCCTACATTTTTCAATGCAAGCCCTTGATTTGTTTGGCTCCCCCGGACGGGCTCGAACCGCCGACCCGGTGATTAACAGTCCCAACAAATCAATAAGCCACAACAGCTCGCAACAAATAATAACTATAAATTCAATTACATAGACAAGATTCCTTGTTGCCCAATGTTGCTCATTGTTGCCGTTTTTTATGGCTGAGTGTCCCGCCAGTGTCCCATGGGACAGCGCCTGAAACCGCGTTAAGCCGTCCGAATTTCGTCCAATAAATCCGGATGCCTGTCTAAGACTTTGAGCAATTTCACCAGCGCCAGCGGTGGCTTGGTCTTGCCGTTCTCGTAGCGTGAAAAGGCATTGATGCCGCCGCCGAAAATCTCAGAGGCTTCCTTTTGGTCAAGCGCAAGCTTTTTGCGGACACTGGCGATAAAGCTGGGGTCAACAATCGATGCGTTGACCTGTTTGTTAAACTCCATCATCAAGGCCATGATTCGCTTTGATTCTTCGGCATTAGTAATCACTTCATCGCAGGCTGGACAAAATTCGCCGGTAACATTCGGGATAATTGTCGACTCACCCTTGTAACTGTAGGGCACCTCTCGGGTATCTCTCAGCAGATCGGCTGCGCCGCAAGATGGACATTTCATCATTACAACTCCTTAAAAGAAACAACCAGCACATCATCAATAACGGTCAGTTTCAGGTAAATATCACCCGCTGAAGTTTTGGGTCGGTAAACATCTTGCCAGACTCGATGGTCGGCATGGGTGGTCATGTTTTGTAAAAATCTGCTGCTGTTAAGCCATCGATTACCGCCAGCATGCCATCGAAATCAAACCCCAAAGCCGCTGCGCCTTCCCGTGCGCTCCTGGTTGTCTTAATCTTACCGTCAGCAATCAGCGCCTTGATAATCGACAGCTTGCAATGGGGTGTCAGCTTTTCCATGTCTCAGATATTAACCTAATTGGTTAGTTCAGGCAAATTCGCCAAAAGCTTTAATGTTGTAGTTGCGTTAGGCTTTGTTGCACAAATAAAAACTAACTCATTGATTTTGAAGAAAATCATCAAATTTTGCCTTCAAAAATAACTCATATAAATCAATTGGTTACTGATTTATGCAATAAAGCCGATCCACCCCTACACCCCTTCTTGAATTCTGCAAACTGCCACCCCCAGTACCCGGCCCCCCCCCAAAAAATCTGATTTGGGTCCCTCCAGCTTTACTTAGCATAGTAATTTGCACAGGCAGAGGGTGATTTTGTCGAATTAATGCTGCTAGGTTCCAATAAATTTTTCTACGCTTTGCGCTTAAAGGCCTCTACTCGGGGTAAGAAAATTCTTCATAGGGCGCAATAACTTTGTATTCATCGGCAAGCTGTTCAAGCTCTCAGTGCTGGCGATCAATAAAATTCGTTTATAAGTCAACAACCATATACTCGCCGTTTCTATTCTTCTATTGGGGTGTACTCTCATTGTGAACAGCCTCGGCCTTAGATGAACTCATCCAGGAGCCTAAAGTCTTCATAGCCGAGGGATTGCATTCAAGGGATTGAGCAGGATAAGTAGCCGGAAGCAGCTTCGAGTGAAGACACCATACACCCAGTGACATATAATCACGAACGATCCAATATGGCATTGGGTGGAATTACGCCAAAGCAGAAACTAGCAATGGCACACTAACCTCTACTATTAATTTCGGTTAAAAATGGGGGATTACTTTTTTCTTGAGTTAGCCAGTATGACAACATTCAAAGTTACGCAGAATGCTCCAAATTTAACACTAAAATCATTTAATGGTGGAGGACAAGGATACACATCGATTATCAATAATCTTAGTTATGCAATTAAACTCTATTGGGTTGACCTAAATGGAGTTGAGGTGGGCTATGAAACAGTTCCAACTAATGGCACTGATGTTAGACAAAGTGCATTCATTGGACATGCTTGGCGAATTCGAGATTTAGATGGGAATTTTGTTGCGGAGTTTTACGGGGATACGGATCAAATAGTTTTAAGTAAAACCGGTATTGAATTTACTTTCGATGATTCAAATTTAACAATACCGAAAACTACGCTAAGTGCAGATGAGTATATTCATCAAACTTTTGGCTATGGCATTATCAATGTAGCAAAAGCGCTCGATGCAACTTATAGTGAAGCTCCTTTCACTGGCAGTCGAATCACTTCATATGACAATTCAGCGGCATTAAAATACATCAATAGCTACAATCTTTGGAAACAAGGTTACGATGGGAAAGGGGTAACGGTTGCTGTCATAGGTACAGGAATCGATTCCAATAACATTGAGTTCAGCGGACGTATTATAGAGGGCTATGACTTTGGTAATAATGATTCCAACCCCATAGCAGGTACCCATCCCCATGAAACTGGCATTGCTGGCATTATAGCGGGTTCAGCCACCTTAAAAGTAGAAGGAAGTCTATACGATACAATTGGGGTAGCCCCTGCAGCAAGCATTCTCAATATAAAAGATTCGATAGATGATGGGTCTGGTATAACGGACTCAAAAAGTGCCCAAAGTATTCGCTACGCTGTTGATCATGGCGCTAAGGTTATCAGTCTTTCACAAGGTAGCTCTGGAACCTACAAAAGCAATGAGCTCTATTCTGCCGCTAAATACGCACAAGATCATAATGTTTTAATTGCTGTTTCAGCAGGGAATGATTTCAAAGACTCACTAAACATGCCTGCATTTGCTTGGAATGGGTTAAACAATTACATTGTGGTGGGTAATTGGAATATGGACGGCTATAATTTGTTTCGTAGTTCAAATAAACTCGGTAGCGTTGATGTACCCTATGTTGTGGCGCCTTCTAGTGGCTGGCAAGTACAATTAAATAACAGCTATGCTTATTATGAAGACGGTGGCACCTCTTCTGCTACGCCTTATGTGAGCGGTCTTGCTGTTCTTTTATTTCAGCAGCATCCAGATTGGACGCCAGCGCAAGTTATCTCACGAATCACCTCAACAGCAACGTCACCTTACAGTCTTTCTGTTTCGTTACCCTCATCATCAAAAATCAATGCACTGCCTACAGGTGCTGTATCCATCAGTGGAGCAACAATTCAAGGACAAACCTTAATAGCTTCCAATACCTTGGCGGATGTAGATGGTTTAGGTGTTATCAGTTATCAATGGCTAGAAGATGGTTCAAACATTTCGGATGCCACTGGCAACACTTTTATATTGGGCCAATCTCAAGTAGGTAAGGCCATCAGTGTAAATGCAAGTTATACCGACAATTACGGCACGGCTGAAAAAGTCAGTTCATCCGCCACAGCCAAAGTGGCCAACATTAATGATGCTCCAACCGGTTCTGTCACTTTAAGTGGTTCCGGAGTGCAGGGAGAGACTCTGACCGCAACCAATTCAATTGCTGACCTGGATGGATTAGGTTCAATTACTTACCAATGGTTGAGATCAGGCGTTGCAATTAACGGGGCCAACGCTAAAACTTATGTCGTATCGGCTCAAGACGGAGGGGAATCATTGTCTGTTCGTGCTTCCTACACTGACGGAGGTAACACAACAGAAACTGTGACCTCAAAAGAGAGTGTCTTTGTTTTGCCTAAATCGACCATTACCACTTCGGTTGTCAAAGGGGTTATATCGGGAACCAGTAACAATGATGTGTTTGATACCGCTTTGAATACCACCGCCAAATACCAAGGGGGTAAAGGCGATGACAGCTATATCGTTAATCCATCGGGGATTGTCATCACGGAGTCGGCCAATCAGGGCACCGATACGGTCTTTTCCAGTGCATCGTTTACCTTGCCCTTGAATGTGGAAAACCTAAAGTTATTTGGCCTAAGCGAAATTACGGCCACCGGCAATAAATCCAACAATCTCATCGTCGGCAATTCAGCCAATAACTTGATTTCTGGTTTGGAAGGTAACGACACATTGACCGGCGGTGCAGGTAAAGATACGTTTGTCGTCAGCACTGCATTGAATGCAAAAACCAATGTGGACACCATCACCGACTTTAATCCCAGTGAAGATCTGATTGGATTGAAAGCCAGTATTTTTAAGAAATTGGGTGTTGGTGTCGAAGCCTCGGAACTCTGGTTAAAAAATCAGGGTTCTGTACAGACTGCCAATCAGTATCTGATTTATGACAGTAATTCCGGAACATTGTCCTATGATGCGGATGGGAGTGGTAAAGGTCTGGCTATTCCTGTGGCCATAATCGGTACCAATTTGAGTCTGGTGGCCGGGGATTTTGTGGTTTTATAGGATTTGATGTAGATATCGCCAAACTTAAAAAAATTATTACCCTGCTTGAATCCTGATTAGGCTGTTAATCAACATGCAAAACTTACCAGGGAATCGGGGAAATCAACATTGAAAAATTACCACCCCGATAGTGTGCAATCATCCGGTCTTTTTACCGGAGCCACCCTGGGTGTTATCGATGGAATTTATAGCCGAAATCAGACGGCGTCATTTTGTGAGCGGCGAGAGCATCAGCTCAATTGCGCGCAGTCTTAAACTTTCTCGCCCTACGGTTCGAAAAGCGTTAAAA